>REEB01000147.1 GCA_007695295.1 Puniceicoccaceae bacterium
GGTGCCGCCGGCGGGCTGTTTTCCGGAGCTGGAGGAGCGCCTGTGCCGGCTCCATGGCCTGGAGGGGGCGGTGGTGGCGGACAGCGGGGGGAGGGACGGCGGGGTGGAGCCGGCGCTGGGCGGGGCGGGGGTGGCGCTGGTGGAAGCCTTGCTGCGGCCCGGGGAAGTGGTCGGCCTCTCCTCGTGGAGTCGGAGCCTGCTGGAGCTGGTGCGGGCGATGCATCCTCTGCGGGAGCGTCCGGGCATCCGGGTGGTGCAGATTTTGGGCGGGGTGGGCAATCCTGCGGCGGAGGTGCACGCCAACCACCTGACGGCCCGGCTTTCGTCGCTGCTGGGAGCGGAGGCTCACTTCTTGAGTGCGCCCGGGGTGGCGGCGAGCCCCGAGCTGCGGGCGGCGTATTTAAAAGACCCCTACACTCGGGCGACAATGGACTTGTTCCCCAAGCTGACCTTGGCGCTGGTGGGGATCGGGGCGCTGCAGCCCTCCGACCTGATCTCCAAGAGCGGCAACATCCTCGGTGAGGAGGAGCTGGCCTGGCTGCGGAAGCAGGGGGCGGTGGGTGATGTTTGCCTGGGGTTTTTCGACCGGGAAGGAGTGCCGGTGGAGGGGGCGTGGAAGGAGCGGATCTGTGCCTTGTCACTGGAGCAGTTGCGTTCGGTGCCGCGGCGGGTGGCCTTGGCGGGCGGCACGGTCAAGCGGAAGGCGATCCTCGGGGCGCTGCGGGGCGGGTGGCTGACCCACTTGGTGACGGATGACCGGACCGCGCGGTGGCTGGTGAAGGAAGGGAAGGCCCGCCGGTGAGGCCGGGGGTTGCGTGAGGCGGACAATTGGGAAAACTGGGGGGATGAGTGAAAGGAAACCAAGCGGACGCCGCCGGTTTCTGCGCACCTTGGCGGTGGGCGGGGCCGGCGCCGGTCTGCTGGGCACGTGGCGTTTGGGGGCGGAGACGACGCCCGGAAACGGAGGCGAGGGGGACTTCTCCTTTGTGCACCTGACCGACATGCACGTGCGGCGGGCCCGCCGGGGGCATGACGGCTATGCCCGCTGCGTGGAAGCGGTCAACGCCCTGCGGCCGCGCCCCGCCTTCGTCCTCATGGGCGGGGACGGCCCCTTCGACGGTCTGTATACCGCCAAAGAGGAATTCGAGGACCAGATCGCCCTCTTCCGGGAGATCTCCGAGCGGCTGGAGATGCCGGTCCATCATTGTATCGGAAATCATGATGCACTGGGCCTTTCGGCCCGGCGGAAAGTGCCGCCCGACGACCCCGACATCGGGAAAGGCTTCATCATGGAGCGGCTCGGGATGGAGCGGAGCCACTACAGCTTCAACCACCGCGGCTGGCACTTCGTGGTCCTGGACAGCATCTTCCCGGTGGAGGCGCCCCATGGTCCGGGCTATGTCGGGCGGATCGGGCGGGAACAGTTGGAGTGGCTGGCGGGTGATCTGGCAGCTCACCACGGGATGCCGACGGTGGCGGTGACGCACATCCCCGTATTCAGTCATTTGGGACAAATTCGAGGTGACCGCGAGCTACCCTCGATGCACGGGCATGTCTTGACTGATGGGGTGGAACTGCGCCACGTGCTGGAGCGGCATGGCGTACAAGCTCTGCTGCAGGGGCACATTCACAAGCCGGAGGAATTCCGCTTCAACGGCGTCTGGTACCTGACCTCACCGGCGGTGAGCGCGGCCTGGTGGGGCGGCAATTGGCGGGGGTTTGAGCCGGGCTACACGGTTTATGACGTGCGGGACGGGAGGCTGGGCTGGCGGCATGCGAACTTTGCCTGGGTTCACCGCTTGGAACCGGAGGACACCCTGGAGCGGGAGCGCAATGCCGAGCACCGGGCCTTCCTGGA
Organism: Puniceicoccaceae bacterium; assembly: GCA_007695295.1. Lineage (GTDB taxonomy): Bacteria > Verrucomicrobiota > Verrucomicrobiia > Opitutales > Opitutaceae > REEB01. Next base: position 1,859 of record REEB01000147.1, read on the forward strand.
GCGGCAGCAGGCCCTCTTGGAGGCGGAGTTGGCCGCGGCGGAGAAAAAGCCGGAGGGTTGGTAGAGGCGGCGGACGAGATGGGCTTGCCGGGGGAGCGGGTGCCGGTTTTGCTCGGTGCCCATGCCCCTTGCCACCGTTATCGTCGGATGCGGCAACATCGCCAAAACGTATGCCGCCTCCATCAAAGGATATCCTGAAGTCGAGCTGCTCGGCTTCTCCGACTTGGACGCCTCCCGGGCGTCGGCGTTTGCGAAAGAGTTCGGCGGGCGGGCCTATGCCTCGCTGGAGGAGGTGCTGGCCGACTCCGCCGTCGAGCTGGTGGTCAACCTCACCATCCACCATGCCCACGAGGAGGTCATCGAGCAATGCCTGCGGGCGGGCAAGCACGTGCACACGGAGAAGCCGCTTGCGCTGAGTTATGCGGCGGCGCGGCGGCTGGTGGCGTTGGCGGAAGAACAAGGATGCCGGTTTTCCTCGGCGCCGATCACTTGGATGGGGGAGGCGCAACAGGCGGCGGCGGCGGTGCTGATGTCGGGCGAGCTGGGCCAAGTCCGTCAAGTGTATGCGGAAATCAACCACGGCCGGATCGAAAGCTGGCACCCGAACCCGGTACCCTTCTACGACGTCGGTGTGCTCTGGGACGTGGGCATTTATCCCCTGACCCTGTTGACGGCCCTGCTCGGGCCGGTGCGCGGGGTGACTGCGATGAGCCGGGTGGTGATGCCGGAGCGGACGGCGAAAGACGGCAGCCCCTTCACCCTCGCGCGGCCGGATTTTTATGTCGCCCTGCTCGACTTTGGGGGCGGCGCGGGGGCACGGCTGTCGTGCAACTTTTACAACAACCTTTCCCGGCAGGGGAGCGCGGTGGAGTTCCACGGCGATGCCGGCAGCCTGATCCTGGGGAGTTCCTTCAAATTCAACGCCACGGTGGATAAAATCGTGCCTGGCAAATCACCCGAGCGGGTGCCGCTGCCTGAGACAGCGTATGACGGCGTTGAATACGCACGAGGTGTGCAGGACTTGGCGCAGGCGATTGCGGCCGGGCGGCCTCACCGGGCGACCGCGGCGCATGCCGCCCATGTGATCGAAGTGCTGGAGGCGATCGACCGCTCGGCGGAAACGGCGGGCGAGGGCCTGCGGATCGAATCGGACTTTCCCCTCCCGGACCGCTGAAGGCCCGGAGTGGTTCAGGCGGCTTCCTCGGAGGCGGAGGCTGCTTCGGCCTCCGGCTCATCATCGTCGGCCTCGTCATCCTCCTCTGAATCGCCGAAGCGACGGGGCGGGGAGAGGATGGGGGCGGGGCCGGGCTGCCCCCAGAGTGTGGGGGACGCTTCGGGCTCCGGATCGACCCCGGGGGCGAGGTGGCCGAAGAAATCGCGGAAGCGGATGCTGCACTGGAGGCGGCGCTGGCCGTGGGCGTCGATCTTCGGGTTGACCTGGATGACTGCCTCGGTGAAAGGGGGCTGGTTTTTCATCTCGAGGGCGAGTCGCCGGGCTTCAAGGTAATCGAGGGAGCGGTCCTTGATGAGGGCGTCGAGGGCCTCAAGGTCGGCGCGGGTGACTGGAGCCCAGAGAGCGCGCCACAGGTCCGGTTCGACACGGGGAGCGACCAGTTTGACGAAGTGCTTGTGGTCGCCGTGCTGTTCCCAGAAGCCGACGAGGAGGATGAACGGCTCCTCAATGGAGAACTGCCGGAGGGCGTCGCCCATGTCGATGGGCCGGCCCCAGCGGATGGCCTTGGGATTGACGGGGATGCCGCCGTGGCGGCGGTTGACCTCGGCGGGGAAGTCCCACTTCTGAGTGTAATCTTCGAGGCGGTAGCCATCGAAGAAAGCGTCTCCGGCCCAGGCTTCGAAGACGAGCCCGTGGTGCTGGACCTCTTGGGCGGGGAGGGTGGGGAGGACGGCGAAGAAAAGGAAGAGGGAGGTGAGAACGCGAAAGCGGGACGTCGGCATGGGGGATTACTCTTGGGGCGGGCGGAGGCTCGGCCGGCTTTTGCGGGGAGGCCGCCGGGGGGTTAATAGTGGACGGCCTGGGCGGTATCCGGTGAGATGATACGGGTGAGAGCTTCGCGAAGCTCGAGGAGACGAGCGGTTTCCTCGCTCTCGTCCTCGGGCTGGGTGCTTTCGATATAGAAGGTGTCGATGGCGACGCCGCGCTCGGTGTTGATGCGGGCGAAGGTAATGTCGAATCCGTGGTCGTAGATGGTCTTGGAGAGCAGGTAGAGGAGGCCGATCTGATCGCAGGCCTGGATCTCGACGATATTTCGCTTGAGTGACAACTCGTGGTAGACGTGGACGGTGGCGGGAAACGACTCTTGCAGGGGGGTGCCGGAAGGGCGGAGGAGGGAGTCCTGGAGCTTTTTGGCCTGTTTGAGGATTTCCGGATAAAGGTCCTTGTTGGCGACGAGGGCCTGCTCGACGTTGGCCTCGAAAGCCTCGCGGGCTTTCTGGCTTTGGACGATGCCGCGCCCCGGCTCGACCACGTAGAAGGTGTCGATGGCGATGTGGTCGGCGCGGGAGATGATGCGGGCGCTGAGGATGTTGAGGCCGGCGACGGAAAAGGCTCCGGCGAGGCGGTAGAAGAGGCCGGCGCGGTCCCAGGTGACGATATCGACGGCGGTGATGCTGCGGTTGAGGTCGTCGACCCAGTCAATGACGGGGCGGAGGCTGCCGACGGTGTCGGCCTGATTGATGGACTTGAGGAGGCGGTTGACCATCTGGAGGTGAAGGATGATCTCCTCGTTGCCGGTGTGGATGAAGTAGCGCTCGGGCAAAAGGTTGAAATGGGCGAGCACCTCTTCTTCGCTGACCCCGGGGATTTTGCGCGACAGGAGATCGTTTTTGATCATCTCGAGTTGGGCGGCATCGCCGCCGGGGCCGGGGGGGCCGCTTTCGAAGTGGGCGAGGGTATTGCGGAAGAGCGAGGTGTGGAGGGTGTCCTTGTAGCTGTTCCAGAGGCTGGCGGCGGTGCCGCGGGAGTCGCAGAACGTGTGCACGGCGAGCAGCCGGAGTTTCTCGGGATCTTCCACGAGTTCGGCAAAGGCCTCGGTGGAGCGGGGATCATCGAGGTCGTATCTCTGCCAGAAGCGTGCCATTTCGAGATGGTTTTTGATGAGGAAGAGAATTTTCTCTTGGTGGGCGGGACTGATCTCGAGGCGGCGGAGGATGGGGCGGGCGATGGTGACGCCGGCCTGGCAATGGTTGTCGATGCCGCGGGCTTTGCCGATGTCGTGGAGGAGGAGGATGAGGTAGAGGAGATTGGGGATGGAGGTTTCGTGGAGGATCTCGCGGTATTTGACGTAGAGGGGCTCGGAGCTGGTGAAGACGAGATCGAGTTCGCGGATGGTGTTGAGGGTGTGCACATCGGCCGTGTAGCGGTGGTAAAACTCATGCTGCACAAGGCAGGTGAGCTTGTCCCACTCGGGCACGAATTTGCCGAGCACCCCGCACTCATGCATCGAGGAAAGGGTGGGAAAGACGGAGCCGCTGGTCTGGAGGATGGAGCGAAAGCTCTTGTTGGCCTCGGAGGAGCGCACGATCCGCCGGGTGAGGCGCGGGAGGGAGGAACGGATGAGGGCTTCGAGCTCGAAATCAAGGCGGAGGTTGAGCTGCTGGCAATGGCGGAAGACGCGGATGAGGCGGACCGGATCCTCTTGGAAGACGGACTCCTCTTCGAAGGAAAGCTGGCGGCCGCGGATGAGGAAACCGTCGAGGCGCTTGACCTTGTCGCGCCGGCGGGAGCGGAGGACCTCCCGAAAAGTGACGCGGGGTTTGTCGTTTTCCGCGGGAGCAAGGGCGAGGCGGTGCTCGAGAATGCGGGTGATCCGGTAGATGGCGCGGGCGTGACTGTAGTAATCCCGCATGAAGGCCTCGACGCGCTCGATGACCTGGCGCTGGTCGTAGCCCAGGCGATGGGCGAGGCGGGGTTGGACATCGAGGCTGAGCAGATCGGTGGCCCGGCGCGAATTGAAGTGGAGATCGTTGCGGACGCGAAGGAGGAATTCGTAACCGCGGGTCAGTTCCTTCAGTTCGGCCGCGGTGAGGTAGTTGAGGGCATGGAGATCCTCGACCCGGCGGATGCCGAGTTTCACGCGGGCCATCCAAAGGATATTCTGGTAGTCGCGGAGGCCGCCGACGCCGTTTTTGATGTCCGGCTCCTGGAGAAAGACGGTGTCGGAGTGCTTGGCGCGGCGGGCGGCCTGATCCTGGAGCCGGGCCTCGATGTAGGCCTTGGGGTTGTCGCGCTGGATGAAGTTTTGGTTGGCCTGCTCAAAGGTGGCGAAGAGGGAAGGCGGGCCGGCGACGTGGCGGGCTTCGAGGAGGGAGGTTTTGACTTGGATGTCCTGCCGGGCCTGTTCAAAGGCCTCGTCGATGGTGCGGAAGGAATGGCCGACCGTCAGGCCCATGTCCCAGAGGATGTAGAGGATTTCATCGGTGAGGATCTCCTCCATGGGTTTGAACTTGTCGCGCCCGCGTCCGCGGGAGGGGAAAAGAAACATCGCATCGAGGTCGCTCTGGGGGGAGAGCTCGCCGCGGCCGTAGCCGCCGATGGCGACGAGGTTGACTTGGGGCGCCTCGCCGGGGTGTTCGGCGGCGTAGCGCTCGATGGCGAAGTCAAAGAGGCGGGTGAGGAGGATGTCGATGACCGCACTGAGGGCCCGGACGATGGTGAGGCCGGACTCGCCGGCGCGGTGGCGCATGGCAATCATCTCCGTCTCGAGCTTGTGGAAGCGCTTGCAGGCGGCGAGGCGGCGGGCCTTGGTGCTGAGGTCGCCCAGCGGGAGACGGTGGTCGGCGTGTTTGAGAAGGCGTTCGGCCATGAGGCGGTGGGTCAAACCTTCGCGGAAAGTGTGCCCGGGCAAGCAGGAAAGGCGGATGGGGTCGGGAGGAAAGCGCTTGTCTTCAAACCGCCCGCCTCCAAGGTTCTGCCCTTTTCCTCCCATGGGATCGAGCACACAGGCAACCGGATTTTCGCAGAATTACGACCCCGCAGCGGTTGAGCAAAAATGGCGCGACCGGTGGGTGGCGGGCGGCTGTTTCCGGGGCCGGGTCGATCCGGAGCGCCCCGCCTACAGCATCGTCATCCCCCCGCCCAATGTCACCGGTATGCTGACCATGGGCCACGTGCTCAACAACACCATCCAAGACATTCTCGCCCGGCGGGCCCGCATGACCGGCCACAGCGTGCTTTGGTTGCCCGGCACCGATCATGCCGGCATCGCCACGCAGACGCGGGTCGAGCGGGAGCTGCGGCGGACCGAGGGCAAGACCCGCCACGACCTTGGGCGGGAGGCTTTCCTGAAGCGGGTCTGGCAATGGCGCGAGCACCACGGGGATCTGATTATCGAGCAGTTGAAGCGCCTCGGGTGCTCCTGCGACTGGGAGCGGACGGTGTTCACGATGGACCCGGAATACAGCCGGCGGGTTCTGAAGGCCTTCGTCGAGCTTTACCGCCGCGGTTTCATCTACCGTGGGCATTACATGGTCAACTGGTGTCCGGTTAGCCTGACGGCGCTTTCTGACGAGGAAGTGATCATGAAGCCGCAGCAGGGCATCCTCTACAAGATGCGCTACGAAGTGGCCGAGCACCCCGGCACCTTCCTGGAAATCGCCACCACCCGCCCCGAAACCCTCATGGGCGACACTGCGGTGGCGGTCCACCCCGAGGATGACCGCTACCGTCATCTCGTGGGCTGCCATGCCTGGCGCCCGTTTCCCCGGGCGAAAATCCCCATCATTGCCGACGACCACATCGACCGCGAGTTCGGCACCGGCGTGCTCAAGGTCACTCCGGCCCACGACAAGGCCGACTTCGAGATCGGACAGCGCCACCATCTGCCCGTGCTCGATGTGCTCAACCCCGACGGCACCCTCAACGCCCTCGCGGGAGAGGATTTCGACGGCTTGGACCGCTTCGAAGGCCGCAAGAAGGCGGCCGAGAAACTGCGTGCGCTCGGTTTGCTCGTCGGCGAGGAGCCCTATGAAAACAACGTCGGCTTCAGTGAGCGGGCGGATGTGCCGATCGAGCCGCGGATCAGCGAGCAGTGGTTTCTGCGTTACCCGCAGGCCGAGGAGGCCAAACGAGTCATCGAGGACGGCACCATCCGCTTTCACCCCGAGCGCTGGACCAAGGTGTACATGAACTGGATGAACAACATCCGGGACTGGTGCATCAGCCGCCAGCTTTGGTGGGGCCACCGCATCCCGGTATGGTACCGCAAAGGGGCGGATCGCTCCGATGCCGCCAACTGGCACGTCGATCTCGAACCCCCGGCCGATCCTGAAAACTGGGAGCAGGAGGAAGACGTGCTCGACACCTGGGCCTCCTCCTGGCTCTGGCCCTTCGCCACCATGGGCTGGGGAGACCCCGGGGCGGAAAAGGCGGAAGGGCTCGATTATTTTTACCCGACCAGCGCGCTCGTGACCGGGCCGGACATCATCTTTCTCTGGGTGGCGCGCATGATCATGGCGGGCTTGGAGTTCATGCGGCCCGGCGAGGCGCCGGCCCGCCGCATCCCCTTCCGCGACGTCTATTTCACGGGCATCGTCCGCGACATCGAGGGCCGCAAAATGTCCAAGTCCCTCGGCAACTCCCCCGATCCCCTGGAGCTGATCCGCGACTACGGGGCGGACGGACTGCGGCTCGGGGTGATCTCGATCGCGCCGCAAGGGCAGGACATCCGCTTCAGCAACGACCGGGTGGAGACGGGGCGCAACTTTTGCACCAAGCTCTGGAACGCCTGCCGCTTCCGCCTGCTTTCCGGGCCGGCCGGTGACAACGCCTCCCTTCCGGCCATCCTCGCCCGGATTGATCCGGGCGCCCTCGAGGCGGAGGAGCATTCCCTCCTGCTCGGGATGGTCGAGGTGACCCGCGATCTGGAGAAAGCCTTCGCCGGCTATGAGTTCAGCCAAGCCTGCCAGCGGCTCCACGCCTTCTTCTGGGGCGACTTCTGCGACTGGTACGTGGAGGTTTCCAAGGCCAAACTGAAGGATTCATCGGCGGGCACGGTGCTGGCGGTGCAGGATGCCGTCCTGCGGCAGCTCCTGCTGCTGTTGCATCCCTTCATCCCGCACATCACCGAGGAGCTGTGGGAGCTTCTTGGATACAACGACGGCGACCTGCCGCTTATGGCCACTGCCCTGCCCCTGGCGAAGTCGCTGGAGGAGGCGCTCGCCGCGGCCGGGATCCGGCCGGATCCGAAGTCGGCCACACTCGCCGACGGGCTCAAGCAGCTTGTATCCGCGGCCCGCGCGCTCAAAGCCGAGCACCGTCTCGCCTCCAGCCGCGACGTGCGCTTTTTCTTCACCGGTGGGAGTGAGGAAGCGGCTCTCATCCGCAGCTACGAAAGCCGGCTGACCCGGCTCATCGGCGCCGCCGCGATCGAGCCGAAGGAGACGGTCGATGGTTGTCCCGCGACCCTGACGCCGCTGGGCAACCTTTTTCTCGATCTCAGTGCATCGGTTGATGTCGGCGCCGAGCGCGAGCGGCTCAGCAAGGAAATCGAAAAGACGCAGGCGCTGGCCGAAGCCACCCGCAAGCGGCTCGGCAACCCAGCCTTTGTCGACAAAGCCCCGCCGCCCGTGGTGGAGGGCGCCCGGCGCCAGCTCAGCGAGCTGGAGGCCAAAGTCGAGGAACTGGAGCGCCTGCGCGGAGCCCTGGGTTAACCGGGCGCACGCCCGTGAAACCCTCGCCCGCAACCCGCTCCGTCCTTGTCGCCTGCGATGACCGTCGTGGAAACAGCGCCGCAAGTGCTGCGGGGAGCGGTGCCGGAGGGCAGCGCCCGCGGATCGCGCAGCAGACCCGGCCCGGTCTTCGTGCTTGGCTTTTTCTGACCGTGGCACTGCTGGCTGGCAGTCCCATTCCGCTGCCGGCCCATCCCATTTCCCTGACCACCACTCTGGTGGATGTACGAGACGAGACCGTGCAGGTGCATTTCAGCATGATGGTGGAGGATCTGATCCTTTATTACCGGATGCAAACGGATGAGCACTTGCGCTTCCCGCGGGAGCTGCTTGAGCGACAGGCCCGCCGCCACACTGCGTTTGTTCTGCGGCACCTGCATTTGCGGGACCGCGACGGCAACCGGCTGGCAGGCGATTTGGTGGAGATCGACCCAAGCGAACTGCCGGAGGAGGGCGTGCACATCGACGACCTGATGGCGTACTGGATCCATTACCGCTTCGAGTTCACCTTTGCGGAGCGGCCGGATTTTCTCACCGTGGCCCAGGATTTCGGGGGTGAGGAACCGGTCGTCCCGGCCGAGATGCAGGTGCGGGTCTTTCACCATGGCGTGCTGATGGATACGGCCGTGCTCAGCCACGGGACCGCCCACACCGTGCCGCTGGACTGGGAAGCCGGCTGGGAGCGGGCTCGTGAGGAGGTGGAAGCGGCCCGGGAGCGCCTCCGTGAGCGGCGCGAGGAAACCCTCGGCATCACCAGCTACAGCGCGGTCTATAGCTTCCTCTACATCACGGAGGACGAAGTGCGGCATGAACTGCTGGTTCCGCTCCTGACCTTGGAGACCTGGCTGCCGCTGGAGCGGGAGGATCCGCGGATCATGACGGTGGCCGAGCAACGAGCGGCCCGCGGGGCCATCGAGGCCTTTGTTCGACAAGAGAGCCGGGTGCGGGTGGATGGGGAAGACCTGCAGCCGGTACTGGAGCGTCTCCAGTTTTTCGGCCCGGAGATTCGGGATTTTGCGCAAGACGCCCCCGAACGCGACGTGAGCGTTTACAATGCCCGCGTCGGCCTGATCCGCTCCTATCCGGTGCGGCAGGCGCCCCGGCAGTTGAGCTTTGCCTGGTATTATTTTGACGAACGCATGCCTCGCTTGCGGTCGTTGGTTTACCCCTTCGACGAGGGGGTGGAGGAAACCATCGTGACGCCCTACAGTCCTGTCTTCACCTGGGAGGCCGAAGCGCTGCGCCCCCGCGCTCCGTTGATCGAACTGCCGCCGCCGGATCCGGCGAGGACGGTGGGTTTGCCGCTGGTTTCGCTGTTGGCGCTGGGGCTGGCAGTGCTGGTGGGCGGGATCGGATGGCGCCGCGGACCGGGTGCCGCGCGCCGGTGGTGCGCGGTGGCGGCGCTCGCGCTCCTGGCCACGGCGGCGGTGGCCCGCAACACCGGCCGGGTGGAAGTCGCCGCTCCGGCGGACCGGACGATGGTGCCGGACGCGGCCGGGGCGGAGCTGATCTTCTCCGGGCTGCATGCCAATCTGTATCGGGCTTTTGACTACCGGGAAGAGGAGCATGTCTACGACACCCTCGCGCGGAGCGTGGCCGGCCCTCTGCTGGAGACCGTTTACCTGCAGGTGCTGCGCGGTCTGCGGATGGAAGAGCAGGGCGGGGCCGTCTCCCGCATCCGGGAGGTCGCTCTGGAAGAGGCGGAGATCCGGCCCGTCGCCGGCCGTGGGGGGCGTTGGCCGGCATTTTCCGCGGAGGCCGCCTGGACGGTCACGGGGACGGTCGAGCACTGGGGTCATGTGCACACCCGGACCAACCGCTACGAGGCCGGTTTCATGGTGGAAGGCCGGGAAGAGGGCTGGCGGATCACCGACTTCGACCCCAGGATCGAGGAGCGGGTGGGCATGCAGATCAGCCTGCGCCGCTGAGGAGCCATGGAAATTGAAGCCCGAGACCTCGGATTCCGTTATGCCACCGACGGCTTTCGTTTGGCGGTGCCGCGGTTGGCTGTTCCCGCCGGGAGCACGGCGGCGGTGGTGGGGTCGAGTGGTTCCGGCAAGACCACTCTCCTGCATCTCATCGCCGGTATTCTTGTTCCGGATACCGGGAGCCTGAGGCTGGGAGATTTTTCGTTGCCCGGTCCCGGCGAGGCCGCCCGGCGGTCCTTCCGGATCGCCCGCATCGGCCTCGTCTTTCAGGACTTCCGACTGATTGACTACCTTACGGTGGAGGAAAACATCCGGCTGCCCTTCCGGATCCATCCCGCCCTTGACTGGACGGAAGCGGTGGCGGCGCGATTGGCCGGGCTGGTCGAAAGCCTCGGCCTGGCCGCCCGGCGTTGCGCCCGCCCGGGCGAACTCTCCCATGGGGAGCGGCAGCGGGTCGCGATTGGCCGGGCGCTCTTGACCGCGCCGCGGCTGGTGCTGGCCGATGAACCGACCGGCAACCTTGATGCGGCCGCCCGGGACCGAGTGCTGAACCTGTTGTTTGAGGAGACCCGGCGGATCGGCGCCACCCTCGTGGTCGTGACCCACGATGAGGATCTGTCCGCGGCCTTTGACCAGGTTGTCGACTTCCAAAACCTTCAACCCGGCCCTGCCTGATGCTGCGGCTCTTTCCACTCGTCCGGGCCTACCTGCGGTTTCATTGGGGCAAGACCGTGATTCTCGCCATTTGTCTGGCGACCGCCCTTTATGTGCCGCTGGCCGCGCACGGGCTGGTCCGCCTGTTGCAGCAGGAAATGACGCAACGGGCCGAAGCGACTCCCCTGGTGATCGGGGCCCAGGGGAGCCGGTTTGACCTGGTTTTGCACGCGCTATACTTCCGAACGGAGGCTCCCGGGCAAGTGCGCCAAGCCGAGCGGTTTGCGCTCGAAGAGACCGGCCGGGGTGCGGTTTACCCCCTGCATGTGCGACACCGGGCGCGCGGCTTTCCGGTGGTGGGGACGACGTTGGAATACTTCGCGTTCCGCGGGCTCGGGGTGGAGGCGGGCACCGCGCCGCTGCGCCTGGGGGATGCGGTCATCGGCTGGGAAGTCGCCCGCAGCCTGGAGCTGCGGCCGGGCGACCGATTGCCAACCGATCCGACCACTGTGTTCGAGTTGGGCGGGGCCTATCCTCTGGACTTGCGCATCACGGGCATCCTGGAGCGCGCCCGTTCCCCGGACGACCGGGCGGTTTTCGTGGACCTGCGCACCGCCTGGGTGATCGATGGCATCGGGCACGGCCACGACGATCTGGAGGCGGCCGACGCTGCCGAAGGGCTCATTGCCCGGGATGACCGCCACCGGGTGGCCGGGGCCGCGCTCACTATGGCGACGCGGATCACGTCGGAAAACATCGCCGCCTTCCATTTCCACGGCGACCCGGCGGACTTTCCCCTCACCGCGGTGGTGGTGGCACCGACTGACGCCCGCGAACGCGCGCTGCTCCTGGGGCGCTACCTGGACGGGGATGGCGCTTATCAGGCTTTGCGGCCGCCGGAGGTGATCGGAGAGCTGCTCGGGCTGGTAGTCCGCTTGAAGCGCTTTTTTGATCTCCACCACCTGTTTCTGCTCGGGGTGACGGTGCTGTTCATCGGACTGGTCATGTTGCTTTCGCTGCGCCTGCGGGCCGGGGAGATCCGGACGATGGTTCTACTCGGGTGTGCCCGCGGAACGATCTTCCGGCTGACCGCGGCGGAGCTGGTGCTCCTGCTGGCGGTCAGCGCAGTGGTGGCCGTCTCGGCGGCGACTCTCACAGCGTTCGTCGCCAAGACCTGGATACAAACGCTCGTCGGCTGAGTCCGCGGCGGTGGCAGACCTATCTGCGGGGCCGGCCGGGCGGCGGAATGTAGTGATCGATCAGCTTGCCTTCGCGACTGATGACCTTGAGGTCCCGGGATTCGTCCTTGAGGGTGAGCAGGATGAGGTGGCGAATGGATTGGGACCGCTCCAAGTACCAAGTGTCCTCGGCGGGGTGGACAACCCGTTCGCCCACGCCCCAGGCGCCATCCCCGATGAAGACGATGCCGTCATCCGCCGGTTCTTCCGCGCGGATGGGGATGGTGCGCTTGTAGGCATGGTCATGGTTTTCGAAGGCGAACTGCACGCCGTGTTCCTCAAAGAGCGGCAGCCAGTGCTCGCGGATGTTGCGGCTGACGCCGCCATCGATGCTTCGAACCGAGGGATAGGCCGGGACGTGGTAAATCGGAACGAGATTGGTCTGGCCGGAGCGTTCTTCCAGAACCTGCTGCAGCCATTCGGTTTGCTTTCCCTCGACGGGTCCCGAATGGTCGGAATCGAGAAAGATCAGGCTCAGGTAGTCCCCGAAGTCGAGAACGCCGTAGCCGGGGTGTCCCGGGAAGGCGAAGAGGTTGTAGTAGTAGGGCGCGATTTCCTCGCGGAAGGCGTCGGAATCCTCGTAGCCCTCCCGGCCCCGCCCCATGCCAAAGTAGTAGCCGCCAAGAATCTCGTGGTTGCCGATGCCCATGAGGACGGGCACAACCCGGCCGTCGTCGGCAATGAGGGTCTCAACCATAACCCGAAAGAAATCGTATTCGCGCTGCACGCGGTCCTCGCGACCATCGGAGTAGGCGAGATCGCCGCCCCAGACAATGAAGTCGGGGTCGTAGCGCATGGCGTGCCGGTTGACTTCGCTCATCCACTCCGTCCGGTGCATCACATCGCCCCCGACTGCGATCCGGATGGGGCGGTGGGTGGTGGCGGGCATGGTGCGGAACTGGTAGACCGGGCTGGCCAGATCCGGCTCGATGTTGGTGATCCGGAAGCTGTAGGCGGTGTCCGGCTCGAGTCCGGTCAGCTCCACGGTGTGAACCAGGCGATCGGAATAGACCATCGGGTGGGAATCGGCCCGGGCCGTCGCCGCGCTCCCGCCGCTGCGTGGAGCGAAATGGAGCGCGGCCTCGCCGGTGTCGCCCTCGGTGTGCCACTGGATGGTCATGGTGGTGGTGGGATCCTGTTGCCAGGAGAGGTAGAGGGCGACCGGCACGCGGGTGGCCGGCTCGATGCTGAGCTCGACGCCGAGGCAGATGTCCGAGCTGCCCGGGTTGTGGTTGTGGACACTTACGGCGAGAACGTTGCGGCCGGTTCTCAGCGGGGCGTGTTCGACCACCAAAGTGTCGTGGCCGGCCCAGGGGTTGGTGGCGGCGGTGGCGCGGGTTTCAAAGCCGACCTCGCCCTCGGGCACGAGCTCGCTGCGGGCGATTTCCACCCCGTTGAGGTAATAGACGGCGGCATCATCGATGATTTGGGCGATGCGGAGCCGCTGGTGATCAATGTCGCCGTCGTAAGTGAAGGATTTGCGGAAGAAGTAGGTAACGAGGTTTTCCGCCAGTTCCGTCTGCAGGCCGGGCTCGGGCCACTGGTCGCGGCGATCGCTGGTGTCGTAGCCGAGCAGGGCGGGACCTTGGCTCCAGGCGGAGTCGTCGAAGTCCGGTTCGCGCCAGGCGGTGCCGAGATCTTCGTTGCCGTCGTGGTAGCGCCACTCGGCATCGAAGGGGATGAGGATTTCCGCGGGGGGCTGGAGGGCGGCGGCGTGGGAACCGAAGAGCAGGGCGAGGACCGGCAGGAGGGCGGCAAGCCTGAATGTGAGTTTCGGGGATTGATTTTCAGGACCAGACATTATGACGATGAAGCCTGCGGCGGAACCGCCGTGGGGCAACCGTTTTCGCTGCCTCCATTGGCCATAGATGTATCCAAACCAAGATGACAAAATACTCTAATTCCAGAGAAAGCTTCTTTCTTGCAACCTCACTCGCGGCCATTGCCGGTCTCGGCGTTTTCGGATGCCAGCCGATGGCGGAACAAGCGACGGAGCGCACGGGGGTTCCGGTGGTTTTCACCACCAACTATCCGCTGTTTTATTTCACTGAGCGCATCGCCGGCGACCGGGTGAAACTGGTCTTTCCTGCTCCTGCGGACGTCGATCCCGCGGAATGGATGCCGGAGGATGCGATCATCCGCGGCTTCCAGGAGGCGGACCTGATCCTGCTCAACGGGGCCGGTTACGAGGCCTGGGTCGAACGGGTTTCGTTGCCGGCGACCGCCTTGGTGGACACCACTGCGGGGCTGCGGGAGCGGTTCATCGAAATCACCGAAGCCGTTACCCACAGCCATGGTCCCCACGGCCTCCACACCCATGCCGGCACCGCCTTCACCACCTGGCTGGATCCGCGGCTGGCGACCGAACAGGCGCGGGCGATTCGGGACGCGCTGATCCGGCTCTTGCCCGAGCAAGCGGAGGATTTCACCGCTCGCTTCGACCGACTGGCCGTCGATTTGGTGGCACTGGACACATCCTTGGAGGAGGCCTTTGGCTCCCGGCCCGGCGAGCCGTTGCTGGCCTCCCACCCTGTCTACCAGTATCTGGAAGCGCGCTACGCTTTGAACCTGCGCAGCCTGCACTGGGAGCCGGACGAAGTGCCGGAGGAGGAGGAATGGGCCGAGTTGGACCGCCTGCTCGCGGAGCAACCGGCCCGTTTCATGGTGTGGGAGGATGAACCGCTCGCGGAAACCGCCGACCGGCTGACTGAGCGCGGCGTCGCGGTGATCACTTACAACCCCGGCGCCCAGCCCCCGGAGGAAGGGGACTGGCTGGCCTTGATGCGGGAAAATGCCGCCCGCGTGCAGGCTGCCCTGGGACGGCCCTGAGAGCCGGCGGGTTTCTAACGCGAAGGGAAGCAAGGCCCATCAACGCCCGGCGGTTGCTTCGCCAGCGGCTGTCAGCTCGTCATGCAGCGTTTGCCAGAATGCACCAATCTCAGCGTTCCACGCCCTATTCCTCGACCACTTTCAGCTTCACGAAGACTGGATCAATTGGCGTGGCGTTGAGCATGACGGTGACGGTTTCGGTGCCGTCGCCATTCTCGACCGGATCTCCCGACTGGGTGAGCCAATCCGGGCCGGTGTGCCAAGAGTCGAGGTCATGGGAGACCATCACGAAGTAGGTGACGCGGCCGATGGTGTAGCCGGATTCCGTATCGCCGAGCCCGTCTCCGGTGCGACGCCGAAAAGAGTAGGTCAGCGCCGAAGGTGGATCGCCGGCGATCCCGGCAAGCACCTCCCCGCCTGAAACTGGTGCCGCCCCTCCAACCTGGACTCCCAATACGGGCAAGGTGGAAGGATCGTTGCTCCCCAGCGGATCGCGCCCGAGTGCAAACTGTAGCAGGTTCTCGAAACCATCCTGGTTGGCATCGGCGGTACTGGCGGCCAGCGGATGCGCCGCTCCGCCGGGAAGCGCGGCAAAGGTTTCTTCGCGCCAAAAGTCATAGGGATCGACGATGGTCAGTGCCAGCGTGGCCTCTCCGAATCCGTTTTCATTGATCGCCTTGAGTCGGACCGAGAACGATCCCTGCTGTTGTGCTCGCCCGGAAATAATCCCCGTTTCGGGATCGAGGGTGAGCCCGTCGGGAAGGTCCTCGGCCTCAAAGGCGGTGGCGGAGATGTCCACGGCAACAGAATAAACAAAGGGCATCCGGAAAAACCCGGAGGTTGTCCGAGGACTGGTGATGGAGGGCACCTGCGCCAGGTTGACATAGTTGGGCACCATGCTCGGCTGGAGCACCGGGACCTCAATAAAGGTCATCTCGAATCCGTCAGCAATCGACATGACCGCATTTGGCGTATGGATGACGGTGTTGAAAGACGGGTCCGTGATGTTGGCGACAGCGCCGTCCTCCAGATAAAGGGCACTGAAACGAATCATGCTGGCATGAAGCGAGCCGCCGGTTTCGAGGTAGAAGTCCGAAGTGCCCTGGGTCAAATCGGTGAGGATGCCACCGTCGCGAACCAGGTACGTTCTTCCACTCGAGATTGGCATGGAGGATGTAACCTCGTAGAATAAACCGTCTTGAAACAGGGTGACGGTGGCGCCCGACTCCGCCACGACGGTTAGTTTGATGAATGTTAAGAAGGGAGGAAATAGTTGGATTTCAGGAATGGTGACGTAAAGTATCTGATCTGAAACGACTTCAAACTCGGCCGGGACCATTCTTGTGACTTGCGAGGAAATGTAGACCGCCGAGGTGGTGGCGAATCCTTCGCCTTCGACTTCGATCACGGACCCGATGGAAGCATGCTGGGGCAGTCGGGTAATCTTCGGCGGGATGGTTTCCACCATGAAATTCACCTTGGCTTCGGTCTTGCCGTGGGGATTGCCCGCCTCCAGCAGTACCTCGTAGATTCCCGGGGTGGTGGCGCTGCCTGCAATCACTCCGGTGATGGGATTGAGTTCCAGCCCGGGAGGGAGGTTTTCGGCGGAGAACCACTCCGCGGCGGGGCTTACGGGAACGATGTATTCAAACGCGGTGAGAAGCGGGACGGCCACGGCGGAGGGCGTCTGTAGGAAGGGAATGCCGAGGTCGACCACCCGAAGGCTGTATTGGCCCAGGGAAACGCCGAACTGGTGCTCCACTTCAACCGTGAAGTGAAAGAGGCCTGCTTGGGAGGGTGTTCCCGTGATGTGGCCGGTGGTTTCGTGAATGGTCAACCCCGGCGGCAGTCCCTCAGCGGTATACGTCACCGTAGCGGGAGCCGATGCCGAGTAGGTAATCTGATGAAAATAAGGCAGGCCGAGGATGGCCTCGGGAGGCGGATCGATGGAAACGGTTAGCTGAGGAGTAACCCAAAGCAGAGTTGGCAGCCAGCTTGGTTGAATCGCCGGGACCGACTCGATGATGGTGGCAAACGGGGAGACCGGCGGAGTGAGGCCAGGGGCGAGGAAAAAGCGGGATCCGAAGCCGGGATTGGTGACGGATAGGCTCGATCCCGTTTCGGCAAATACGGTTGGATTTTGTCCCGTCAGAGAAGCCGATGCACCGGATTCGAGATAGACGCGGAGTCTACTCCTGGATGCATCCAGCACTGCGCCCTGCTGAACATAGTAGTCCCGTTGCGAGAGGATTTCGTCAAGCCCTTCCTCCGTGATAATTGTGGTCGACTGGGCCAGTGTAACCGTGGCCCCGGCCGGACCTTTCAGTACAATCAGTGCATTCTGTGGATGGAAGCTGAAAAAGTCCAACTCGGGAACAGTCAGTTCAATTAACTCATCGGAAACGACAGTTATCACGACTTCATAGGCGCCCCAAAGCATATCGAGAAACCACGCTTGGGTGACGGGTGAGAAGCCGCTTCCCTGGAGCGTCACGGTTTCTCCGATGCCGGCCATATGG
>REEB01000023.1 GCA_007695295.1 Puniceicoccaceae bacterium
TCTCGATCTCGGTCAGGTAGCGGTCCCCTTTGACCGAGTGGCCCTTGCCGCCGAGCATCCGGTCAACGATGGTGAGAGCCAGCCGCGGATTGAAATCCAGTACCCCGACGCCGTAGAGCTGCTCGAGCTTGAAGAGCACGATATGGGCGGGGTTGCCGATGGTTTCGATGAACTTGCTGTAAGTCAGGGTGGCCAAGCGGGACATTTTCAGCCCGAACTCAAGCCGGAGGAAAATCGAGAGCCGGGCCGCCAGATAGCGGATAAACTCCTCGTGGCGGATGCGCACGTGCCGCAGCTCGACTTCAGAGAGGTAAATCGGATTGCGGAAGTCGTAGGTCTCGATCTTGAGATCCTTGGCGCTGCCGAAGCGCCGGCCGTCGGGACCGAGGACCGTCTGGTCCTGGTTCTCCATCGCCGCAGCGATGAGCGCATCAATATCGCCCTGGCTGAGGAGATCCCCGTTGTTGCTGAGGTCGTCGGCCATTTACTGAATCACGAATTCCGAGAAGTACAGCTCCTCGACGAATTTGGCCCGGAGGGCGTGTTCGAAACCGAGCATCAGTTCGCTGCGGACCTGGTTTTTGATCCCGGGGCGCTCCAGGTCGGCCACGGAAAGGCCTCCGAGAACACCGAGGGTGGTGTCGAGCAGCCGGGTGCGGTTGGCCTCCAAGCGGGTGCGGAAATCGGGATCGCTGCCGTAAACGGTGAAGCTGACCTTGATGTAGCGGCTCTGCAGCGAGCCGGTCAGGTTGCTGACCACGTTGGGAAAATCCACCGATTGCATCTCGGCGCCGCGGCGGGGGCGGACCTCGCCGTTCTCGGCCGCGGCCGGATCCTCCCGCACCACCGCCGCCTGGAGGCGGGGGATGAGCAGGAACTCCGCCATCGCGTAGGAGAGCAGCGGCATCAGAATGACCACGGCCAGCACCGGCAACCAGCCGGCCCGGGCCCCGGATGCGCGGGCGCCCGGCTCGGGCGGAAGGGGTTGTGCGTCTTCGCTCATCGTGTATCCGTTCTTCGTTTACCGCTTGAGGTTGACGACTTCCTGAAGGATGTCGTCAGAGACGGTGATAATGCGCGAACCGGCCTGGAAACCACGCTGGGTGACGATCATGTTGGCGAACTCCTCGGTGAGATCGACGTTGGACAGTTCGAGCGCGTTCTGGTTGATCCTTCCGAGGCCGGTGCGGCCGGGAGTGGCCAGGCCGGGCTGGCCGTCCGGCGAGATGGACTTGACGCCGGCGGCGCCAAATCCGCTGTAAAGATTGCGGCCCTCGCGGATGAGCGCGGAGCTGTCGTGAAAGTCCATCAGCATGACTTGGCCCCGGGTGAAGCTGTCGCCGTTGCTGAGAAAGAAGATGATCTCGCCCTCGGGGGAGATGGAGTAGTTGACGAGGTCGGGTGCGGCCAGGCGGGCCTCCTCCTCGGTGATACCGCCGGTCAGCGAGGTGAAGTACAGCGGCGGCCGGGAGGGATCGTTGGCCGGATCGTAAGGCCCGACAATGGTGCTGGCCTCATCCTTCGGATAGTCGATCTTCAGGTCGCCAATCTTGCTCGGAACGATCGTGCCGCTGGCGGAGTTGTCCTTGGTGAAGGAGATGTTGCCCTCGCCATCGCGGTGGACCTGGAAAGCGATGGCGCCGTCGAACATGCCCTGGACGCGGAGGCCGTCGTTGGTGACGAGAAAGCCGCGGTCATCGACCCGGAAGTCGCCGGCGCGGGTGGCGAAGGCCATGTTGTTGTTGCGGGTGTCGACAACTTGGAAAAAGCCTTCCCCGGAGATGGCGAGATCGGTCCGTTGATTGGTGGCGGTGAGGCCGCCCTGGTGGAAGAGCCCGCGGACGGTGGATATCTCCACCCCGAGGCCCACCTGGGAGGCGGTCACATTCGAGCCGAGACCGTCCTGCGGCGAGGGCGAGGACTGCTGCAGCACCTGGCTAAACGTATCCGTATACTGGATGCGTGATCCCTTGAAAGAGATGGTGTTGACGTTGGCGATGTTGTTGCCGATGACCTCCATTCCCTTGGAGAAACTGCGCAAGGCACTGATACCGCTGTTGAGTGAACCAAAGACTGACATAGGCTGCTGGGATTGG
Source organism: Puniceicoccaceae bacterium (assembly GCA_007695295.1). Classification (GTDB taxonomy): domain Bacteria; phylum Verrucomicrobiota; class Verrucomicrobiia; order Opitutales; family Opitutaceae; genus REEB01. Next base: position 2,097 of record REEB01000023.1, read on the forward strand.
TTGTTTGTTGTACTGGAAGGGGCGGATCTTTTTGTAGTTTGGGATCCGATACGTTATGGAAGTGAATCAGTCGCCGGCCGGGACTTCCGGCGCAGGCTCGATCTTTCCGGGGATGCGCACACTGGAGACGTGCTCGAGCAGATGGGGCTCGCCGTCGATGATGAGGCGCGGTTCTTTCCCGAGGAAGTCGAGGCCGGTGACCATGCCGACGCGCGGCTCCTGACCCGGGACGTTGACCAGGACTTCGAAGCCGATCATGGTCTGGGCCTGGAAGTTGGCGAAGTTGTTGGAGAGGTCGCGCATCAGCGTGAGGCTGCTGAAGTTGGCCATCTGGGCGATGAAGGCGGTGTCCTCCATCGGGCTCATGGGATCCTGGTTGGTGAGCTGGGTGGTGAGCAGATTGAAGAAGTCCTCTTGGTCGAGAACCTGCTTGGGCATGCGGCTGTCACCTGTATCCAGAGGGGAAAAAGCGTTGGCAAAGCCGGTGGCGGGAACTTGCATGGGGATCAAGCCCAGGCGCGGAGGCCGGGGGCGTCGGGTGAAAGAGTTGAGGGAGCGGCCGCGTTGGCGGCTGCGGTGGAGCGGGACGCGGAGCGACTGGAGCGCTCGGTCCCGGGGAAAGCTGGAGCGGCGGTCTCCTCGCGGTCATCCTGGTTCCGTCCACTTCCGGAATCGGAGGAGAACCCGGGCTGACCGAGGCGGAGTCCGCGCTGCTGCCACTCATCGGCGAGATCGGACCAATGGGTCTTAATGGCGTTTTCCAACCCGGCGACCGTGGTGGTGAACTGGGGCCGGATGAGACCGTTTTCCAACGTCAGGCGCAGGCTGAGTGAGCCGCCGTCCTGGAAACGTATCCGCACCGAGACCTCCTCCCGGCCCTGCGTCACCATACGCTCGATACTGCGGTTGATGAGAGGCTGGAGGTGTTTTTCGAAATAGTCGCCCTCGGGACCGGCGGGACGGCCCGCGGCCGAGGCGGCGGAAGCGGGGGAGGTTCCGGTGGAGGCGGAAGCGGCGGTCGACCGGGCGGAGGCGGCGGTGACGGCACCGGAACGATCCTGACCCGGCCGGGAGGAGTCGCGGCCGCGGTCGCCCAAGCCGCGGTGTTGGCCCCCGGGGGCGTGTTCTCCGTCCGACTCGGTTTCGAACTCAAGGCCGTCCTCGGAGAGCTCCTCCATGCTCATCATGACGGGCTCGGAGAGCGGAGCGACCGGCGCGCGGGAGGCGGCTTCCCGCACCGGAAGGTGCGCGGCGGCAGCGGATGCCTCGCTAGCGTAGTTGAATTCCGGTGACGGAGCAACCGGCGCGGCCGAGGGGGCGGGAGCGGCGGAGGGAGCGACTGGCCGGGAGGCAGTCGGCGCCGGAGAGACTGGATTGGGACGGGAAAGGGCGTCGGCGGTGGCCGGACTCCGGTCCGCGGGGAAGCCTGTCGGTGCCGGGGAAGTGCCGGCGGGAACTGGAGCGCCGGGAGCGGTCTTGAGATCCACCGCAGTGGCGTCGGAGCCGAGAGCAGGACCACCAGCCACCGGGACACCGGGAGCGGCACTTCGTTGAAGTGCGGCCTGGGGGTGAGCGGTTGAGGTCGAAGCTGCCATGGTTTCCGTAGACATAGCAACCGGAATGCCAGCAGGACCCAATGGGTTCA
>REEB01000054.1 GCA_007695295.1 Puniceicoccaceae bacterium
AAACACCCCCGGTGGCCGGGGTGAGCGTGGAACCGCAGGCAGGACAGCTCACCCTCCTTGGCCCACAGGCCGCCCTGCGGACAGTACTGGCCGGACTGACGTACCGGCCGCTGCCGGGCTTCGTTGGTCTGGACGCCTTGCTGCTGTATGCCGACGACCTCGGACACAGCGGGCAGGGTGGGGCGCAAACGACCTCGCTGGAAATCCCGATCGAAGTGCTGCTGAACCGCTACACCGCCTGGCTGCGGGAGCACTTCTCCTCCGAGGATTTGGCCAACGAAGCCATGGAGGCGGAGTTATGGGGGGAATGGGCCACACCGGCCGGGGACGGTGACCCCAACCTCGCCAAATATGCCGCCGGGGCCGGCCCCTTCGAGCCATTGGGGGCGATTCACCGGGTCCAGGTGCTTCCGGCGGATGACCCGGCGAACGGCTTCCACCTGCGGTTTTCGCTGCGGCAGCGCCAGGATGATCCACTGCTGGAATTTGCGGCCGAAGTGACCTCCGACCCGGATGGCACGTGGAGCGGGGGACCGGAGGCGGTGGAGATCGAAAGCACCAGCGACCTTGGCAACGGGTTCGCCCGGGTCGTCTACCGCGATCGGACGGCGGCGCGCGAGGAGATGCCTAGGTTTGGGAGAGTTCGCCTGTTCATGCGGTCTCCCGGACCGGAATGAAGGCAACAGACCGGCTGGCCCTTAATCCCCGGAGAGTGTCTGGTAGACGGCGTCGGCGATGATGAGATGACCGGTGAGATTGGGGTGGACGGGCTCGGGGCAGACGACATCGGCATGACGCCGGTCGAGGTGTGAGCTGAAAATGTCATTGAGCGGCACATACAAAGCGCCGAACTCATCCGCGAGAGCGGCGACGGAGGCGATGAACTTGGGCAGCAGGGCGGCCACCCGCGACCGGTAGCTGTCGGAAGCGGTGTCGCGGCTGAGGTAGAACGGGCTGATCAGAAGCAGGCGGGTCTCGGGCAGGGCATCGCGGGTGCGGACCAGCAGCTCGCGGTAGGTGGCTTCGTAGGTCTTCGGGGACAACCAGTCGTCGCCGCGGTTGAGGTGCTGGTTGAGGTCGTTGATCCCGATTTTGATGGACAGCCAATCGGGCCGGTGGGCGAGGGCGTCATCGGTCCAGCGGCTACGGAGATCGAAGACGGTGTTGCCACCGATGCCACGGTTGAGGATGCGGACCGACTTTTCCGGTTCGCGCGCAATCAGCAGATCATGGAACAACCGGACATAGCCGATCCCGAGCGGGGCGTGGACTGGTTCGCGACGGCCGCAGTCGGTGATGCTGTCACCGATGAAGAGGAGGGTTTGGCCATCACGGAGCTGGGTGGGCATGGCGGAACAGAAGTGGCTCCACGAGAACTGGCAAGCACCGAAACACCGGCTTGAAGTAACGGTGAGAGAGGAGTGACCGGGTCAGGCGATGGTCGATGAAGGTGCTGCCATCCTATCGATGGAAGGCGGGGCAGTCCGGCGCCAGCCGCATGAATGCGGCCAGCGCCGGCCGAGCCCGCCCTCTCGTCGAGGAGCTTCGGTCAATGGAAAGATCAGACCAGTGGAAACAAATCCCCTTCAAGGCGGGAGCCGGGTTTGAGCTTGAGCGGATCGGTCACGATGTGGTGGCGGCCGTCGTAGGTGGTGCCGTCATCGATGTAGATGGTGGCGAGGGCGACGCGGTGCTCGTCGGTGGCGTTGTCGTTGGCCATGTGGGGGGTGCGGCCGTGGTGGAAGGTGCAGTCACCGGCCCTGAGGGGCAGGGTGAGCTTGGGCTCGTATTCGAGGTCGGGGGCGAGGGAAAAGAGGCTGCGCTTGTCGCCGAGGTTCTGCATCGGGAGGTCCTCGCGGTGGTGGGCGCCGGCGATGAAGCTCATGCTGCCCCGGTCGGCGGGGACATCGACGAGGGCGAGCCAGCAGGAAATCGGGTGGGAAGAGTTGCCGTGGGGCCAGTAGGGCTGGTCCTGGTGCCACTCGGTGGGGGCGTGGTTGTGGGGCGGCTTAACGAGAATGTGATCGTGCCAAAGCCGCAGGGCCACGCCGGCGAGTTTTTTGGCGATGGCAGTGATGTTGGGGTGAAGGACGGCTTCCTTGACCACCGGATCGGTGGTCCAATTGTTGACCACCTGGGTGAAGATTTTGCGGGTGCCGCCTTCACTGCGCTTTTGCTCCGCGGCGGCATCGGAGATTTCCCGGCAGCGTTGCCCGATGCGGGCCGCCTCTTCTTTCGAGATGATACCGGGAATTTTTACGAAACCGTTTTCTCGGTAATACTTGATGTAGTCTTCGGGCAGGGAGTCCGCCCGGGTGCTGGCCTGTTTGCTTTTGGGATGGATGGTCATACTCTCCGACTCTAACAGAGGAATGGCTGAAAAGGCTTGGATGATTCGGGAAAAAACTTGTCTGAAACCTGCTGGGCGGTCAGTGGGAAGAGGCGGATGAGCCCGCTCATCCCCCCGAGATGTCAGCAGCAGTGCTCCAGCCCCGTCACCGCGTCACCCAAGCGACTGTTCGCCTTTCCGGGCGGCAACCCGTGCGGGTGCAGCCCGTGCGGTTGAGCAGAGGGGTGGAGCCTCACGACCATGACTTCTTCGAGCTCTTCGTAGTCGTTTCAGGCAAAGGCGGGCACCACACCGCGCGCGGTTGCCGACCCCTTTTGGAGGGCAGCGCGACCCTGATCGCGCCGGATGAGACCCATGCCATCGAAACGGTCGACGGCCTGGTCGGATTCAACCTCTACTTTCTCACGGAGTGGCTGCTCGACGACATCGGCGGCCTGCCCGGGATGGAGTGGATCTTCCGCTACATTTTTCTGCGCTCCCACTTTCCGGCCGCGGCCGCGGCGATCCCAGAACTGGCGCTGAGCGGCCGGGGATTTGCCGGCGTGCAACGAGAGCTGGAAGAACTCGCGGCTGAGACGGAGAAAACGGCACCATCGCGGGGCTTTCTCAAAGCCTGCCTGGCAAAAGTGCTCGTGTGGTTGAGCCGCAGCGAGGTGGTGGCGGGGCTTCCGCTGACCCCGGAGCGGACCGAAGTCTGGCAGGTCGTGGAGGCGATGGAAGCGAGACTGGCCGCAGGGGAGTCGCCCGACGCGGCGGCGTTGGCTGCGGGCCTCGGCGTCTCGCGGGACCACCTCGCCCGGATCTTCCGGCGGGAAACCGGGCGTTCGCCGATGGCGTATTTTCAGCAGCGCCGCATCCAGATCGCAGCCCGGCGCCTCCTTGAGACCCGGCAATCCGCGACCGACATCGCCCATGAACTCGGCTTCGCCGACAGCGCCCACTTCAGCCATGCCTTCCACCGGCGCCTCGGCTTGTCGCCCCGTGACTACCGCAAGCGCTTCGGCGGCACGGGCTTCGGAGCCGTTGAACACTGCCGGCGCCGTGAAAGGGGCACCGATGTGATCGGGAGTTGATCCGGCGACGGGGTCTGTTCTCAATCTTCCCCTTCATGGCACACCCTGACTCAGGTTTTACCCGCTTTTGCAGGAAACTGGCCGGCCTCGCCGCAGTCCTCCCGGTGGCTTTGCCGGCGGCCGACGAGGCACCTCCGGTACTGCTGGAGGCCTTCGAAACGACGGCCGCCCGGGTCGAGCGTGATGCGACGCTGCTGCCCTCGGAGCGACCGCTCGGTGGTCTGCACGATGTTTTCGCGACCGTGCTGGACTTGCCGCGGGCGGCGACCCTGCTCACTCCGGAAGTGCTGCGTCAGGCCGGAGTGGATACGACCCACGATCTGGCGCGGGTCACACCGGGTACGACCACGGTGAATTTTTTCGGAATCCCGGGCGTCCCCACCACCCGCGGCCTATTCACCGGGATTTACTTCAACGGCATGTTGCGGGCCTGGAATCGCAACGGTTATCCGAACTCCTTCGAGTCCTTCGAAGCCATGGACCACGTCCGGGGCCCGGCGCCGGCGCACTTCAGCGCGGCGGCCCCGGGCGGATTCGTCAACCTCGTGCCCAAAGGCCCCTATGCCGAACGGACCCGAGGCTCGGTGCGGGTATCCGCGGGTACCTACGACGATTACCGCCTCTACCTCGACGCGGGCGGTCCGCTTGGCAACGGTCATGGCTCCAGCGACGGCTACCGGCTGGCCCTCTCCCTGCGGGACGCGGGGTCCTACTACCGCGGCATCAACCAACGGACGGCCTCGCTCTACGGGGCCGCTCGCTGGACCCCGCGGCCGGGGCTTTCCTTTTTCGGCGGAGGCGAACTCTACCGCTACCGGGGCAAGGAAGTGCCGGGCTGGAACCGCCTCACCCAGGACCTCATTGACCGAGGAATCTATGTCACCGGCCAACCCGCGACGGACCTCACCGGGGAGCGGATCGAAGTCGAACTCCCGGATGGGCGGGTCTTTGCCTGGGAAAACCCCACTCCGGGGCGCGTCAACCGTGCCGCCCTTGAGACCGCCACGCCCTTCGGCGGAGTACGCGGTCTGCCCGAAGGATCGTTTCTCCAACTCGGGGGCTACGGTTCCCCGGGATTCCGGCCCGGGCAACTCTCGGAGAATGCCCGCTTCCTGTATTCCTTTCTTGGAGGCATCGCCAACAGTCCGGCCGAGCCCGCGACCGTGCGGCTGGATCCGCGCACCGTATTGACCGATCCGGACGACTTTGCCAAGGCCGACACCCTGCTGCTCTTTCTCGACACTCACGTCACCACCTCCGCGGACTGGACGCTGGAGAACAAAACCTTTCTCGACGGCTACCGGCGGGAGAAAAACGCCAGCTACGGCTACGGCGAATACGGCGAAAACCTGACCCTGGAGAACAAACTCATCTTGCGTTCCCGGCTGGAGGTTAACTGGCCGGTGACCTATGCCGCCGGCGCCTCCGTCCGCTATGAAAAGGCCCTGGCCAAGACCGACTTCACCGTCGAACCCTTCAACCGCCGCGATCTCACCGCCGGGCCGACCCCCAACACCCAAATCCCCGCGGGGGGGGAGCGCGACCGGGACGGCCGCACCTTCTGGGATCCCTTCGGCAGTTGGGACACCACCCTTTGGACCGCCGGGGTCTTTCTGACCGCCCGGGTCGATCCCTCCGAGACCCATGGCTTTTCGATCTCGGGGAGACTGGACCACGCGACCTGGCGGCGGGCGGTGCCGTTTGACCTTGCGGCCGACTTCAACAGCGGCCGCAAGCCCGGCGGCGGCAAGACCTACCTCAACACAGCGCTGAGCGGTTGGTGGCGGCCCGAGCCCCGATGGACGACCTACCTTACGGCCCAGCGGGGGGCGGCCTTTCATGGGTATTACCTCTCCGGTTCGGTCAATCGCGGCGATGAGAACTTCCAGGAAAGCAGCCTGATCGAAACCGGGTTGAAGTACGGCGGAGCGGGCTCACCATGGTTCTTCGGCGCCGCCCTCTACCACCAGGATCTGGTCCACTTCGACGAGCGCGGGGGCATCGTCATCCCACAGCGCGGCCGCGGTCTGGAGCTGGAAGCAGTTTATGATGCGGGCGTTCCCGGGTTTGCCCTCACCGCCAATGCCGCCTGGCAGGAGCACTACTGGCGCTCGGAAATGCTCCCCGGCGGCTTTGTCCCGCTCTCACTCGAGGACTTGGTCAACTATGCCGGCATCTTCAGCACCAACTTCGGCGGTTCCCCCAATCCGGGCGGAACCCGCTTCGGGATTCCGCGCCTCACCGCCAACGTACTCGCCCGTTATGAAACCGCGGCGGGCTGGGGCGCGGTGCTCGGCCCCTCCTATGTGCGCGGCTATCCCGCCAACGCCCAGAAAACCATCCATTTGCCGAGCCACTGGCTCTGGATGGGAGCGCTGTTTTTCCGCGGCGACGCCTGGGAGGCACGCCTCTCCGGCACCAACCTCACCAACACCACCTACTTTATGCCGAACGAAGCCTTTGTGGCCAACTCCCTCATTTTGCGCGGACCTGGGCGGCGCTGGGATCTCTCGGTGACGCGATATTTCTAGGTCCCGGCGGAACGGGCGGGCGGAACGAAAGACCGGTTCGGCTCCGTTGTGGTACAACGCCGCCCGGAGGGCGCGGGCTGGAGATTGGACATTTCAAATGCGCCAACGGCGTAAAAGTCCAACAGCCCGGGTCAACGGCCTGACGAGCATGCACATCTTGCAGATGGTGTCTCACCTGGCCCAAAGGGCCAAAATTCCATAGCCCGGTCCGAAGGGCCGGGTTTTCTCCAGGAGCCGCGGGAACGGCTTCGACCCCCTCACCGCAACGCCGCACCCCCCGAAAGCGCTCCGCCCTTCCGCTTCCCGTGCTTGCGCCGGACTGAGCTCTGTCGCAACCTGCCCGCCGGTGAAAGCCCCTCTCGAAACCCACCCGAAACCGGAGGCGTGGCAGATCGGCCGCTTGCGGCTGCGGCCCCGACTGGTCTTTGCCATGGCGGTGAACAGCCTGCGGCTGCGCATTTCCCGCACCTTGCTGACAGTTTTAACCATCGCGACGGCGAGCGCGTTTCTCATCTTTCTTCTCACCCTGCCCGCCCAAGCGGACCCGGCCGAGCGTGAAGGCTGGCTGCTCATGCTCGGGCTTTGCCTGCTCGTGAGCATGGCCGGCGTCCTCAACACCATGCTCATGTCGATCACCCAGCGCTACCGGGAGATCGGGACCATCAAATGCCTCGGCGCGCTCGACGGCTTTGTCCTCGGCAGCGTGATGGTGGAAGCGGCCCTCCTCGGCTTGGTGGGGGCGGGGCTCGGTTTGCTGGCCGGCACCCTGCTGGCCCTCGGATTGGGCGTGGCGGAGTTCGGCGGGGCCGCCTTCGCCCACCTGAGGTTCGACGGTTTCGCCTGGAAAGCCGGGCTGGCCCTGCTCACGGGGCTCTTGCTGACCACTCTGGGAGCGGCCCTGCCCGCATGGATCGCTTCGAAAATGCCGCCGATGGAGGCGATGCGCGGAGAGAAATGAGCCCCTCCGATCCGGCCGCTTCCGCCGCGGTCTTTCTTGAGGGCGACGCCCGCGCGGACACCACCGTCATGACCCGCGAGGTGGTCATGGAATACCGCATGGGCATGGCGGTGATCCGCGCCCTCGACGGCATCGACCTCACCATCCCGACCGGTGAATACCTTTCCATCATGGGTCCCTCGGGTTCGGGAAAAACCACCCTCTTCAACGTCATCGGCGGCCTCGCCAAGCCGACCGCCGGCAGCGTTTTCATCGACGAAATCGATGTCGCCCAACTGGACGCCGGGGAACTGGCCTGGCTACGGTGCCGGAAAATCGGATACATTTTCCAGAGCTACAACATCGTCAAGGTGATGACCGCCCTGGAAAACGTCACCCTGCCGATGCTCTTCGCCGGGGTGCCGCCGGACGAGGCCCGGGATCGCGGCGCGGACATCCTGCGGCGGGTGGGCCTGGCTGACCGCCTCCTCCACACCCCGCGGGAGCTTTCGGGCGGTCAACAGCAACGCGTCGCCATCGCCCGGGCCTTCGCCAACCGCCCCGCCATCATCCTCGCCGACGAGCCGACCGCAAACCTCGACCTTCGCACCGGCGAGGAAATCATCCATCTCATGAAGGAGATGAACCGGGAGCAGGGCGTGACGGTGATCTGCTCCACCCACGACCACAAGATGCTCGATATATCGGACCGGATCGTGTGGATGAAGGACGGGCGGATCGACAAACTGGCCCGGCGGGAAGACGTCGCGATCGAAGTCTCCCACATGGCGGAGAAGTAGCGCGGAGTCGCCTGGATCAGTCCTCGTCGGACTGCTCACTGATTAGCTCGATTGTTTTCACCGGCTTCCAGCCCGTCAGGTCCTCGAGTTCACGGCGGTCGACGAGGTCTTGCAGCTCTTCAGGGGGCACGGTCCACTCCACTCCGGGATAGCACTCCCGCAGGACCTGGGGCGATTTGAGCTCCTTGGGGATGAGGGAAACCGCGGGGAAAAGGATATGCGAGCCGGAAGCGGGCCGTTGCACTAGCGCGGCCATCAGCGTGACCGCATCCTCGAGGCAGAGCAGGGTGAGGCCTTCGTCGAGGTTGGTCCACTCGTTGGCCTCGCGGGTATAGCGGCGAAACCAGCGGCTGGCCGAATAGCTGCCCAGGATGTGGGGAAAGCGCAGCGCCACCGTGGTGATGCCGAACTGATCGTGGAAGTAGGCGAGCATCTTTTCCCCGAGAAGTTTGCTCAGGCCATAGGTGTTGGCCGGCCGCGGCGGGGTGGATCCGTCGAGGGGAAGCCGCACCAGATGGCTCGGTTTCTCCCGCTCCGGGTATGTCCTCTGGTTGCCGAAGACCTGGATGCTGCTGGCGAAGATGATGCGCTTCACCCCGAGTTCAGCGGCGGCCTGGAAGAGGTGGAGATTCATGCTCGAGTTTTCCAGGCAGGTACGCTGCGCGTCCACCCGGCCGGGGGAGGGATGGTTGCCGAGGTGGATGATGGCATCCACTCCGTCCACCAACTCGTAGGGGACTTCCCGGTCGAGGAGATTGGCCACCCGGACTTTGACCCCCTCGATCGGGGCATAGTGAAGATCGGTCGCGCGGACGGTGTGGCCCGCATCAGCCAAGTGACGACAGAGGCGGCGGCCGACTCTTCCGGTGGCGCCGGTGACAAGGACAGTCTGGTTCATTCGGTTTGAGAGCTAGCAGGAGAAGGTCGGTGGAGGGGAGGAAAAAGTGGGGCGGGGCGGAAATTGCCTCCGGCAATCCGGCTTGCCAGTGCCCGAAGGAGCCGCCAAGGTGAACAGCTTCAGCATGCCCGCCAGCCCAGCCGTCAACACTCTCGCCAAAGATCCCGTCAAGCAGTTCTCCGTTTTCATGGAAAACCGGGTCGGTCGGCTCTCGCAGCTCATCAGTCTGCTCGGCCACCAGAACATCCATGTGATGGCGATCACCGTACTCGATACCACGGACAGCACGATCATCCGCCTGGTGGTGGACGATCCGGAAAAGACCGCCACACTCTTCGAGGATCAGCGCTTTCCCTTCACCACCTGCCAGATCGTGGCGGTGGAAATAAACAACGAAGGGCAGCTCAAGTTTGTCCTCGCCGCCCTCCTCGAAGCGGAGATCAACATCCACTATATTTACCCGTTTATCTACCGTCCGGAGGGAAAGTCCGCCCTCGCCATGCATGTGGAAGATGTCGAAGTGGCGGTGCAGGCGCTCGGCAAGCGCGGTTTCAAGGTCCTCACCCAGGCGGATATTTCGCGCTGATGGCCGCCGCCCCCATCGCCGGCCGGGCGACTTTCGCGGCTTGCGCTTTGCCACGAGATCACCATCCCCCCTTGCCATGACCCAGCCATCCCCGAAGCAGTCGGCTGCTTCCCGCGCACCGTCCGTTGCCGATCTCGAGGTGAAAGATCCCTCGCTGATCTTCAACAGCATCTGGGATTCATTGGAAGCGGAGATCAGCCGGGAAAACCTCGTCTTTCCCAAGGAGCTGATCCTCCTCGGCGGCGCCCCCGGCGCCGGCAAGGGCACCAACACCTCCTTTATCATGGACCTGCGCGGGCTGACCTGCGAGCCCATCGTGGTCAGCAAACTGCTGGACAGCCCCGCGGCCCGCAAAACCAAGGACCGGGGCGGCATGGTCGGTGACCGCGAGGTTATCGAGATAGTTCTGCGCACCTTGCTGAAGCCGCAGTACCGGGACGGCGCCATCCTCGACGGTTTTCCCCGCACGCCCGTGCAGGTGGAAGCGCTCAAACGGCTCTATGGCCGAATGGTGGATTTGCGGCGGGAGTTTTATGGGACCAACCTGGGCGACCGCTTCCGGCAGCCCATCATCCATATCATGGTGCTCTTCATCGACGAAAAGGAGAGCATCGCCCGCCAGCTCCACCGGGGCCGCAAAACCCGCGAGCACAACGAGGAAGTCCGCCGCACCGGCATCGGCGAGTTGCTGGAGGAGCGCGCCACCGACAACGACGAGGCCAGCGCCCGCCGACGCTACCAGGTCTTCAAGGAACAGACCTACGACGCCCTCCAGTCACTGCGGACGATCTTCCACTACCACTTCATCAATGCCCAGGGCAGTCTGGACGAAGTCCGCGGCAACATCGTCAAGGAGCTCCAATACCAAAGCTCGATCGAGCTGGACCCACGCACTTACGACGCTTTCCGCTCTCTGCCGGTGGCCAGCCAACTCGCCCAGCATGCCCGCCAGGACCTGGTGAAGCGGCTCGACCACTACGAATTTCATCATACCGAGATCTTTCACCGGATCATCAAGTTCATTGAGACCCGGATTTTGCCGATCATCGTGCGGCATGCCATCACCGGCCGGGCGCACGTCAATTCCGAGGATCCCATCTTCGAGGACCCGCTCGCCCTGGCCATGCTGATCGACATTTTCTCCGAGCGGGGTTTTCACGCCGTAGTGGACTTGCACCGACAAGAGATTCCGGAACGCATCGATCTGAAGACAGGCAAGATCCACTGCCGGACCAAGAAGGTCTGGCGGATTCAGATTCACTTCAAAGGTTCCGAGATTCGCCGAGGCGCTTGAGCGGAGGCCGCTGGCCAAGGTTTTGCAGGCCGGGAGCGCTCTCGGCCCCGGGTGGTCTTCAGGGCGTTTTCGAATCGGACTGATGCGGCCGCCGGGAGCGGAGGCCGGGATCGGTCACGGCCGTTCGAGAACAGAGGAGTCCGCTCCCGCGAGGGCGGCGCCGATGATACCGGCGAGATTGCCGAGCTTGGCGATGGCGGTTCGGACCGGCGGCTTGGAATGTTCGAGCCATTTGCCGGTCTTTCCGGCCACCCCGCCGCCGATGATGACCAGATCGGGAGAAAAGATGCGGTCGATGTGGCTCAGAAACTCGTCCAGCCGGGCCGCCCAGCCTTCCCAGGACAACCCCTCCGCTTTGCGGGCGCCGGCGGAGACATATTTCTCGGCCACGACGCTTTTAAACCAGAGATGCCCGAGTTCGGCGTTGGGGAGGAAATGGCCGCGGTTGAAAAAGCAGCTCCCGATGCCGGTCCCGAAGGTAAGGACGAGTACGACTCCGTTTTCGCCCTTGCCGGCACCGAAGCGCATCTCGGCAATCCCGGCGGCATCGGCATCGTTGAGGACGACCGGCCGCTGCGGCAGGACGTTGCCGAAGTGCTCGCCGAGGTCCATCCCAATCCAGGAGCGGTGGAGGTTGGCGGCCGTGTGGGTGGTCGAGCCTTTGATAATACCGGGAAACCCGATCCCGACCGGCCCTTCCCAAGCGAAGCGCTCGCAGAGCTCCTTGACCGCCTCCGCGACCGGGCCGGGTTGGGCGGGGTCGGGGGTTTTTACCCGCTCCCGCTCCGCCAGCAGTTCGCCGGTCTTCAGATCGACCGGCGCGCCTTTGATGCCGGTGCCGCCGATGTCGATGCCGAGAGCTTTCACGCCAACAGGCCTACTTGATGAACCGGATGTTGAAGGGATAGCGGTAGGCCACGCCTTCGTTGGCCTTGATGGCGGCGAGGATCACAAAGACCAGCCAGAGGATGCCGACCACGGGAAGGAGGATAAAACCGATGCCAACAAAAGCGAGCAGGAGGCAGACGAGGACGGCGATGAAAATCGTGATCTGAAAATTGATCGACTCCTTGCCCTGGTCGTCCACCAGCGGCATGGACTCCTTCTTGATCAGCCAGATGACAAGTGGGCCGATGATGCTCCCGAGTGGAATAATGAAGCCCACCAGAGCGATGAGATGGGCCAGCATGGCAAAGGTACGCTCATCCTTGTTGGATGAGGGGGCGGGAGCCGGAGGGGGCTCGGTGGGGGCGGGTGGGGGAGGTTGATTTTCAGTGGTCATATCAGGATAGTGGTGACAGAAACCGATCGGACTGTGTCCGGCCGCCTTCCCGGAAGCAATCCTGTAATCCATGGCGCCGGATTTTGTTTCCGGCGGCCCGGCCCCTCAGCGGCTGCTGTAGGGATCGGCCGCATCGCGCATGCCGTCACCGAGAAAGTTGAAGGCCAGCACGGTCAGGATGATGGGGACGGTCGGCAGCAACAGCCAGGGGTAGTTGGCCACGACCTGCATCTGCATGCAGTCCTGCAGGAGCACGCCCCAGCTCACGATCGGCGGCCGCAGGCCAAGCCCGAGAAAGCTGAGCGCAGTCTCCCCGAGAATCATGCCTGGCACGCTTAGAGTGAGCGCGACGATGATGTGGCTGGTGAACCCCGGCACGAGGTGGCGGAATATCACCCGTCCATGCCCGGCGCCGATGAGCCGTGCCGCGACCGCATAATCCTCCTCACGCAGCGAAAGGATTTTGCCCCGCACGACCCGGGCCAGCCCAGTCCAGCCCAGCAGGCTCAGCACCACCGTGATGGCGAAATAAACCATCAGCGCCGACCAGTCCGGCGGCATGACCGCGGCCAAGGCCAACCAGAGTGGAAGCTGGGGAAAGGCGTTGATGATCTCGATGCCGCGCTGGATGACATTGTCCGCCCAGCCGCCGTAGTAGCCGCTGATCCCCCCGATGATAATTCCGAGCAGGAAAGTGATCACGATCGAGACGAGCCCGATCGACAGGCTGATGCGCGAGCCATAGATGATCCGGCTGAGCACGTCGCGTCCGTATTTATCCGCCCCGAGAAAGTAGAAAACCACCGATTCTCCGTCGGTATCCGAAATCCGGGGACCAAAGAAGCGACGCTCCATGGGGATGAGGCCCCAGAGCCGGTAGGGTTCGCCTTTGGCGAAAAAGCCCAGCCGCACATAGTCCGCGGGGTCGGCCGTGTAGCTGCGGCGGAAGGTCACGGGGTCGATGTGCAGCCGGGTGACGGGGGCATGCAGGCCTTTGCTGAAGCTGAAGGCGGGGAGCTGGGGCGGGGCGTAACTGTAGTCGAGGTTGCGCCATTCCCGGCCCTTGGGGGCGAAAAACTCGGCCAGCAGAGCGATGAGGTAGAGGACCAGGAGCAGGAAAAAGGAAGCCACCGCCAGCTTGTGGCGGCTGAAGCGCAGGAGGATTAGCTGCCACTGCGTGGCCGTCTCAAGGTTGATGGTCGGCCCGTCGTGTTTCGGTTCGACCGGCGGCTTGGGCGGGGGAATCGGCGGGGAGGCTTCGTCGGGCACCTTGGTGCTCATCGCACACCTCCTTCCATCCGGATGCGGGGATCCAACCAAAGCAGGAGCAGGTCGCTCACGAGGGTTCCAAAGACCCCGAGCATGCTCAAAACCATCAGCATGGAGCCGGCCAGGTACATGTCCTGGGTCATCAGCGCCGAAAGCATCAGCGGCCCCACCGTGGGCAGGCTCAGCACCATGGCGACAATCGCCCCTCCCGAGACGAGTTGGGGAAAGATGCCGCCGATCCCCGAAATGAAGGGATTGAGGGCGAGGCGGACCGGATACTTCATCAGCAGCTTCATCGGCCGCACTCCCTTGGCCCGGGCAGTGACGACGTAGGGTTTGCCCAGTTCATCGAGCAGATTACCGCGCATGACACGGATCATGCCCGCGGTCCCGGCGGTCCCCAGCACCACCACCGGCACCCAGATGTGCTTCATGAGGTCGACGAATTTGGGCCAGTCCCATTCGGGCTGGGCCGCGAACTCGGCCGAAAACAACCCCGTGACTTGGATGCCGAACCAGATGTCACTCCAATAAATCAGCAGCAGGGCGAGCAGAAAGTTGGGCACGCTCATCCCGATAAAGCCGATTAGGGTCAATATGTAGTCAAAGGTCGAATACTGCCGGACCGCCGAATAAATGCCGGCCGGGATGGCGAAAGCCCAGGTGAAAACGATGGTGAGAAAGGAGATCAGCACCGTGAGCAGTATCCGGTCACCCACGACATCATTGACCAGGCGCGTATCCTCCATCGACCGGCCGAGGTTGCCCTGGAGGAGCCCTTGGTCGGCGGGTGCGAAGGTGAAAAACCAATAGACGCCGAGCCACCTCAGGTAGCGCACGACCGGCGGGTCATCGAGGTAGAACAGCTCCTTGAGATCTTCGATGGCCTGCACGGCGGCATCATCCCCGGACATCTGCAGCTCCTGGATGCGTGCGGTGATGAAATCGCCCGGCGGAAGCTGAATGATGACGAAGGTGATCACGGAGATGATCAGCAGGGTGGGGACCATGATGAGGAGCCGCCGCCCGATGTAGGGGTGGCGCAGGCCGGCGAGGATGATACCGAGGGCGATCGAGCCGTAGATGAGAAAACGCAGGATGCCCCGGAAGGCGCCGCGGCCCGGCCGGGTTTCGTCCAGCGCGGCCATGGCGGGCTCCGGCGTGACCTCGATCATGGCCCGGCGGATCTGGGCGATGGCACCGGGCGAGTCGGAGGGTTGATCGAAGAAATAGGTCTCGATGCCGGCGTTGGCTGGGGTGTTGTACTGGGCGCCGGTCAAAGCGACCCGGGGCACATTGCGGAAGCCGTTCTGGACCACCACCAGTTGGGGCGGGGGCGTGCTGATGCTGATGCTCCAGACCTCCTCGGCGGCGATGTCAAAAATCTCCCGGAAGATCGCCACCTGATCCTCCAACTCGGGCTCGGAAATGGCTTGTTCATACAACTCCAGCGAGCGCCGCAGCGGATGGCCGAGCGGCGGTTCGATGGCGCCGGGCGTGCGCTCGGCCCGCGGATCGCCGTAAAGGCCGCCGACGTTGTACCACCAAGCGAAGCCGGGAGCGTAAAAGCTGTGGCCCGACGTGGGCACGAAATTGCGGGGCTGGAGCAGGGGGTAGAAGTCACTTTCGGCCGACCAGACGCTGAAATCGTGCCGCAGGGCGGTCTGCTGGGCCTGCCAGAGGGTGCGGGCCTGCTCGCGAAGAATCGCCCGCACACCGACCCGGGCCCAGTCGGTCAGGATCATCTGCACCGCGCCGCTGCCGGTGTAATCGGTGGTGTGAATGTAGAAAGTCATCCGGCTGCCGTCGGCAAAGGTCCGGAAGCCCTCCCGGTCGCGCTGGGTCAGCCCGATGTCATCAAGCAGGCGGTTGGCGCGCTCGGGATCAAAATCGGTGAAGCTGTGGAACAAGGGCGGGTGATGGAAGGCGGACTCCGGGCCGGGGTCGATCTGGGCCGGCACCGTTTGGTCGTTGAACTCGGAGCGGATAATTTCACCGCGATTGATGGCGAGGGAGAGAGCCTGCCGGAAGCGGCGGTCGTTGAGGAGGGCGTGTTTGTTGGCTGTCTCGGGCTGGCCGGGGTCGATCCAACGGTTGAGATTGGGAAAAAGCGTGTAGACCGAGCGGGTGCCCTGAAACCAGTGGTAGACTTGGTAGTTGTTACGCTCCCGCTGATCCATGAGGAGGGTGTGGTCCTCATAGCGGAGGTGACGGAGTTGCATGGTGATCTCGCCACTCGCCGCGGTGATGCCGATCATGCTTTCCGCCTTGATGTCGAAGAGCACGCGGTCGACGTAGGGGAGCTGGTTGCCTTCGGTGTCCACCGCCCAGTAGTAGGGGTTGCGGACGAAGCTGTAGGGAGGGTTGCCCTGATGGGTGCGGTAAACCCAGGGCCAAAGGCGGGGATGCTCGGGGTTGAAATTGCCCTTGAGGCGGTTGTAGACGGCGAGGGGGCTGGCGAGGTTTTGCGCCCGCATGGTCCGGCGGATCAGCTCCTGGTCGCCGTATTCGGGGTGGTATTGCAGGAGGTAGTGGGCCGGCATGAAGAGCCCGTGGATGGTGGCGAGGCGCTCGATGAAGATGCCGTAGGGATGCGGAAAGGTGAACCGGATGGTGAAGTCGTCGACTTTTTCCAGCGTACCCCACTCGCCGCGCACCGTCATCCAGTGGACAAATTGGTCGAAATGCTGGACCTCTTTCTCCCACCAGAAGAGAATGTCGTCGGCGGTCACCAGGTGGCCGTCCGACCAGCGGATGCCGCGGCGAAGGTGGAAGGTAAACTCCGTGTAGTCGTCGTTGACGTCCCAGGATTTGGCCAGATTGGGCACAATCGGATAGCCCTCCGGCGACCAGCGCACGAGGGTGGCGGCGGAAAGGCGCCAACTGATCACGCCGACATCCCCGATCGAGCTGGCCACGCGGTACCAACTCCCG
Source organism: Puniceicoccaceae bacterium (assembly GCA_007695295.1). Classification (GTDB taxonomy): domain Bacteria; phylum Verrucomicrobiota; class Verrucomicrobiia; order Opitutales; family Opitutaceae; genus REEB01. The sequence goes on from REEB01000054.1 coordinate 15,955, forward strand.
CCGTAGTTGCCGATGCCTTCCACGCCGGCCATGACCAGCGGCTCGGGGCCGACCCGTTCATGGACCGGTGGCAGGCGACCCTCCTCGACCAGTCCGCGCAGGATCGGTGATTCGCCCCGCGGATAGGCCGGATCGGCCGGGGTGAGCGGGTAGGCCACGTCGAGGGCCAGCACAGGAGGATTATCCAAGTTCAGGCGGACGTCACGCAGGCGCTCGGCTTCGGCGACCCGGGCCGGATCCGGCTCCGGTATGAACTCGGGCAAATCGGGCCTGACCAGCCAGGCCGAAAGATAGAAAATCACGGCCAAGAGCGCGGCCATGCCGGCAAACCAGACCGAAAAGCGGACCCCGCCGCGGGAAAGAAGCGGACGGCCCATGGGTCAGAAGCGTCCAGGCAGACCGGGGGAGAGCGGGGCTGAGTGAGGTGAAGGAAGACTCGGATGGGCGTTTCGGGGCATGACCATGATTTCCAACCTGAGATTCCTCACCGCCATGGACAACCCAGAATCAATGGACAGTCAGATCTGGGCTCAACGCGGAGGAAACACCTTGGCCGCCGACAGGGCGGCGCAGGCCGCTCTATATTAGACATAATGTATATTGTGCGAATTAAAGAACCTTGACCGCTTTCCACGTTGAACTCAAAATGACTCCCATTGCGATCCGGATGCCTTGGTGAAAACAGGTGTCCGGATTTTTGAACCATACCCAACCAAGCCGGCTGTGACCGGCCGGCAGATCACCCTCAACCACAGAAGGGTTGTCATGAAACGCCATCTTGCCCTTGCGGGCTTCTTCGCCGCGGCAGTACTCGCGGCAACCGCGGAGTCTTATCTCCTCGAACTGGAAACGTCCTCTGATAATCAGAGCTGGGTTAAATCCCCGATCGACCCCAACACGATCACCGGCGCCGGAGACATCCTCACCGCCGCCGACCAGGACCGGGCCTTCTATCGTCTGCGCATCCGCACCCACGACAGCGACGGGATCGTCCCTGTGCTCGGGCTCGGCCAGGTCCCGGAAATGGCTCTCAAGATCGCACTCGAGTTTCTGCGGTCCTTCGAGGCCGATGAAGAACAACAAAACCGGGATCAGGATCCGGAGGACCTTTCCGGCCTCTGGCCCGAGGGCGTGACCCTTGGTCCGCTGGCCTTTCCGATCTACGACTTGGCCGTAGACGGCGGTCGATCGCCGGCGTACATCGAATTCAAGGTCGTGCAGGACCAGGCGGCCGCCCAAGCGATGGAAGACAGCGGTGAATTTCGCGCCGATCCTCCCCAGCGGGAGCTGTATCCCCTCGGCTACATCAAGGTGGCGCTGACCCGGAGCGATTTCCCGGTGGCGCAGTTCTCCAACCAGGGACGCACCCCCGCCGAAGAACTCCTCCGCCGGGCCCGGACGACGGGCCCGATCCGGCTGCTGCGTTTTGATGAAGGGTTTCTTGTCGCCGAAGACAGCCAAGGCAAAATGGTCGGCTCGCTCGGCAACGTGCCCTTCGCCATCGCTTCGGAGGCCCTCGCCCTCATCGGTGACGAATGGACGGGCGATGACGGGGATGGCGAAGCCAGGGTTGACCCGCATCCGGAGTTTGAGATCAGTCCCTATGCGACCTACCAGGACCTGAAGCAGGACTACTTGGAAAGCCCTGTCCTGAAGGCCTTTCGCAGCTATCGTGCGCTGGCCGCCAGTGCGGAATGGGATCTGACCCTTGAGCTCGAGCTGGAAACCCTCCTCCTGCCGGCCGTGCAGCAGGCGGCACTGCTTTTCCGAGAGGAGGCCGTCGAAGCCGCCCATGCCGCCAACGAGGAGGTGCTGGAAGTCCTTGAGGCCACGGAAAACGGCCTTTGGGTCCGCGGGCTCGACCACGGTGGCAGTCTGCTCACGGTCCGGTTTGGCGACGGCTCGGTCCGGACTTTCGTGGTGCTGGTCGGCGAATCCGGAGCCTTCCCGCAACAAGCGTTCGGCTGGACCAATTGGTCCTACTGGTGGGCCGGCAACTCGGGCAACCAACGGCGCTACCGACAGTATCAAAACGATCCCCTGATGTGCCCCGGGGGTGCCAGCGGATGTGGACCAACCGCTTGGGCGATGCTCTTCGGCTGGTGGGACCGGCAGGGCTCACCCCGCCTGATCAAGGAGCTGCACCTCGCGGACAGTCCGCTCAACAATGACTGGAGCGTGCTGCAGTGTTCGCGGGGCGTCTTTAACCATGTCGGGCCGTGGTGCGTCTCCGGCCAGGCCGCCACCATGCCTTGGAACATGGCCAACGGCCGTCGCTGGGCTTGGGACCGCGGGGCCGGTGGTCACATCTCTTGGTCCTGGGGGGTGCCCTATGTGAGTCCCGGCAGCGTCTCCCGCGGCCGGCAGTCGGTGCAAAACGGCCGACCCTCGATCCTGGGGATCGGGTTCTATTGGCACTATGTGCTGGCCTGGGGCTATGCCCACCGCCACTACCGGATGTTCGGGGTTAACGTCAGCACCTCGCGGTGGTTTTACTGCAACATGGGTTGGGGCGGATCCAACCACTCGGAGTGGCGCAGCTCCAGCAGTGTCTGGTTCGCCACCCACGCACAGTATTGGTAATGGTATGCTGAAGACATCGGGCGGCGCGTTCCCGTCCCTGCCCCGGCTGTCCCGGACGGAACTCGCCGGGGGCGCCCCGCCCCGCCCTGCCCCGTCTCACTCGAACGGCAGTGCGGG
>REEB01000236.1 GCA_007695295.1 Puniceicoccaceae bacterium
TTGTTGTTGAAGAGGAGGGACTGGACCGTGGTGACGACAATCTCCGCCCGCCGCCAGTCGTCGCGGTTTTCCTTGTAGATGACCGTCTGGAAATCGGAGGAAAGAAGGGCGGTGAACGCCTTTTTGGCCTGATCCTCCAATTCGAGCCGATCGACCAGGAAAAGCACGCGGCGGGCGTTGCCGGTGCGGAGGAAGAGCTTGATGACGGCGGCGGCGGTGAGGGTCTTGCCGGTGCCAGTGGCCATCTCGAAGAGAAAGCGGTCCCTGCCCTCGCCGATGGCGGTTTGGAGGCGGTGAAGCGCCTTGAGTTGGTAGGGGCGAAGGAAGCAGAGCTTGTTTTCGCGAATGAACCCGGCGCGCTCGTCATCATTCTTCCATGCGGCCTCGGCCGCGTAGTGGGGTCGCTGGGTCAAAACGATGTAGTCGTCCCTGACCGGCTCGGCGGCGAGGCGCTTGGGATCGGGGGCGACCGTTTGCCGGTAGCCCTCCACAGAGGCTGGAGTGGGGAAGGCGGTGATGAGGTAGGGACTGCCCCGCTCAAGGTCCCAGAAGTAGTGGAGGTTGCCGTTGGAGAGGATGACGAAGCGGCAGTTTTGGGAGCGGGCGTATTTGCGGGCCTGCTCCTTGCCGATGAGTGGATTTTTGTCCTCCGCCTTGGCCTCGAGGACGAGGAGGGGATAGCCCTTGGAATCGAGAAGGAGGAAATCGACGAAACCGCGTTGGGTTTTCTCGAAGTTCTCCCCCAGTGCATCAAGATCATCGGCTCGGGTCGCAATCGCCGGCTCCAGGCAAATATTCGCCGGACCGCCCGAATTCGGTAAAAACCGCCAACCCGCTGCTTCAAGCAGACGGTTGATTTTGATCCGGGCGGTGGCTTCTTTCATGGCGGTGCCTCAAGGGGAACTCAAGAGTTGGTCCGACCCGTGCTGGCTGGCAAGTTCGGATACAACCGCCCGGATTGCCGCGAGGCCTTGTTTCGGGAGGCGATTGAGCCACCCGAAGGCAGCGCCATCCCCAAGGGCACGCCCGAAAAGGACGAAGGTTTGCGGTGCTCTCCGCTCAACGCAGCCTGACTGCGCGGCTTGGCTCGATAACTTGTGGAGCAACTGGCGGTGCGCCGCAAGAGCGACTCGGGTGGGGCGGAGCGCAGGCAGCGGCTTTACGGGAAACAGGAGAAGGGTTCCCAGTCTTCGATGGGTTGTCCGCTTTCGAAGGTGAGGAGGCAGGCGCGGCCGAAGGGGGCTGTGGGCGGGCCGAATTGGAGGCGGGCCGGCACTCCAAGGAAGTAGCGGTTGAGGGTGAAAGCGGGGCTTTCCGCGGCATCGAAGGCGAGGGAGACTTTGGAGGAGACGGTGTTGAGCGGGAAGGGGGCGGCGAGTCCGAGGCGGCCGGAGAAAAAGCCGGAGAACTCTCCCGCGGTGTCGAGGGTGAGGCCGAGTTTGAAGGCGCCGAGGATGATGTCGCGCTTCGAACGGACGCGGAGGCGGGTGTCGTCCGGGGTGCGGCGGAATTCGAAGTAGTTGTCGGCGGTGGCGGCGGCGCCGGAGGCGGTGGTGAACCCGGCGAAGGACGTGAGGCCGAGCGGGAGGCGGAGGGTGAAGTTGCCGCTGTCGAAGGCGAACCGGTCGGGGGTGCCGATGGTGTTGTCCGCCCAGAAGCCCTGGGGGCTGTTGATCCAGATGCGGGGAAAGTCGAAGCGGAGGTCGCCTTGGAGGGGATTGCCTTCGACTTCGATGCGGCGGCCGGCTTCGGTGCCGGTGTGGGCGACGAGCCGGGCCGCCCCGGTGAGGAGGCCGCCGGGCGGCGGCGGGAGGAGCGCCTCGAAGGCGTAAGTGCCATCTGAATACACTTGGGTCGAGGTGGTGAGGAACTGGTTGTTGCCGAAAAACTCCATCTCGAGGTTTTCGAGGCTGAGGCCGAATCCCTCGCCGTCGAAGCCGAGGGAGAACTCCGCTCCGGCACCGGCATAGACGCGGACTCCGGCGAGGTTGAACAGGAGGGTGCGTTGGTCGAAGGTGAGCGGGGTGATGCCGCCCTGAATGGGGATGAGCTCGAAGGCATAGGGGCGGTTGACGACCCACTGGGACGGGTTGGCGGGCCGGCGGAGGGCGCGGAGGCTGCCGTCGAGCGCGATGCGCAGGAAGGGATTGGCGGGATCGAGGCGGGTGTCGAAGGTGAACGAGCCCGGGCCGAGGGCGGCGAGACCGGGGATGAGCGGCAGCTCGTCGGTGGTGGCGAAGTTCAAGTAGGCGTGGCGTTCGGCGGGGTCGTCGCCGAGGTCGACGGAAATCTCGAGGGCGGACGGCGGCTGGACGGTGTGGTCGAGGATGCGGATTCCCGGGGTGGCGGCGGCGAGGTAAAAGGTGCGGCCGACGGCATCGAGGTCGAAGGCCCAGTCGAGCGCGGTGATGCCGAGCAGCTCGTGGCCGGCCCAGGCCCCGTAGGCGGGTTCATCGGGTACGGCGAGGGAAAGGGGCGCGGCGCGGAGGCTGCCGTAGGCGCGTTGCAGGCTGAGGAACAGATCCCCCTCGACGGCGAAGGCGGCGGAGCCGCCGGCGTCGTTGAGCCAGGGCAGTTCAAGGACGGCCTCGGAAATGCGGAGCCAGGGACCGACGGGGGCGGGGTGGGGAACGACGACCTCGCAGTCCAGCGGCGGCAGGTCGGGCGGGGTGTCGGGCGCGGGCTGGGCGGGGTTGCCGTAGGTGTAAACAGCGGTGAACTGCGGGGCACTCTCGCCGGCGGTGAAACTCAGCTCGGGACCGCCGCCGGGAGTCCAGTTTTGGAAGTGCAGGGTCTGCTGCGCTTGCGGCTGGTGCTGGGTGAGGCTGCGGGGTTGGGCGGTGATGGTGGCGCCGCCCGGAAGGAACGGCGTGCCGGCCTCGACCGGTCCATCGACGACGACGAAGGCGGTGGTGGCGGTGTAGAGTGACGACGTGCCGCTGGCGTTGTTGTCGATGAAAAGGTGCAGGCCGGGCGGATGGGTGCCAATGACCACCACCTCGGGTGTTTCGACCACCTCCAGTATCCACTCGATCAGGACGACCCCGTTGGCGGCGTCACCGGCGATTTCGAGCATGCCGGAATAAGTGCCCGGAGCGGAGCCCCGGAGGGAGAGGCCGCCGGAGCTCACCTCGCCGGGGAGGATGGAGTCGTCGCGCAGATCGACTTCGTATTCGATTTCCGGCGACGTGTGGCGGAGTTCGTAGCCGTGGATGGCGAGGGGAACCGGTCCGAGATTGGCGAGATTAAAGCCGGCGTCGGCGGTGACGCCGACCCCGACGCTGCCGAGATCGAGCCGGGCGGGGGCCTGGAGAAAGCCCAATGGCGTGTGCTCCTCCCGGCGGACATCGACGACCACGGGCACGGAGAAGACCGGCTGCTCGGGATCGGAAGTAGAGATCTCGACGACGGTATCGTAAACCCCAAATTGGGGGGCGCCCTCGTAGACGACCTGGATGTGGAGCTGGCCCCCGGGCGGAATCGGAGAGAGCCGGTCCGGCACGATGGTGAAGGCGGAGTTGGAGGAGGTGACGTCGATCTCGAGCGGCTCGGCGCCCTCGTTGCCGACGGTGATCTCGGTGACAAAGTGCTGGCCGGGGGCGGCATCCGCGTGGGTGGTGGCGTCGGACTCGACGACCGCGACCGGGCCGCTGACCGCCTCGTGGAGCCGCCGGAAGATTTCCCCTTCGGCGGTGACCGCCCAGACCTCGTTGCCGACATTCGGGGTGCCCTCGTTGACGGCCGCAACGGCGCGGAAGTCGCCGCTGGTGTCGACAAACTCGCTTGTCCAGGCGGCGCCGGTGGAGCCTCCATTGAGGACGAGACCGCCCTCGCCGACGGCAATGTAGCGGTTGGAGGAAGCGCGGGCCACGCCGTGGAGGTGGGTGGTGGTGCCGGCATCGACGAGCGTCCAGTTGGTGCCGGCGTCGAGGGTGCGGAGAATGGTGCCGTGGTCGCCGACCACGATGTAGGTGGTGCCGCCGGCAAACGGCCGGGCCGCGACCGCGCGGAGGGTGCGATCGGCGGGCACGAGGCCCTGGAGACTGAGGGGCTGCCAAGTCTTGCCGCCGTCGGTGGTGCGGAGGACGGTGCGGTTGTCGCCGACGGCGAGCCCGGTGGTGGCGGTGCCGAAGGAAACCCCGTGGAGCGGGGGGATGCCGGAGAGGGTCATGGCGTCGGTCACGGCAGTGCCGTTGACGACGGCGAAGCGGGCGTGGCCGCCGGCTTCGCCCACCAAGACCACCTCGCCGGTGGTGGAGCGGACGGTGGCGCCGTGCCAGTTGTAGTTGGAATTGGATACGGCGGAGTGGGTGAGGGCATTCCACTGGCCGCCGCCATTGGTGGTGCGAAGCACGAGGCCCTCGCGTCCGGCGAGGTAGGCCTCCTGGCTGCCCGGCGCGGCGGCGGCGCGGAGGTCGCGCGGATCGGGCAGGTGGGCATCCTGCCAGAGTGCAAAGCCGACGGAGCGGAAAAGAGCGCCGCGATCGCCGGCGGCGAAGCCCGCTCCCAAGTCGGTCAGGGCAATGGCGGCGAGGGCGTCGAGACCACCGCCGCCCTGCTGACGGATCCAGAACCGGTCTTCGCCCCGGCCGGTGAGCGGGATGGAAACGGAAGGCTGGGAGGGATCGTTGGTGTTGAAAGCAAGCTCGCCCGTGACCGAGTCCGGGATTCCGGGACGGAAGTCCACCGTGATGACCCGCTGGCCACCGGGCGGGATGAGGGCTCCGCCCTGCGCGATGGAAAAGCCCGGGCCGCTGGTCTGGAAGCCCGAGACGACAAGATTGCCGGTGCCGACATTGGAGAGGACGATGCCGGCGCCCTTGGAAACCCCGAGCGGGGTGAGGCCGAAGTCGATGGCGGCCGCGCTCACCTGGATGACCGGGGCGACCGATCCGACGCCCTGGAGTGGTATCGCTTGATTCGATACGGTGGCATTGCTGGTCAGCAGCAGGGCCGTCTGGTGGGTGCCGCCGGATTGCGGGGTGTGGCGGACGGTGATCTCACCGGAGGCGCCGCCGGGGAGGATGAGCCGGCTGGGGAAGGCGGAGAAGTGGGTGGTGTCGGCGACGGCGGCATCGACGATGAGCAGGTCGGCCCCGGCCTCGGCATTGGTGACCGTGAGGGTCTGGGTGACGGTGGATCCGACGGCGGTGGAAAAGGCGTCCGGGGTGGTGTGGTCGAGGACGGGCTGGGGGGCGGGCGGCTCGTAGCCGAACTCGATCCGGCCGTCGATGGTGGCGAGGCCGCCGGCCAGCGAGAGCGAGCGGGAACCGCTGTCGAAGTAGATCCGGCCGTCGCTTGAGACGACCAGGCAGGTGACGGCATCGGAAGGTGTTTGCCAGACCGCCTCATGGACCTCGCCGGGGAAGGCGCGGACCTGGGCGCCGCCGCCGAGGGCGATGCGGAGGGTGTAGCTTTCGAGGCCGGTGCCTTCGAGGGAGGCTTCGAAAAACGTGCCGCCGCCGGCCGGCTCGATTTCGAGGAGGACGGGGCCGTCGGTGGTGCCGGCGAGCAGCTCGAGCGGGTCGCGCAGCTCAATGGTGCCGCCAATGGAAAACGCCTTGCTCCAGTCCTCGCCCGGCACGGTGGTGAACGTGAAACGATCGCCCTCCTCGAAACCATAGACCGAAGCGGAAAGCCCGCCGAGCAGCGGCATGACCGCGGTGACCGGATCGAAAGCGATGCGGACGCCGCCGGCTTCCGTCACCAGGACCTCGCCGCCGATGCGGCCATCCGGCGCCTCGGACACGACCTCGAACAGCGGCGGCAGGCTGGGCGGGGTCACGCGCCCGCCCAAGCGAAGGATGTCCGCGCCCTCCTCGGGTTGGGTGTCGAGGAAAAGGTGGGCGTCGACCATGTCCCAGGTGCCGGTGGGGGCGGGGAGCTGGACGAGCGGCACTTCGAGGCTGGCGACGAAGCGGGGCGGCTCGGTGGCACTTTCCGCGCCGAGTACGGCCACGGAGGCGTGTTCCACCTCCACGGCGATGCCCCCGGCCGGGAAGCCAAAGGTAAACGAGCCGGCGAGGCCGACGCCTCCCCGGCGGCGGGCGACCGCGTAGGGCGAGTCATTGTGAGGCTCGAAGTCCGGCTCGAAGAGCGGGGAAAACCCGAAGACGGTGGCGCCGGCATCGGCCTGGAGGACCGGCTCGAGGAAGTCGGGAACGGTGAAGGCGACCTCGGCTTCAAGGGCGAGCTTGGGCAGGCCAGCGACGATGCCTTCGTAGAGATGATCAAGGAGATCCTCGATGGCGGCGGTATTGGGATTCTGGGGATCGTGCTGGTCGAGAACCGTGAGCAAGTTGGCATGGAGGGTGCCGACGAGTTCGTTGATGGGGGTGGGGGGCGGCTGGCGCATCTCAAAGAGCAGGGAGGCCTCGGGGATCAACTGGCTCCACCACGAGCCGGGCGGGATCTCGGCGGAGAAGCGCAGAAACGGCTCCGCGCCATCGCCGACCGGTTCGGTGCCGGCGGCGATTTGGGCGCGGCCGAGCGGGATGCCGAGCAGCTGGCCCTCGAGGTAGCCCTCGAGAAAAACCGCCTCAATGGCGAGGGGATCGGCCATCCCGATGCCGCCGCCGCCTTCGAGGATGGCATCGAGGAGCAGGCGCGGGGTGAGCGGTTCGCCATCGACGTCGAAGTAGGGCGGGTTGGGGGCGGGCAGGTAGAAAGCGAGGGCGCCGGCCTCGGAGGTGGCGAGGAGGTAGTCGGTGATGAAATCGCCGGCGAGGGAGAGGCGGTCGAGCAGCTCAGTGCCGGGGGCGAAAAGCTCGGCGGTGTACGTGGGGGGCGCATCGTAGATAACGCGGGGCAGCCTCAGGCTGCTGGCGGAGAGGATGCCGCCGTGGGGGAAGAAATCGACGGCGAGGGACTTGCCGGCGAGCGCTTGGCGGGCGGCCTCGGACTCGGGATCGTCGCCGGGAAAGGCGAAGTGCAAATCGTCTTCATCGCCCTTCCAGTCGGCAAAGTCGAGGAGGCCGGCGGTGCGGGCGGCGAGGAGCAGCTCGGAGCGGGAGGGGAGATGCGGGATGTCCAGAGATTCCGGATACACGAAGGCGGAATTGGGGTGGGCCGGGTGCTGGACAAGATTGGGCAGGAGCAACCGGGCCTGGGAATCGAAGAGTTCGAAGCCGAAAGGACTGATGGTGTAGCCCATGGTGAAAGTGGTGTTGGCGAGCATGTGCTCGAAGCCATCCTCGGCGTAATTGAAGAGTGCGCCCGGGGAGGAAAGCTCACCGGAGAAGCCCGCCGCGACCAGGTCGAGCGGATCGGGCATGGCCATGGAGACGCCGAACGTGGCTTGGTCGAATGCCGGCAGCATGGCGGCGAAAGCCTGGCCCACGCCCCCGGTGACCACGCTGGAGAGCAGCACGATGCTGAGGTTGGTGGGCGAGTAGCTGAAGGTGAAATTGAAGCTGTTGCGGTCGGCCCCGGCGGCGACGCTGACGAGGCCGTCGCCCATGGAAAACCCGAAGAGCTTCGGCGAGACCTCGCCACAGAGGAGCAGCTCGGGGTTGAGGAGGTCGGCGAAAGAAGCCATGAACGGCACCACGCAGTTGTTGAACGCGGCCGGGGGAAGGATGCCGGGGCGGGCGAAGAGATCGGCGATGAAGGCGATGCGCTGCTCATTGTCGAGGGCGAGGGTGGCATCGAGCGCGGAGCCGCCGTCGGCGAGGGCCGCCTCGAGTTCATCGGGGGCGACGCGCTCAAGGATGGCGGTGAGGACAGAGTCGCCGAGGCAGCCGACAAGGCCGGCGAAGTTTTCCAACATGCCGGTGATGCAGCCGTCACAGGAATACCCGCCCTGCATGCGGCCGAGCTCGACCGGGCCGAAGGCGAGGGTGGCAACGCCGCAGGCGGAGGGGTTGGGATCGCCCTCCTGGTCGGTGGCGGAGATGAAACCGCGGAGCTGGCCGACCGGCAGCCCGATGAGGTTGATGGTGCCGACGACTCCGGCGCTGCCGGTGGTGGAGAGGATGACGCCGCCGGTGCCGGAGAGGAAAGAGGAGACCGAAGCGTGGGAAAAGGTGCCGGCGAGCTTGATGGTGAAGTCCGGGCAGGGAACGCCCGCGTAGGCGACGTCGAGGAGGGCCTCGTAGACGCTGGCGTTGTCGCCGAGGGCGGTGTTGGCGGCGGAGAAAACGAGGCCGAAGAGGCCGTCGCGGAGCTGGAGGAGCTGGGTTTCGCGTTGGTCGACGAGGAAGGCGAATAAATCTTCGCCGTTGGGCAGCCCGAGGATGAACTCATCCACCTCGGGCACGAAGGCCTGCATGAAGTCGTAAACGGCATCGGCGAACTCCTCCGCGATGGCGGCGGCGGTCATGGACTGGAGGGCATTCGGGGTGAGGCCGATGACGCCGAGGATTTCGTCGACGAAGTCTTGATCGAGGGAAGTGAACTTGATGATGACCCGGTCGGGGAAGAGATCGGGATCGGGGTGGGGGGTGCAGAAGATATTGACGGTGGCGGGCGGGCAGTCGCCGGTGGGACAGGGGATTTCGGGATCGCCCTCGGCGGTGCCGGCCTCGGGCGCGCCGCCCCCGGCGAGGCCGGCGGAGAGGGGTTCGAGCAGCCGCAGTTCGGATGGGGAGTCCGCCGGGTCGCGGAGTTCGGCGAGGTTGTATTCGCGGAAATACGCCTCGATCTCGCGCTCAATGGCGGCACGGGTTTGGACTTCTTCCAGTTCCTCCCAGGTCATGAGCAGGGGCAGCGGTTGCGGTCCGGAGGCGGCGGTCCCTGCTGTCATGGCGCCGCCACTACCGTCCGGCCCGTCGGGATCATCGGGCAGGGTGACATCGACGGGGCGGCCGTCGGCATCGAGCTGGATGATGGAGGTGAACTCGCAGGGGTCGTTCATGCGGTTGGCGAAGCTGACTCCGCCCTGGGCGCCGGTGAGGAGGAAGCCGGTTGGCCCGAGGGGGATGCCGGCGGGCCCGGCGGAGACGTCGAGGCAGATGCCGATGAGCCCGTCGAGCCGGAAGGCGAGGAGCGCTTCGATGCCGGCGCCGTTGAGCTTGCCCTTGACGAGGCCGGCGAAAAACACCTGCGAAATGGTGGCGGGATCCTGCGGGTTGAATTGGTCGAGATTGCCGATGTGGACCTGTCCGCCGAGCTCCATGGGCGGGATTTCGAGCCCTTGGATGCCGAAGCTGAAGCCGTCGAGGGACGTTTCGAGCGTACCCTCCGGATTGACGGAGAGGACGAGGTTTTCGACCGAGCCGGTGATGATATCCAAAAGATTGATACCGGCGCTGAGGGTGACGCGGAGATTATCGGGGCGGAAGAGCCAGGGATCGCCGGTCTCCGCGGGGACGATGGGGAGCAGCGGGTTGTTAAACTCGAGCCCGACCTGGGTGATGGTGAGGGGAAGGCCCGGGATGGGATTGAGGGTGGGATCGCCGGTGAAGGAAATGCCCTGGAGGCTGAAGGCCGGGAGGAGGGAGGAGCCGTCGAAAGTGAAGCGGGCGTTGTTGAGGGAGAAGCCGCCGAGGTCGTCGATGCGGAGGCCGCCGCTGAGGGCGAGGGTGAAGGGTGTGTCCGGGGAGAGGCTGAAGAGGTTCTGCAGGTTCTGGGCGGTGAGGGCGGCGTTGGTGAGGACGAGGCCGTTGTCGCCGCCGAGCTTCCAGTCCACGCCTTCGGCGGCAAGGGTGAAGGCGGTTTCAAGAAGCTCGGGCGGCCCGGCCGGCCCGATGCGGAGGCCGCTGCAGAGGACGGTGAAAATCTCGCTGCCCTCGGGGCTGTCTTCGAGGAGCACTTCCGCCGGCAGGGAGAAGCGGATGCCTCCGGTGAGGGTGAACTCCGGCTGGCCGGCGAAAGGAAGACCGTCGGCAATCGGGGCAATGGTGAAGGCGGTCGGGGCCTCGCAGAGGGGGGAGGTGGCGTCGAGGACGGTGAAGCGAAAGCCGCCGCGGTTGAAGAGGTCGAACTCCTCGAGCACCTGGATGGTGCCGATGGGGTAGCCGTCGAGCCCCCAGGAGGCGTCGATGATGCCGAAGAGGGCGGGCTCATCGCCGGGCAGGGGCAGGCTGATGACGGCATCGAGGTTTTCGAGGCGCGGAAGTTGGCTTAAGGGGAAAACGAGGGTGGCCTGGCAGACCTCGACGGCGAAGTCGTCGAGACCGGGGACGTTGAAGCCGAGGTTATGAAAAGTGAGGCTGCCGGAGAAAGCCACGGAAGGGCCGCCGCCGGCTCCGCCGGCATAGTCGAAGCGGACTTGGACCGGGTTGGCCGGATCAAGGCTGATGGCGGGGCCGGACTCTTCCGCGCCGGGCAGGTCGGCGCAGATGGACTCCTCCATGAAATCGGGCAGGCGGAGGGTGCCTTGGGCGAGGGCGGCGGAGAAGCCCTCGGGGTCGAAATCGAGGCGGACCTGGGCTTGGTCGATGGAGAGTTGGAAATCGGCGGCCTCGGCGGACTCGCCGAGGGGCGGCTCCTTCACAAACAGTCCTGCCGAACCGGATACAAAGAGGGACCCGGAGGAATTGGCCCCGCTGACTTCGAAGCCGAAGCCGGCGCCGAAGAAGACGAAGTCATCGCTGAAGCGGAGATCGAGGTTTTGCGCGGTGGCGGTGAAGGTGAGGGTCTGGGTTTCGCTGACCCAGCCGAGGAGGACATCGTAGGTTTCGTCGTCGGGGTTGGGGCCGAGGCGGAGCGAGCCGGCGCCGGTGGCGTTGAGGCCGGTGGCGGGGGCGTAGGCGAGATCGAGGCTGGTGTTGACGCGGATGTTTTCTCCGAAAGGCAGGGGGCCGCTGCTGTTGGCGGCGAGGGTGAATTCCCCGGTGCTGGTGAGGGAGGCCTGGCTGATTTCGAAGACGGCGTCGTCGAGGTCGGGAAAGCGGAGCCGCCCGCCGAAGCCGCCGCTGAACTCGCCGGAGTCGCGGTTGAAGCGGAAACGGCCGAAGGCGCGCTCGACGGTGACATTGCCGGGCAGGGTGAGGTCGACGGGTTTGAACTCCGGCAGGAGGAGGGCGAGGGCGCGGCCGAGGCGTTCGGCGGCGCGGAGGGTGTCGGCGAGGGACTGGTCGAGAGCGGCAACGAGGAGCGAGGTGTCGCTGGTGATCTTTTCTCCGAGGGCGAGAAACAGCTCTTCCTGGTAGCGTTGGAGCAGCCACCAGGCCTGCTGGGCCTCGGCCACGGCGGTGAAGGCGGTCGTGAGGTCGGGCAGGGTGACCTGGGCGAGCTCGATGAGGCGGGCCTCGTCGGCATCCTCTTCGTAGAAGGAAGCGAGGTTGGCGAGGGTGCGCAGGAGGGAAACACCGTCGCGGATGCGGTCGGCGGGCCATTCGCCGGCGATGAGCTCCTCGAGGCGTTCGCGGTGGATGGCGGCATCGCGCCGGAGGCTTTCGCGGATCTCGGCGGGGACCTCGCGCCCGGCGCGGCGGAAGGCGGTGCGGACCTGGTGGAGGAAGCCGGCCACGGGGTCGTTCTGGAAGCGGGCTTCGTCGGCTTCGCGGCGGCGGAGGGCGGCGGTCATTTCCGGGACGAAAATGCCGTCGAAGTCCTCCATCGGGTCGATTGGTTCGGTGGGACCGTCGGGGAGGGTGCGGGAGGGGTAGTCGATCTCGTCGGAGAGATCGGCGAAGGCGATGATGTCGGAGAGGAAGCCGAGCAGCTCGGTGCGGCGCTCCCAGTCGGACTCCGGGGACTCGCCGATCTCCAGGAGGATTCGCTCCCGTAGTTGTGCTATTAATACGGAAGTGGCGGCGTTGAGAATGGCGGAGGCGGCTTCGGCCGGGCTGGCTTCGCCAGGGCCGGGGGTGGGGGCGTCCTCGTCGAGGAGTCCGAAGTCGGCGGCGAGGGCCTGGAGGGAGCGGATTTCGCGGATGAGCTGTTCGGGGGAGAGGTCGGCGAGGAGGGCGGGATCGGCGATGGCGCCGGTGTTGGGATCGAGGCCGAGGCGAAGGTAGTTTTCCTGCACGACCTGGGTGAAGAAGGCGGCGGTCTCGGGGTAGAAGGCGCCGGCGGATTCATCGCCGGCGAGTTCGCGGTCGGCGGCGATGGCGGCGGCCTGGCGGATGGCGCGGCGGGCGCGCTCGAGATCGCGGGCGTTGGCGGGGTTTTCGTATTGGCGGAGGGCGGCCTCCTCGGCGTCGGCGAGGGCTTGGTGGACGGTTTCGAGGTCGAGCTGGGCGGCGTCGCCGAGGTCCGGGTTTTCGGAGAGGGCGTTGAGGGCCTGGCGGGCGCGGCGGAGGGCGAGACCCCGGCGGGCGGCGTTTTCGAGATCCTCGAGTTCGTCGCCGAGCGAGGAAAGGCTGTCCGAGATCCATTGGAAGACTTGGGCGGCGGAGGCAAGGGTGTCGTTGTAGGAGCGGTTGATGTCGCGCTCGGCGTCGGCGAGGATGGAATTGGCCCAGAGTTCGAGGGGCCGGAGGGGATCTTCGAGAACAGGGGTGATGAAATCGGGGGGCTGGCCGGGGTTGCCGAGGACGGGGGGATCGAGCAGGGGGGAGAGGCCGTCGAGGGTGCCTCCGAGGGCGTCGAAGTAATCGGTGAGGATGCGGCTGGCGGCGCGGTCAAAGGCGCCGGTATCGGGTAGTTCCGGAATGAATACGGTGAGCTTGCCGGCGAGGTCGAAGCGCAGGCTTTGGACCGAGGCGGCGAAGCCGTACCAGGGATCGTCGAGCTCGACTTGGACCTCAAGGGTGAAGCCGCTGGTGGTTTCGAGGCGGGCGGCGCCGAGGAGGCGGGGAATCTCACCGGGGGCCCAGAAGACGTCGAGGGGGCGGCGGGCGGGGATGGAGAGGGTGGCGGTGGGCTGGTCGGCGGGGAAGCCGATGGCGCCGTGGGCGTTAAGGCGGATGCCGCCGTCGGGAAGGATGCGGGCCTGATTGATGGTGAGGGCGGCGGCGTGGTTGGGGAGGCGGAGACTGCCGCGGAAGGAGCCGGCGAATTCGGATGTGTGGCGGTTCCAGCGGGCGGAGCCGGCGAGGTTGTCGATGAGGAGGCCGCCGGGGAGGACAAGATCGGCGAGTTGGAGGGCGGGGTTGGCGGAGCGGAGGTCTTGCTCGGCCTGCCAGCGGTTGAGGCAGCTCTGGCGGGCGGCGGTGAGGAGCGGAGGGATCAGGTCGAGGTGATGGCGGCGGAACAGGGGCAGGTTTTCTTCCTTGTAGTGCTCGGCGGCCTCGATGAGGAGCTGGACGCCCATTTCGGCGGAGGAGACATCATCGCGGGCGAGGGAAGCGGTGGCGAGGCGGGCCGCGACCTGGGGGAGACGGACGTTGGTCCAGCTTTCGCCGGCGGTGGTGAAGTTGAAATGTTCGCGGAGGCGTTCGTGGAGGATGCCGGCCTGGAGCAGGTCGAGGAGGGTTTGGGGGCTTTGGATGGCGTCGAGCTGGGGCAGAAGATCGGCGAGGTGGGCTTCGAGGAAGTCATAGGCGCGCTGGAAAGCGGAGGTGGAAAGGGCGAGATCGGAGGGGAGGTACTCCGGGGCGGAGGCGGAGCCGGGATCAAAGGAGATGAGCCGGAGGATGGAGAGGAGAGAGGCAAGCTGCTCTGCCTGGGAGGCGAGGCCTCCTTCGACCGGGGCGGTGGCGAAGGCGGCCTCGAGGAGGGTGTCGAAGCGGGTGAAGAACGGCGTCAGGGCGATGCCGGCGGGGATGTGGGCGGTGTGGACAGAGTCCGGAATGCGGCCGGCGGCGCGGGCTTCGACGATGAAGAGGAGAGCCTTGAGGCCGCCGGTGTAGGCCTTGATGTCGTTGCGCAGTTCGGCGCGGTCGAGGGTTTCGACGGAGGTCTGGTGGAGCCGGCGGGCGAGCTGGGTGAGGGCTTCGGCCCAGAGCGGATCGGAAAGCGGGTCAACGGCGAGGCCGATGGCGGCGGCATCCTTGGCCACCTTGTCGAGGGAGCGGAGGTGGCGTTCGGCGCTGGCGTGGTTCATGCCGCCGATGAAAGGATTGGCGACGGGATCGAACTGGCCTTGCTCGACGCCGAGCCGGCGGAAGTGGCCTTCGAGAAAGCGCTGCACGAGCGGCAGGAGATCGGTCTCGAGGATCGGGCTGGGCCCGAGACCGGCGCGGGAGCGGTTGGACTCGATCTCCTTGAGCTGCTTGACGGTCTACTCGAAGGTTTTGACGCGGGCAATGGCTCCGGGGGCGGCGGCGCGGGCAAGGACGGCGGCGGTGGCTTCGTCGAGGGCGGCGTCGAGATCGGCGAGGGCGCCGGTCGAGGCGGAGAATTCGCCTTCGAGGACGGCGCGGCGGGTGCGCTCGAGGGCGGCAAGGTAGCGGAGTGCGCCGGGGAGATTGGCGGCGGCGGCGGATGAGCGGGAGGCGTGCCCGAGGAGACCGGTGATGGCCTCGAGCGGCAGCGGGCCGGAGGGATCGGTCTCGGCCGCAAAGGTCCAGGCGTCGAGGGCGGCGGTGGCGGCTTCGTCGGGCGCGGGCGGGGAAGCGGGGATGAGCGGGCTGTCGAAGGGTGAAGCGGAGCCGGCTTTGAGGGCGGTGGCGAAGCGCTTGTAGGCTTTGGCGTAGGCCTTGAGGCACTTGGTGGCGAGATCGAGATCGGCGGCGGCGGTGTCGGCCGGAAGGCAGTCTCCGGGATTTTCCGGGAGGATGGCGGCGAGGGCGCCGAGCGCGGGATGCTGGAGGCCGTCGGCATAAAACGAAAAAGCGTAGGTGGGATCGTCGAAGGTGAGGTCGGCGGCGAGGCGGGAGCCGTCGCCCAGCTCAAGCTCGACGCGGCCGGACATGCTGAGACGGCCGTCGGCCTCGAGGCGGACCCAGATGGGGTTGCGCGGGGGGACGCGAACGACGGCGTGACCGGAAGGCAGGGTGAGGCGAAACGTGCCGGAAAAGGGCAGTTGCAGGTAGCCCTGCGAGCGCAGGGAGAAGGCGAATTCGGCATAGCCGCCGGCCTGTTCGGGGAGAGGGAAACCGGCAAACTGCGGTTCGAGCCGGGGGGCGACGATTTCGCCGCCGGCGAAGGCCCCTTCGTGGAGGATGAATTCAAAGCGGTCCCAGAGCGTCAGGCGGAGGCCCTCGGCGGGATCGCGGCCGATGGCGAGAAGGAGGTCGCCAAGCTCGACCGGGCCCGGACGGAACGTGAGGGGACTTCCGGTGTAGGCGAGATCCTCGGCCGGCTCCCAGTCGCCTTCGACGGCCAGCCGGAGGTCGGCCTGCTGGTAGTGCCAGAACCAGCCCTCGGCATCCTGGCCCGGGGTGGCGCCGTCGGGGAAGCTGAGGACCGGACCGTCGGGGCCGTCGGGCAGGTAGGCGAAAGGTTCGAAGGTGCCATCGGCCCGCACGGCCACGGCGCGGCCGAGGAGCGGGGCGCCGTCGGCGCTGAGCGCGGCGAAGTGGCGGGTGTCGAAGAGGCTGAAGCCGCGGATGAGTTCGTTGACATTGCCGGCCACGCCGGTGGCGCGGGCTTTATAATAGCGGACTTCGAAGGTGTCTTCGGGGGCGTCGGCGGCGAGGACCCAGGTGGCGGTGGTGGCGGGGACGGCGTCGCCGAGCACCAGGTCGGTCTCTCCGGGAGACGGGCCTTCGAGGAAGACCACGCCCTGGACGCCGCCGGGATCAATGGCGTCGACCGCGAGCAGGACCGCGGGCAGGCCGTCGAGGAGGGTGAGGGTGGCGGTGAAGTTGTCGAGGATGGGCGTCTCGATGACGACGCCATCGTCGTCGAGAAGCTGGACCCGCCAGAAGTTGGGGGATTGCCCGAGGGCGGCGGTGTCGACGTGCGAGAGGGTGTCGCCGGTGGCGGGCAGGGTGATGACCGTGGTCCAGTGGACCAAGTCATGGCTGTGGCGGAGGCGGTAGTTGCGGCCGGGGACGGTGCTCCAGGTGATGCGCCAGCCTTCTCCGGGGACCAGCTCGGGCCCGCCGATGATGGCGAGAGTGGCGGCGTCGGGATCAGGCTCAGGCGGTTCGTCCGCCAAGAGGGCGGGCGGGCCAATCAGCAGGCAAAGAACGAGGGCGAGGAAGTGGGGGAACCGCCGGGAAGCGGTTCGGACTGGGTCGGGCATTTCGGGGACGGGTCAGGCTGGGGGCGGTGGAACGCGCGGTTCGCGGGTCGGGAGGCGGTGCGTCGATGAATTAGGCGGGGAGCGGATCCTCTCTACATCGCATGGAAACGGCCAAACTGGAGCTGGCCCTGGGCGGAGGGAGAAGAAAGGAAAAGGAGGAAAGGCCGAATTAAAGGCGGCTGTAGGAAAGCATTTTCACCACTACAGGGACAAGCGCAAAAGAGGCTGGGTGGGGGTGAATGAAGTGGTGGCATCGGACAGGGGGATGCAAAGTCGGGCCGCTGGGGGAGGGCGCTGGAAGAAGCGGATGAAACCATCCGGCATCGGCCAGCATAGCCCTTGGTCGATGAATCTGTCCATACACCCTTGGGTGCAAAACCACTTGGATTACGGGGCAAAGCGGCCGGAATGCTTTTGTTGCCTCTTGTAAAAGACTCCGTCGGCGCGTTGCGGCCGCTGCCAACGACGTGGAAGTATTCATGGACGCGGCCATGCCGTCATCTTGGATCCAAGTCCCCGTCTACGTAGTTGATTATAAACTACAGGAGGCGCTTCCCCGGGAATGTCTCCACTTCAGTCCGCGGCCCGGGCCGGACGGATGTGGAGGCCGCGGTGGATGGCGAGATTGTCAAACCAGGCGTGCACGGTGAGGACGTTGCCGTCGGCGTCGCGCGGCGCCCACTCGGGGGCGTTGCCGCCGTGGAAGGTGCTGAAGAGGAACTGGCTGATCAGCGTTTCCGGGCCGTCGTCGGCCCGAAACTGCATCCCCTCGCTGCCGATGATGGGTTCGCCGTCGACATAGATATGAGCGAAGCCGTTGGCGGCGTTGGCGGGGTCGTTGAGGCGGACATGGATCGAGACGGAGTGGTAGCGGCCGGGTTCGAAGCGGAAGTCGGGGTTGCGGTCGACATGACCGAAGCGGCCGGTTTTGTTCTGGACGTAGAGGTAGGTGGAAACGCGGCCCTCGCGGCCGAAGGTGAGGCGGGCGCTCCAGCCATCGGGCCGCATGGGGTTGCCACCTGTGATGGGCCGGTCGGGTCCGAGGCCGTGGAGTTTTCCGCCGCGGACGAACCGGAAGTCCGGCGCGAAACGAACGTCGTAGCTGAGGGTATATTCGGGACCGCGTTCGCCGAGAGGGAAGCGGACGACGATCCGCTCGGACCCCATCTCGCCTCCCCGGTAGGTGGCCCGGAGGGCGTTGGAGCCGCCCACGCCTTCGCCGGGGGCAAGATCCAGATGCCGGTGGGCGAGCAAGCGTTGGGCGAGCGGGGAAGGCTCGGGATCATCGAAAGACTCCAGCAGCACGGGATCGGCGGCGGCACAGGCTGCCGCGCTGAGGAGGGAGATGCAGAAGACGGGAAAGCGGTTCATGGATGCGGCCCACCGGGCGAGGAACGGCATTGGAAGCAAGCAGAACCCTGCGGTTGCGGTTGACTGGAGCCAAGCCGGCGGTTGATTGAGCTTAAATGTAGAAGAAACATGGATACACGCCAATTGCCTCAAACCTTGCGGGTGCGGGCGGGTTTTCGGGCGGCCGCGGATTTCGGGCGGGCGACCGTCTGGGTGGAGGTTTCATGGGAGCGTACGTTGCGGGAGCTGCCGCCACGGGCGATGATCCGGCGAATCTGATCGTCTTTCACTTCGCGTTCCTCCCCGGAGACAAACGCCCGCCAGACCTTCGGGTAAACATTGTGTTGCCGGTGGAAGACGCGACAGAGGTCGCTGGCGCTGTTGAAGCCGCTTTTGCGGGCGATGACCTCCAGTTTGTCGGTGGTGGACCCGAGCATTTCCATGGCCTTTTCCAGCCGCAGGTGGGTGAGCACGGCATGGGGGCTTTTGCCGTAGACGTAGTGGAACTGCCGGCGCAGGTGAGCCGGGGAAATATGCACCGCATCGGCCACCGCGTCGAGGGTGGGGCGCTCCTCCAGCCGACCCAAGTACCACTGGATGGCGCGTTCGACCCGCTCGACCGCCACCGTTTCCAAGGGTAGATTCGGATCGAATTGGCGATCTCGGAGAAGGATGAGGCAGAGATCGAGCACCGCGCGCTGGAAGAGGAGAAAGGAGGCGGGGGTGGGCGCCCGGTAGTGCGGCTCGAGCGAAGCGGCCAGCTCGCGGAGTTGATCGATTTCCCCCCGTTTCAGCCGGACCTCCATGTAGCCGCAGGCCGGCCAGAACGAGTGCAGGATGTCGGGCACGGAAGAGAAGTGAAAAACGACCCGCTCCATTTCCGCGGTGGACTCCCAGCCATGGGCGGTCTGCGGGGCGAACAGCCAGAGCCGGGGACCACTCAACGAGAAGGCACGGCCCGAAGGCAGGGTGGGGCGGAGGCGCCCCGTGAGATTGGCATAAAACTCCCAGTTAAAACGCGTGGAGACAACCATCGGAGACTGGGCGAAATCCTTTGGTCCGGAGGCGAGGTAACGGAGCATGATTCTTCCAGTTGGAAATTAATGAGCGATTTTGTCAACTCATGGATTGCCCCGCCACGTTGACGGATTGGCTGCGTGAGCGGATCGTTTGGGCATAGCAAATAGAACTGCTTCGGCAGTGCTGAAGCCCGCTTCCGCTTCTCGGAGGTCACCCCTCACCCCCCCCAAAAAAATCACCCCACCTATGATTCGAGCACGCCCACTATAAACACCATCCCGGTTCCCTTCGGCTTACGGTATCACCTTAAT
>REEB01000073.1 GCA_007695295.1 Puniceicoccaceae bacterium
CCGCCGCCGAGGTTTCCTTGCTGACCCTGACCTCCAGTGCTCGCAGTAGTGCTGGCGTTGGCGCCGTTACCACCGGGACTGGCTGACCAATCACCGCTTTCACCGGCCGACCCGCCGGAGACGGTCTGGGTCGACCGGGTGCCGCCGCCGCCGCCGAGTCCACCTGATCCGCCCGTGGCACTGGCACCCCCGGCATCCGGGGAGTTGAAGCCGGAGCCGCCGGGCGTGCCCGCTGAACCAGTAATCCCTGGACCGCCCGCCAATCCGTTGTTCCCCTGCCGGCCGGAGTTCCCTGAGCCGGGGTGGGTCCAACTTACGCTGAAGGGGGGAACGTAGGTCGACGTGCCTCCGCTGCCACCGCCGCCGCCGCCGCCACCATTGCCACGCCGTCCGTAATTTGGTGGTGCAACCATGGGGCCGCGGCCAATGCCGCCCGGGCCGCCCAAACCGCCGACGCCTCCGCCCGGCCCGGCGGCCTCGGGCAGCGCGGAAACGTCGATGATCGTGCCTTCGGGGATGAGGACATTGCCGCTCACGGTGAACTGCAGGGCAAACGAGCCCGTGCCCGTGACGACATCATCCGGCTCGAAAACGAGATCACCCGCGAAGAGGAAGCGCGTGAGCCCGTTGTAGGTTGCGGCGATGAACGGCGTGCCGCGAAAATTGCCGGCCGTGTCGGTGCCGTCGATGGCGATGGCGCCGGTGTTGGAGTCGATGACGATCTCGGCGGATTCTCCCCAGGGAGAAATCACGAGGAAGAGGGCGAGGAACAGGGAGGAGGGTAGAAGGCGGAGGGTCATAACGGGGCGATATTAATGGAATCGATAAGCCTTTGCTATACTCCGATGGGAGTAGGTCCGATCGAGGAGAGTCCCAGGAGTCAGGCAAGGGAGGCGGGATCGGCCATGCGTGCGACCGCGGTGCGTTTTTCAACCCCTAACGTGACGATAATGTTTTTGAGGTGGTTTTCACCGGATGGGGGCTGATGCCGAGACTGATGGCGATCTCGCTGTTTTCCTTGTGCTCCCGGACCCAATGCAAGGCCTCGCGTTCGCGGGGGCTGAGGCGCCCGGGACCACTGCCATCGTCTCCCGAAATCTGCTGGGAGAGCACAGAGCTGGAAGCACCCCAACGCCATTGTAGGAGAAATTCAACGACAAGGAAGCCGGTGCGGGCGCGGTAGGTTGGGATGCTGGTGTCGAAGGTGCCGCGGTTCAGTGGGTGCACATTCAGCCGCGCCCGGTTGACGAGTTCTTCGTGGAAGGCCGCGCCGCGGGTGGCCTCGAGCGGGTGGCCTTTTCCGGATGCGGGGGTGCGGGAGGCTCAGAACGCGTAGCCGAGGGCGAGTCTTCCCTGGACGCCGGGTCGCACCGAGGAGCGGGCGACGGTGTCGCGGTCGTTGCCCCGGAGGATCAGCTCCCGCTCCAGCTCGGTGGCCAAGCCGGCCTGTAGGTTCCAGCCCGTGGCGGTTTGGTACTCGAAGCGCAGGCCGACCTCGATGCGGCGGTCTTCCATGGCGCCATCGGGCCGGTCGTCGAGGCGGTGAAGCGCGATCTGGCGGCTCTGATAGAGCGCTTCCGCCTGGAGGCTCCAGGGTCCGTCGGTGCGGCTGAGGACCAGGCCGTTGCGGGTTTCGAGGGACCAGAGATCGTTGATCTGCCAGCGCAGGATGGGCAGGGGAAAAAGGGTCCGGCGTTGGTTCAGCCCTGATGTCAGGCCGAGACCGAGGCCGGCAAGCAAATCGTCGCGAAACTGCCGGGTGAGGGCGCCGGCGATCACGCCGCGGCGGCCGTCGCCGAAGCCCGCTCCATTGGCGTGAACATCGAGCAGGCTGAGGTAGGCGACCCATCCCAGGCCGCCGAGGGGGGCTTGCTCGATGCTGAGGCCCGCCCGCGACTCGCGGGCGTGACGGAGCGAGAAATCTTGCGGAGCCTCTGGAAACCGGAGCGAGTAATCATGGTGGTTGTACCCCAGCTCGCCGATGGCGAAAATGCCCCGGTCCAAGGAGCGGAGGGCAACGGCGCCGATGCCGTGGGATCGATGGCGGAGGTCACCGGACCCGGAGCGGAGGGAGTCGCGGCTGGAGAAGGTGTGGTCTGTGCGGACGGAACCCCTCCATTCTGGGGAAGCGGCCGCCGCGGCGGCCATGCCGAAAGCGGAGAGGAGAGCGAAGACCAGGCAGCGCAGGAAGCCATGCATGGTGGGTAGGTTGTGGAGGGGCGGGCTCCTGGCAATGGCGCCGGATCGAATTCGGGAACGGAGGGAAAAAAATGAACGCGGCTTTCGCAGCAGATCAACCCCCCTGATGGGGTGCGCTTTCAAGCTTCACCCGGGGAATCTTGGCCGGAGTTCCGGCAAGCATGCCGTTGGCTCGGTTTCAACGCACCGCAGTGTAGCCACCGGCGATGCCGTTGGGTGAAAAGACCATTTGCCAGAGGTGGATGCTGCGGGCGCGGAAGGCACCGGCGCAGCTCAAGAGATAGTAGCGCCAGAGGCGGTGAAAGCGATCGCCGTAGCGGTCGCGAAACTCCGGCCAGTGGCGTTCGAAGTTGTGGTGCCAGGCCATTAGGGTGGGGTCGTAGTCGGCGCCGATATTGTGCAGATCCTCGAGCACGAACCGGCCCTCGGCGGCAGTGAGGAGTTGCCGAAGCGAGGGGAGTTGGCCGCCGGGGAAGACGTAACGCTGGATCCAAGGATCGGTGGTGATTTTGGTCCGGTTGCAGCCGATGGTGTGGAGAAGCATGAGCCCATCGGGCTTGAGGCAGCGCTGCTGCAGTGCGAAGAAAGCCGGGTAATTGCGGGCGCCGACGTGCTCGCAAAGTCCGATTGAGACGACCTTGTCGAAAGTGCCGGCGGCGCTGCGGTAATCGGCATGGTGGACTTCCACCGGCAGGCCCGCGCAACGCTCCCGGGCATAAGCGACCTGCTCTTTCGACAAATTGTAAAGCGTGACCCGGCAGCCGAACCGCTCGGCGGCGTAGCGGGCGAAGCCTCCCCAACCCCCGCCGAGCTCGAGGATATGATCGCCGGCGCGGAGCCCGAGCTTGCGGCAGACGAGCTCCAGCTTGGCTTCTTGGGCGGTGGCGAGGTCGGAGGCATTCTTCCAGTAGGCGCAGGTATACTGCATCCAGGGGTCGAGCATGCGTTGGTAAAAGACGTTGCCGAGGTCGTAGTGGGTTTCGGTCACCCGGCGGGAGCGACGCAGGCCTTGGGGATTGATGAAGCGGGACTTCAGCCACTCCCAGAGCAGCCGCGGCTGCGAAGGGAGCGGGTGATCGAGTCCGGAGGAGAGGAGGCGGCAGATCAACTCATCGACCGCCTCCGCTTCCCACCAGCCCTCCACATACGTTTCGCCAAGACCGAGGGATCCATCGGCGAGGATGCGCCGGAAGCACCGCGGATCGCGGATGCGCAGATCCCACGGGCGGGTGCCGTTGATCGAGATCCCGGCCGGCGCGAGCAGGTCGCGCAGGGCGGCTTCGCCCGGGGCGGGGGCGCGTTGCTGGAGGACGGTGTCCATAAACAAAGGCGGGGATAAGGATGATGGGGGCGGCCATCGGAAACAAGAATGGAAACGTTCCGCGCTGAAAATGGAACCACGCCGGGTGGCGTCGGCGAACGGGTTGGCGGCCGACGTTCTGACCGGTGCATTTGTATCCGTATTTTCAGCACATATGAGATGGGTTCCGGGGCGGCTTGGCCGGGTCGGGGTGCTCCCCGGTGGCGGCGGGTTTCCGGGGGTCATCGATTTTCACCTTGTCGCCGCGGGCAGCGCGGGGAAGCTGGCGGGATGGCAGTAACGACGACCGTACTTCAGATCGAGGCGGTGACAAAAACCTATGGAGCAACACCCGCGTTGGAGGCTTTTTCGCTCGATGTGCGGCGTGGCGAATTCCTTGGTCTGCTCGGGCCGAACGGAGCCGGCAAATCCACGCTCATGCTGATCCTGAGCGGCTTTCTGCGTCCGGACGCCGGAAAGATCGTCTTCGGATGGGAGGGAGGCGAAGACCTGGCCAAGGCCCGCCGCCGGCTCGGCGTGGTGCCCCAGGAGATCGCCCTTTATGACGATCTGCCGGCGCGGACCAACTTGCGGATCTTTGGTGAGCTGCAGGGATTGCGCGGCTCGGCCCTGCGAGAGGCGGTCGAGGACGGCCTCAAGCGCGCGCGCCTCGAGGACCGCGCGCGGCATCCGGTGAAGGAACTTTCGGGTGGAATGAAGCGCCGGTTGAACCTCGCCGCCGCCCTCCTGCACCGCCCGGAAATCCTGCTCTGCGACGAACCGACGGTGGGGGTTGATCCGCAGGCCCGGCAAGTCATCTACCAGACCCTGGAAGAGCTGCGGGCCGAGGGCATGACCATCCTTTACACGACTCACTATATGGAAGAGGCCCGGCGGCTCTGTGACCGCGTGGCCATCATCGACCTCGGCCGCCTGCTCGCACTGGGCACAGTGTCCGAGCTGCTGGAGATGCTGCCCTTCGAGGAGGAAATGCTTCTGCGCAAAGGCAGCCTCACTCCCGGTGCGCTGGAGGGATTGCTCGGTCCGTATGGAAATCTCGACGACGCCGGGGAGCACCTCGCATTCCGCCCCCGCGCGGGCTGTCCGCTCTCGAAAGTCTTCTCCCTGCTGGAGGAGGCGGGCATCCCCTCCCGCGGGGTCACCCTGCGCCAGCCCGATCTGGAAACCCTCTTTCTCCACCTCACCGGCCACCAGCTCCGCGAATGAGAACCGTCTGGATCCTCTACAAGAAAGACCTCCACGTGATGCTGCGCGACCGCGTCGGCTTGGTCATCACCTTTCTCATGCCGCTGGTGCTGATCTATATCTTCGGGACGGTCTTCGGCGGGGCCGGCGGCGGGCAGACCACGGCCATTCCGCTCGCGGTGGTGGTGGAAGGCGAGTCGGCCGCGACCGACCGGGTGCTGCGGGCATTGGAGGCGGAGCCCGGTCTGCGGGTGGTGCGGACGGTGGCCGGCGTTGACGGTGAAGCGGAGCCGCTCGACCGGGCGCGGGCCCGCGGGCTGCTGGAGGACAACCGCGTCCGCCACGTGCTCATCCTGCCCGACCCACTTGTATCCGGATTGCCGGGACAGATAAGCCTGGTGTATTGGTTTAATCCCCGCCAGGCGATGGAAGGCGAAGTGGTGCAGGGTCTGCTGCAGCGGGCCGTGTTTACGCAGGTGCCGGCACTGCTCCTGGACAATCTCCGCGAGGCGATGGAGGAGCGCTTCGGGGACGCCTTTGCCGACGACTTCCTGCGGGAACAGGTGGAAGTGGCGTCGCGGTTTTTCGGTTTCGAGCTGGAGGAGGGGTTGGATGACCTGCGGGAGTTCTGGCAGCGCGGCTTTTCGCTTGGCGAAGGCGGGGGCGAAGGCGGGGATGAAGCAGCGGGAGGCTTGCTGGCGAGTGTTTTGGATTTCCAGGCCGAGCAGGTGGTGGGGCGAGAAATCGCCAACCCCGGGCCGACCCGCAACATCGGCGGCTGGGCGATCATGTTTCTTCTCTTCAACGCCGCCGGGCTGGCCACGATCCTCTTCGATGAAAAGCGGGCGGGGCTCTTTCTGCGCCTGCTCTCAGGACCGGCGCGCCGCCACCACATCCTCTGGAGCAAGTATCTTTTCGGAATGAGCCTGGGGCTGTTTCAGCTTTTGCTGATGTTTTTCATTGGCAGCCTCCTCTACGGGATTGAGCTGTTGCCGCACCTGCCCAAGCTGGCGGTGGTCTCGGCGGTGACGGCGGCCTCCTGCATCGCCTTCGGCATGCTGTTGGCCTCGGTGTCGAAGACCTCGGTGCAGGCCAGTGGCCTGGCGACGTTTATCATCCTGACCATGAGCGCGGTCGGCGGGGCTTGGTTTCCGACCTTTCTCATGCCCGAGTTCATCCAAGTGTTGAGCACGTTCACGATCGTCTACTGGGCGATCGAAGCCTATCTGCTGGTGCTTTGGCAACAGGCCGGCTGGGCTGCGCTGGTGCGTCCGCTTGGTATCCTGATTTTGGTGACGCTGGCGGTGCTGGCGGTGAGCCTCTGGCGGTTCAGCAAGGGAGATCTCTTCCGCTGAAATGGAAGCCAGGGCCGGCCTCCCGCAGGGGCGTCTCCCGCCTCAGGGCATCATGAATTGCTCGAGGTGGCGTTTGGAGAGGACGAGGTTCATTTTCAGCCCCTCGCCGGTGCGCCACGGATTCATGTGTGGCTCGAGGGAGAGGCAGCCGTCGTAGCGGTGCTCGTGGAGGAAAGTCATGATTTTGCCCCAGGGCATGTCGCCCATGCCGGCGGGGGGCTGGGAGACGACGCGCCGGTCGACAAAGATGGCTTCCTTGATGTGGACGTGGCCGATCCGGTTGCCGTAGCGGCGGAGCACATCGAGGTAATCGTGGCCGGCCTGGAGCCAGTTGGCGGGGTCGTATTTCATCTTGATCTCGGGAACGACCTCCCAAGTGCGTTCGTAAGCGGCGAGGTCGTTGAGAAACGTCGCCCCGTGGAGGGCGTAGAAGGCGGCTTCCATCCCGGCCTCGCGGATGCGCCTAAGGTGCGGGGCGATGGCCTCGGCAAAGAGCTGGATCCGGCGGCCGAGCGGCTCGCCGGCACGGTCACCGGTGGAGAGGACCATAACCCGCGCGCCCAGGTTTTCGGCGAAGCCGGTGCCGCGCTCGATGATTTTGTGGGCGTGTTTGCGCTCCGCTTCGTCGCCCGCGATCGGGTTGTATCCCCAAAGACCATACGCGGAGATGCCGATGCCGTGTTTCTTGAGAGTCTTCTTCTGGGCTTTGACAGCGGCGGCATCGAGTTGCTCGAAGTCGCGCCAGTAGTCGAACTCGAGCTGGGAGTAGCCGCAGTCCCGGGCGAGGGCGGCGGTGGATTCGGTGTGGGCGGGATCTTTGCCGCCGAGGAAGCCTAAGGTCATGGACATGGGGTGCCTTTCAATGGGGTTCGCCGACCAGCCAGACTGTGCCGGGGAGGCGGGTCAAACCGATTCTACGGTGGCGGCGCGCCACTTCCCCAGAGGGCGCGGCCTTCGCGGGAAAGGACCGTGAAGACGGGGACGAGGACTTTGGTGACGGGGTCCCACTGGCGCAGGAAGACCCCTTGAAAGACTTCGCCGCCGAGGGTGAGGCGGAGGTGGCCTTCGCCGAGATCCTCCCAGTTGCCGGTGTGCTCCCCGGAGACGGTGCCGTCGGGATGGAGGTGAAGGAGGACGGAAGCGGTTATTTCTCCCGTGATGGTTCGGCCGTGGTCGACCAGCCTGTAGGGGCCGGGCCAATACGAAGCGGGGAGATGGCCGAGGGTTTCGCCGCCGTAGCGGTGGGGGGCGAGGACGGGCCAGCCCTCGCGGTTGAGAAAAACCTGGTGGACGCGGACTTGGTGCTGTTCGCCGCGGCCGGGGAAGCGGGTGTGGAAGATGACGAAGGTCTTTCCGGTCCCGGGGTCATGCCAGGCTGAGTTGTGGCCGGGCGAGACATAACCCGGGCCGGCCTCGGGAAAGTGTGGCGGGGCGCGCACGAACTGGAAATTCCCGATCAGCTTGGCGCCGTAAGGCTCGATGGCCGCGTCGTCGAAAAACGATCCGGGCGGCCCCATGGCGTCACGGAGGTCCCGGCCGGCGGGGTCGCGGTAGGGGCCCTCGACGCTGCGGGAGCGGGCGACGCGGATCTGGTAGCCGCCGCGGGAGTCGAGTCCGCCAAAGGAGAGGAAAAGGTAGTAATAATTGCTGCCGGGATGGTGGAGGATGAAAGGCGCTTCGATTCGTGCATGGTTTCCGCCGAGTAGTTTTTCGCCGTAGCCTTGGCCGGGCGCGGGACGGCCGGTTTCGGGGTCGAGGGTGAGCAGAAAGATGCCGCCGGAGTAGGAGCCGTAGACCATGCGCAGGATCCCATCGGCATCGAAAAAGACATGGGGATCGATGGTATTGGGGTGAATGGTGGCGTCGTAGATGGCGCCTTCCTCGCTTGGTTCGTCCCACATCCCGGAGCGCAGGAGGATGGCCTTGTGGCGGTAGGGACCTTCGACGGCTTCGGCCACGGCGAGGCCGAGGGCGGAGCGCGGGGAGTCGCCCCGGCAGACGCTGTAATAAAAATAGAACCGGCCGTCGCCGAGGCGGGTGACGCAGCCCGCCCAGAACGTGCGGGACTGTCCCCACTCGAGGGCCTCGCGCATTTCCTCGCGGACGTTGGGGATAAGGCGGTTTCCCTCCCGCACGCCGGCGTCGATGAGGGTCCAGTGCATCAGGTCGGGGGAGCGGGCGGCGGTGAGGTGGGAGCCGAAGATGAAGAATTCTCCGTCCACCGGGAGGATCATGGGGTCGTGGACGTTGACTTCGGTGAAAGAGGGCGAAACAGCGGGGGGCATTACGTGTGGGTCGGCGGCGAGACCGGTGGAGCCGATGAACAGGCCGAGGATGGCGAGGCCGCCGGAGGGGATGCGCGAACCGCGCGATGCGGCCACGCCGCTCGTTCTCGGGTGGTGGGAGAAGGCGGGAGGCGTCATCGGTTTGCCGGAGCCGGCGGCTTCAACGGAACAGCTCTTCCCGGCTGCGGGGCGGGGCGGTGCGGCCGTGGGTGCGGTCGAGCCACTCCTGCGGCACGGGGATGATGCAGATGTTCATGGCGCGGTCATCTTCGGAAAGCATGGCCGACTGGATCTGGATGCGGGAGCCGTCGCGGCTGAAGGTGGGGTGGGGATGATCGGCGGCGGTCGGCTTGTGTCCGGTGGAGAGGAGCATCATCTCGCCGGTGCGGCGGTCGATCAGGTAGATGCTGCGATCGAAGTCATCGCCGACGGCGAAACGCCCGTCGGCCGAGCCGTGGACATGCCAGAGGCCGCTGCCGTAGTGGGTCTGGGCGACGAGCATCATTTCCTGGGTGCGGAGATTGACGATGCCGAGGCCGGTCGGTTTTTCCCGGGTGCCGGCGATGCCCCAGTCATCGTCGGTGCCGGGGCGCCGGTGGCCCATGATGGCGATGGCGATTTCGTCGGGGGTGATGATGGCCTCGTGGGTGACCCAGTCGTATACGGGTTCGGGATACACGGGGCGAAGACCGGAGCCGTCGGCCCTGACCGTCCAAACTCGCTGGGGGGCGTTGCCGCCGGTTTCCCAGCAAAAGACCAGCTCACCCGGCACCCAGGGGTTGGCCTGGAGGTGGCCGGCCTGGAAAGGGACGGCGACGACGAAGCCGATCTCGCCGGAGCGGAGGTCCATTTTGGCGATCCCGGTGGGGCCGGCGCCCATGCTGCGGGGGCCGAAGGCGGGCTCGGGTTCGACTCCCTCGGGCAAGTGGCGGGCGGCGAACTCGCGGCCGACGCGGAAGTAGATGACCTCCTCGGTGGCATCAAGGGCCATGTCCCCGCCCGCGCCCATTTCAGCGGGGATGGTGCCGCAGATGCGTTCGTAAGCCGTTTTGGGCCGGAGGGTTCCGGCGGCGCTGTCTGCGAAGAGTTTCTCCAAGTCGATCTCGATGATCTGGAGCGGGCCGCGGGGGCCGTCGGGGCGCTGGCCCGGCGGGGTGGCGGGGTCGCGCATGACGTAGAGCTTCATCGACTTGGAAGCGATGATGAGCATGCCCAGGTAGCCGCCTTCGGTGACTTGGACGAGATCGCCGGACTCCTCATGAACGGCGATGGCCTCGCCGGGGACACGGTTGGAGCGGAAGATGAGCCACTGGTTATCGGCCGTCCATTGCTGGTGGGTCTGGTAGATCTTGGAGTCGCCGACCGGGGTGCTGGTGAGAAAAGTGAGTGGTACGCCGGT
Organism: Puniceicoccaceae bacterium; assembly: GCA_007695295.1. Lineage (GTDB taxonomy): Bacteria > Verrucomicrobiota > Verrucomicrobiia > Opitutales > Opitutaceae > REEB01. The sequence goes on from REEB01000073.1 coordinate 9,745, forward strand.
GACGGGGTCGGGGACAATCGTTTTCTCGGAGGGAAAACGGGAGCCGATCTGTGCGGAACCAATGCTGAGGCCGAGACTGAGACTGGCGAGGAGAACCGTGACCAGGAGAGGGCGGGCCGGGGTATGCATGAGGTAGGGTTCCACTGGCGGCATGCCGGGTCAATGCACCGCCGGGGCCGCATTTGTCATACTGTCAGGCAGCCATTTCGGTCTACTCTTTGAGCCCGGAGGGTGGTGATGCCGCGGATGATGTGGCGGTGAAAGAGGAGGAAAACCAGCAGCACCGGCAAGGTGGAAACGACGTTGGCGGCAAGAGTGTGGCCGTATTCAGCGTAGTAGGACGTCTGGAAGAAGACCACTCCGGCGGAGAGATTGTGGTTCTCCGCCGAATCGAGCGCGGTGATGAAGATCAGTGCCACCGGCATGACAAAGAGGAATGCTGCCTCGAACACCCGGGTCATATCCTGCGGTCCGATCGCTACACTGCCCAAGTTCTACCGGCTTCCACATTGGTTTTCTTTCTAATGCAGTAGAAGCATCAAATTGCCGTCCATGTCACACTACTACCGCCCATCTCCTCTGCACAATCCCGCCAGCCAACCAGCAGCATATTGCACCCGCCGAAAATACATTACATTACATTAGCATTAGGGTTCGTTTTTTCTGCTGCGTCATTGCCCTTTCGGGTGCAAGGAAATGACTTGCCATGTTCACTGGTGCGTGACAGCTCCATCTCCAAGTTGCGCCAAGCAGAACACCCGAAGCTCACCCGGATGCTCGCACAACTCCTTGCCCAACCGGTCGAAGAGTGGCGCTATCCACACCGGCTGGCATTGGAAGAGGCCCTTCGTTGTTCCCGTGTCGACGCGGAAGAGGTGGCTCGCCGGCTTACGGATGCTGGCCGGGAGATGTCCGGCCCGTTCAACGCGTTGTGTTTCCGCTTGTGTCTTGGGACGGGCGACGAGGCATGGCTGAACCGGTTCGTCGAGTTGGCCCGGGTGCCGCTGGATGGCGGTGAACGTTCCACCGAGGGAGCGTGGCTTCACCCTCGGGGACGTCACGGGCCTGGTCACGCCATACTCATCGATTCGTTTCAAGAAGAGGCTTCCCGCGTGGTAAAATTGGCTTGGTTGGCCCGTCGCGGCGAACTTTCTGATCCGCCCTTTCCGCCGGCGGAGCTCGAAGCCCGGGCCGTCGAGCAGTTCCGTATCCACCGCGAGATTCTCCGCGATCCCCAAACGGGTCTGTGGAGCAACGGGCGCGGCTGGATCGAAGGTGATCCAGAGTCCCTTTCACCGGGATTCTGGTCGCGCGGCCACGGGTGGCTTTTGCGTGGCCTGAGTGACTCGATTGAACTTCTTCCTGATGGAGAACAGCGCGACATGCTTGTGGCGATGGTACATGAAATCGCGGCCGCACTCATGGAAGTGCGCGGGGATGACGGAATGTGGCGGGCCCTACTTGCCGCGGGGCCGGAGGAGAGTCCGCCGGAAAGCAGCGGTTCGGCTATGATCACCTCCGCCCTCTTGCGGGCGGTTCGGGGAGGCTTTCTTCCCTCCCGGACCTATGAAGGGCCGTTGCTGGCAACCGCCGCTGTTTTGCTTCGCGATTATCTCTCCGAGGATGGCATCGTCCTTGGTGCCTGCCCGGGACCCGGTCCTCTCATTTCGATGGAAGCCTACCTCAGCCCCGCGCAGTTTCCGCCCGGCGAACCCCATGGGTTGGCGGCATTCAGCATCCTTGGTGCTGTGTTGCACGGATGCATCCCGGCTGAAAGCCCGGGTGGCTTCCCTGCCCAGCGCCACCCGGGTGATCAGGCGTTGTTTTGAGTGGACTGCAGCCCCTGAGGGCCAAAGGAGACAGAGTTCAGTTTTTGTGATCCCCGGCCGGCAAGGCGGGGAGGGTTTCTCCACGACGAGGGCCGCCGGGGATCATGGCGCAATTGGCCGGGCACCTCAGCGGGGACCGCATGGACAGCTTTTGTGAATTCACCCCATCAAAAGCCGCGGCAAGCAATGCGGCTTGCCATACCGCCGCCGATGCAAATCATGGCCGCTTTTCCAACCCCATCACCCCATGCCCGTTCTCCTCATCATCCTGTCCATACTTCTCCCCCCCGGTTGCCGTGCTTCTGCACAAAGGTGCGGGCAAGGATTTCGTGATTAACTTCCTCCTCACACTCCTGCTATTCTGGCTCGGCGGCGTGATCCATGCCCTTTACCTCGTTCTGAAGACGCCGAAGGCGTGAAGCCACGCCCCGGCGACACCGTGTTGTAGTGCCCCGGTGATTACAGAAGCGTGATGGCGATGTTGAAGCCGGCCGTCACGATCGAGACCATGCTCATCAGCTTGATGAGGATGTTGAGGCTGGGGCCGGAGGTGTCCTTGAACGGATCGCCGATGGTGTCGCCGATGACGGTCGCCTTGTGGGCGTCGGAGCCCTTGCCGCCGAGGTGGCCTTCCTCGATGTATTTCTTGGCATTGTCCCAGGCTCCGCCGGAGTTGGAGAGGTAAATGGCGAGGACAAAGCCGGTGGCGAGAGAGCCGGCGAGCAGGCCGAGGACGCCGGCGACACCGAAGACCAGGCCGGTGGCCACGGGGATGATGATGGCGAGGAGGGAGGGCAGCATCATTTCCGCTTGGGCGGCCTTGGTGGAAATGGCGACGCAGCGGGAGTAGTCGGGCTCGGCCGTGCCCTCCATGATGCCGGGGATATCCCGGAACTGGCGGCGGACCTCCTCGACCATCTTACCGGCGGCGCGGCCGACCGCATTGATGGTGAGCCCGCAGAAGAGGAAGGCGGCCATCGCGCCAAGAAATATCCCCATGATGACGAGCGGATTGAGGAGCGTGACCTCGAAGTACTCCATGAAGTCGGAGAGGGAGGCGACGGCCACCTCGACCTCGCGATCGCCATGCAGATTGAGCGAGACCTGCCCGGCGCGGGCCATGGAGGCGCGGACGACCTCGATGTAGGAAGCGAGGAGGGCGAGGGCGGTGAGGGCGGCGGAGCCGATGGCAAAGCCCTTGCCGGTGGCGGCGGTGGTGTTGCCGAGGGAGTCGAGGGCGTCGGTGCGTTTCCGCACTTCCGGGCCGAGGCCACTCATTTCGGCGTTGCCGCCGGCATTGTCAGCGATGGGGCCGTAGGCATCGGTGGCGAGGGTGATTCCGAGGGTGGAGAGCATGCCGACGGCGGCGACGCCAATGCCGTAGAGCCCGGTGCTGAGATCGGTGGTGACAAAACCGGTGGCGAAGAGAAAGGCCATGGTGGTGCCGACGACGACGGCGAGAACCGGTATGGTGGTCGAGATCATGCCCACGGCGGTGCCGCTGATGACCAACGTGGCGGGGCCGGTGCGGGCCTGTTCGGCGATCTCGCGGGTGGGCCGGTAGGAGCTGGCGGTGAAGTACTCGGTCGATTTGCCGATGACGATGCCGGTGAGCAGGCCGGAGACGACCGCGCCCCAGATACCCCAGGGATTGGGAATGCCCATGAGGTGGGCGGCGCCAAGGGAAGCGAGGATGATGAGGCCGGCGCTGAGGTTGATGCCGCGGGAGAGCGAGCCAAGCAAATCCCTCTGGCTGGCGCCTTCCCGGGTCTTGACCACGAACACTCCGATGATGGAGAGAAAAATCCCCAGCCCGGCGATGACCATGGGGAAAAGCACCGCATTGAGCTGTAGCTGGCCTTGGCCGATGAAGGCGGCCGCACCCAATGCCGCGGCGGCGAGAATCGAGCCGGTGTAGGACTCGTAGAGGTCGGCCCCCATGCCGGCGACGTCGCCGACGTTGTCGCCGACATTATCCGCGATGGTGGCGGGATTGCGGGGGTCGTCCTCCGGGATGCCGGCCTCGACCTTGCCGACAAGATCGGCGCCGACATCGGCGGCTTTGGTGAAAATGCCGCCGCCGACGCGGGCGAAAAGCGCTTGGAAAGAAGCCCCCATGCCGAAGGCGAGGATGGTGGTGGTGGTGAGGACGAGGTTGTGGCCGTCGCCCTCGTGGGCCGGGTAGACCAGATTCATGAGGTAGAACCAGACCGTGACATTGAGCAGTCCAATCCCGACCACGACCAAACCCATGACCGCACCGGACCGAAAGGCGACCCGCAGCCCGTGGCCGAGGGAGTGGCTGGCGGCGCGGGCGGTGCGCGAAGAGGCGGCGGTGGCCGTCCGCATTCCGAAGTAGCCGGCGAGGGCGGAGAAGAAGCCGCCCGCGAGCAGCCCCAGCGGAAGCAAGCGGCTCTGCAGGTTGAAGCCGAAGGCGAGGACCGCGAGGAGACCGGCCAGGATGAGGAAGACGACCAGCATCACCCGGTATTGCTGAAACAGATACGCCATGGCTCCGGAGCGGACGTGGCCGGCGATCCGCCGCATCACCTCCGTGCCCTCGTCCTCCGCCGTCATTTGGCGGTGGAAATACCATGCGAAAAGAAGCGCTGTGACCGCGGCGAGCGGGGCGAGATAGAAGGCGTTCGTGAGCATAGCTGAGCGGAAAGGAGAGGTGTTGGATGCGGCCCGTTCTCAGTGGCCGAAAGTCATCAGGGCGGAGCGCCACCAAGCGTAGTGTTTGGACTCCAGATCCTCAATCGGGGGCATCGGGTAGTGGAGCAGGCCGCCGGCATCGCCGACGAAGAAGCCGCCGCGGATGGTGCGGAAGAGAATGTCCTGCTGGATGTGGCGGACGACGGTCTTGGTGGGCTTGCCCTGCTTGCGGGAGAGTTCCCGGAGGCAGTCGCGGAGGTGCTCGAGATTTGGATACGGAAGGTTTTCGACCTCGGGGGCCTCGGGGTCGATGGCGAGTTCCTCGAGCTTCATTTCGGCGAAAACGATCCGTGGCACGGAGACCTTTTCCTTCGGATCGGTGATACGTTTGACGAATTCGGATGGCGCCAGGGAGCTGACGACGCGGGGTTTGACCGGGCAGAATTCCTGGTAGAGGTGGAAGCTGCGGCCGGGCTCGGGCTGGTAAGCGCCCTTTTCGAGGGGGAGGACCCGGCCGTCGTCGGTGGTGAGAAAGAGTCGACCGAGGGCCGCGAGGGGGACGCGCTCAAGGATGCGGTAGATGCCGAGGTAGGTGGAGCGCCGGGGGGAGCCGTCCTCGTGGGGGCGGCAGAGATCCTCGGCTTCGCGGGCGCTGGCGACGCCGTTTTCGACCGCGGGATCGACCTCGAAGAAAATGGCCTGGCCGCGGGTGCGTTTTTTGGTGCCGGTGGCGAGGTAAGGACCGAATTCAGTCGGGGCAAGGTGGGAGGCCACGAGGGCTTCGGGGATGAGGTTGAGGTAGAGGTAGGTCTTCATCGGGACGGGGGTCTGGGGTGGCGGCCGGGGCGGCGGGATCGGGGCCGTGGCAGACTGGGCGGATTCATGGCTGCAGTCTAGCCGAAAGCCCGCTTCGCCACCTCCCCGTTTTTTGTGAATTCCAGCGCAGAGTTTGGCGGCGGCAAGCACAGGAGGGCGAGAATTGGGCGTGTCAGCGGGGAGGGGTCGTGCTAAAGGTGGCGGGGTATGAATGCCGAGCAAGTGCTTGCGCAGCCTGATGCCACCGGGGAGGTCGGGCTGGTCGTCCACCGGGACTTCGTCTGCACGGAACCGTTTGTCTTCGACAACGGCCGGGAGCTGGACGGCTTCACCCTGCGCTATGAGACCTATGGCCGGCTCAATTCGACCCGCACCAACGCCATCCTCATCTGCCACGCCCTCAGCGGGGATCACCACTGTGCGGGGGTGCATTCGATGCGAGACCGCAAGCCGGGCTGGTGGAACAACCTCATCGGCCCGGGCAAGCCGGTCGACACGAACCGCTTTTTCGTGGTCTGCTCAAACTGTCTCGGGGGTTGCCAGGGATCGACCGGACCGTCGTCGGTCAATCCCGCCACCGGGCAGCCCTTCAACCTCGATTTCCCCCTGGTCACCATCCGGGACATGGTGCGGGCGCAGCGGCGATTGGTGGACCATCTCGGACTGCCGGAGTTGTATGCCGTCATCGGCGGTTCGATGGGGGGGATGCAGGTGCTGCAATGGGGCATTGAATACCCCGGTTTTGCGCGGCGGCTGCTGCCGATGGCGACGACCGCGCGGCAAGGGAGCCAGGCGATTGCCTTCAACGAGGTGGGCCGGCAGGCCATCATGCAGGATCCGGACTGGAAGCAGGGCAACTACCTGCCCGGAGAAGGTCCGCGGGTGGGGCTGGCGATTGCGCGGATGATGGCCCACATCACCTACCTTTCGGACAAAGGAATGGACCGGAAATTCGGCCGCCGCCGGCGCGAGGCCAATCCCGGCGGACCGCCTTTCGACATCGACTTTGAAGTGGAGAGCTACCTGCGCTACCAAGGGCAGAGCTTCATCAACCGCTTCGACGCCAACACCTACCTCTACTTCACCCGGGCGCTCGACTACTTTGACTTGGCCGATGCCTATGGATCGCTGGAGGAGGCGGTCGAGCGGGTGGACTCGCGGGTGCTGGCGGTTGGGTTCACCTCCGACTGGCTCTTCCCTCCCGAGCAGAACCGGGAGATCGCGCTGGCGTTGCTGCGGCGGTGGAAGGATGCCAGCTATGCCGAGATCCGCCTTGATCTCGGCCATGACTCGTTTCTGGTCGAAGCTCCGGAGCTGGATCGCCTCGTGCGGGGGTTTCTGGAGTCCTAGGGCGGCGGATTTCGCTTTTCCCTTCCAGGCGGCGTGGGCAGGGTGGCCGGCATGTCCAACCCCGAAGCATCCGCTCTCAACGAACCCGTCTTCTACCCCGCGCCCGAAGGTACGCCCGCCTCACCGGACTTTGCTCTTCGGGTGAATGGCCGAGCCGTTTTTGTTTATCACAGTGCTTTTGCCAGTTTCGCGTACCTGTCGGCGACAGGACCGGTGGACGTGGAGGTGGAGGCGGGCTTCGCTTTTGAGAAGGCGGTGATCCGGCCCCTGCGGCACGGGATCGAACCGGCGGCGGACGGGCGGCGTCTGCGGTTTCGCGTGCCAGGGCCGATGCAATTGAGTCTGGAGCTGGATGAGGAGATCCGGCGGCCGCTCTTCCTGTTCATCAGCCCGCCGGAGGAGGAGGTGCCTGCGCCCGGCGAGCCTGGGGTGATCCGGTTCGAGGCCGGAAAAATCCACGAAGCGGGAGAAATCCGCCTGGAATCCGGCCAGACGCTCTACATCGAAGGCGGGGCGGTGGTGCGCGGGCACGTTTACGCCTATGAGGCCAAAGGGATCGCCATCCGCGGGCGGGGCATCCTGGACGGCGGGCGGTTTGTCGACCGTCGGGAGGAAAACCTTCGCTTGGTGCACCTGGCGGGCTGCGAGGATGTACTCGTGGAGGGCATCACCGTCTTCGACAGCCAGCGTTGGACGGTCGTGCCGGCCGGTTGCGACCGGGTCAGACTGCGGCGCCTTAATATCCTCTCCTCCGCCAACAGCGACGACGGCATCGACTTGGTGGGAAGCCGTGATGTGGTGGTGGAGGATTGCTTTGTGCGGACCAAGGACGACTGCGTGGCGATCAAGGCGATGAGCCGCTTTCATCCCCGGGGAAGCGAGCCGATCGCCCGGCTGCTCATTCATCGTTGCGTGTTCTGGAATGCGGAGTGGGGCAACGCGATCGAGATCGGCTACGAGACCCGGACCGAGCGGATCAGTGAAGTGATCTTCCGCGACTGCGACATCATCCGCTGTGAGCCCGAGCGCTATGGCTCGGGCGGCGCCATCACCATCCACAACGGCGACCGGGCCGAGATCTGCGACATCCTTTATGAAAACCTCCGGCTGGAGCAGGTGATGGAGAAGCTCATCGACTTCAAAATCTCCGAGGACCGCTACAGCCGCGACCCGGAGCGCGGGCAGATCCGCAACATCACCCTGCGCGACATCGCGGTGGTGGACGGGCCGTTTCCCGTATCCATAATTCAGGGACATAGTGCCGACCACATCCCGACAGGCATCACGGTGGAAAACCTCGTCATCCTCGGGGAACGGATCACCGGCCCGGGGCCGGCCCGGATGGTGACGGAAAAGCTGCGCGACCTGCGGTTTGTGTAGGGGGAAAAAGGATACGCGAAGGCGGACGGCTCCGGAGTGGCCGCGGGGTCAGCGCTCCCCGGGCATGAGGTAGCCGATTTCCGCGAAGGAGGGGTGGGTTGCGAGCAGGCTGGCGAGGACGGAGGGGGAGACCTTGGCATCGCTCAGGTTGAAGAGACTGCCGGCGCCGAGGCCGGCCTGCTCGGCTGCAAACTGATAGACATAGACGACGAACTGGGAGCAGAAGAACGGGTGGTTGCGGCCCTCGAGGATGCGGTCGAGGACGGTCTCCATGCGTTCGCGGGAGGCGGGTCGGCCGGGACCGCCGATGAGGGATCCCGCCGCGCCGGGCTTGGAGTAGGGCATGGTGTTGGTGCGGCCATGGATGTCGAAAAACAGCTTTGCGCAGGTGGCGGCGCCATCGGCGAGAGGCCGGTTGTGGGGACGGAAGACGTAGTAGCCGAGGTGCCGGGTCTGGACGCGGAGGTCGTTGGCGTTGAGGCCCACGCGCTGGGCTTCGATGACGACGGTATTGTCAAAAAGAATGCCGGCGTGGGTGATGCTGGTGTTGCGCTGGCGGGCCAAGGTTTGGCCGAGCTGGATGACTTTGTTGAACCAGGAGCTGTCGGTGACCTTGAGCAGCAGGTCGCCCGGGCGGAGATCGGCGCATTTGAGTTGTTGCATGGTTGGTCGGGAGTTGAAGAAAGGTGTTGGGGCGGGGGCCGAGGTCAACCGATGGCCGGGGAGGCACCGGCGTGCGGGGAGCGGGGGAGGACGGCCTGGAAGCACCAGGTCAGCCCGAAGGCATGGCAGACCAAGG
>REEB01000272.1 GCA_007695295.1 Puniceicoccaceae bacterium
GTTTAACCGCCCTCTTTTTTGCCGCCCAGCAGCCCGAGTTGGATCTGGAAACGCTGACCACCGGCCGAAATCTGATCTGGGCTGAATACTGGGAACTTCGCCATGAGTGGATCTTCGCCGGCTACTCCCAGATTCACCTCCACCAACATCCTCACAACCTGCTTTACGAGATCATCGTCCGCTACGGGTTGTTCGGTTTTCCGCTGGTTGCTTTCCTAATCGCCTCCTTCGGCTATGTCGGCTGGAGGCTCTTCTTTCTCCGGCCAAGGAATTTTTACCTCATCCCCTTCGCGGCCGTATTCCTGTTTTCTTTTCTCCAATCCATGACCAGCATGGGCTTCCAGCGGGTCTTCCCGGTCTACCTTCTTGCCGGCCTTTGTCTCTGCATATGCCAAAGAGATGCCAGTTCCGCCCAAAAACCATTGCCGGCAACGGCCTTGTCAAGGCGCTATCATCGCTCCCTTTCTCCACGGTCAGGTGCACAGCTACCCGAGCCGGTCTCCATCCGGGCCGAAGGAAATCCAAGCCCTCGCTACAAGACATCCTAGCTCATTTCTTACGGAGCACCCGCTGAATTCGTCGATCGATCTTGCGGAGAACGGCACCGGCTCGCCGCAGAGATCGTTGCTCCAAATGAAAGGCCGTATTTTGCAGAATCGTCGGAGTCCTTGATTCGTTTGAACGGACCCAGGGTACGGCGGGAACGTCGAGATCGAGAAATTGATTTAATTGCGTTGTGTCTTTTGAGCGAGTGATATCGATAATGAGTAGATCGTCCCGACGATCCTTGAAGTAGTCCTCGGCTTCGGAGTGAAACCGATCATAAACCGCTGAATACACGGCCTCATCGTACCCCTTGGTTCCGAAGAATTCCAGGTTGTATTCATCATAGATGGGTTTCCGCGCCCAGATCCTCGGCCCGACTGTTCTCAACCAATGCATGCTATTCAGCCAGGCCGGTTTTTCCCTTTTCGTAAGAATGAACAAGGATCCCGGCCGGATTTTGTCCAGTTCAGGATAAAGCAGGGAAAGCGGAGTATCGGAAAAAGCCTGATAATCATCCAAGCAGCGGCTGTTGATGTCTTTGTACAGATCGAATGGGAAATGAAGACAAGGCAGTCCGAGTCGATCAAGGGTGAGGGCAAACGACGTGGTGCCTGTGCGCGGAAGACCAATGTTGAAAATTCGGGCGTTGCCTTTGAGTCTCATGAGGGATCGGAGTTAGTTTCAGTCGAGTCCGAAGGTTGCTCGCACCTTTGGCAATCGGAATAAGCTCCGCCGAGTTAATGGTCTGCACTAGATCCGCGACTATTTCTCACTGCCTTGCTCCGCCGGGAGCCCCGGGATTTTCTCTGCCAGCAGCCGAGTCAGCATTGAGGTCTCCCCCAGCAGTGAGGTCAGCACAATCCGAAGATCGGCCTTCTGCCTCTTGGCCTGAGACACAATCCCCTCAATATCCCCGCCGGGGCCGGCGTGGCGGCCGGGGAGAAAGAAGAGGTAGGCCAAAACGACCGGACCCGGCGGGAGCGTGGGGTCGCGCAGGGCAGCCTCCAACAGGGGTTCGTTGAAGGCGTATTCGGGGCCGTCCCGCCGCTCCATCGAGGCCGGGCGCACCCCGGAAACCGCCTCCCCCAGGAGCGCCGCCAGCTCCGCGGCGACTTGGTTGCGCACTTCCGTGACCGCCGGCTGCGGGCTCCCGTGGTCAACCAGGACCACTGGCGGGTACACCAGACGGTGACGGTCCAGAACCTCCCGGACCAAGTCGGCGATGATCCCGGCCACCGCCCGCGCATCCTCCCGCGACTCCACCAGCGGCCCGAGCTGGCGGCAGCGCAGCCGCGGATGCGCCTTCTCCAACCGCGCCAGGACTTTCGGCAGGTAGTCCGTCAGTGCCGCGCTGGGGCCGAAAAACAACGGCAGGATGGTGAGCCGCTCCAGACCGGCCCCGGCTCTACGCTCCGCGGCCTGGGAAACGATTTCCGCCGGCACGCCGCCGAGCTTCTCCGGGGGGATTTTGTGCGAATGCAGCAGCGAAACCGGCTCCACCCGCCGCCCGAGCCGTTGCCCAAGCTCCGCCGCCAGCCGCCGCAGCCCCAGCGTCGCCTCGGGACGCAGCGAACCGTTGTCGACCAGAAAGATGGTTTCTCGCGGGCTGCTCATGACACAGCCGGAAATCTAGCCCAACCCTGTAGGTTTGAGAAGCCCATCCCGTCTGGACGGCGGTTTCGGCGAAACCGCCCCACCTTGCAGCATACCGGCATCCGCCCGTGGTATCGGGCTTTCGCACTCAGAGAGTCTGCTGACTCCCAAAAAACCGCCGACTTACGTCGGCAGCTACACCCCCGCTTTTTCCCCCGGGGCCTCTGCCCTCCGGCTTCAGACTTCCGCCCTTTTCCCCTCCTGCCCCGCGGTCCAGGCCGCCAAGCCTCCGGCTCCGCCCCGCGAACGCGGGGTCCTCCGGAACGATCCCCGCCTCAGAATGTCTTGCTCATCAGCGACCCCTCCCCAATAAACGTTTCCAGCCCTCGAAGAATTCAGCTCACATGAAATACGCCACCCGCTTCCTTCCACTTCTCGCCTTGGCTCTGGCCGTGGTTTTTTCCGGCTGCCAACGCCGTCCGGAACGCCCCAACCCCGCCCAGACCATGATGGGGCCCGGCTCCGGAGCGGGTCTCGCCGGTCAATACGTCGACACCGAGGGGCTCTTCGGCGACCTCGACTCCGAGCTCCGCCCACGCGATGGCGACATGGGCCCCGACAACCAAATCCGCGGCCTGCTTCCTTCCGTCTTTTTCGACTTCGACTCCTCCGCCATCCGGTCCGCCGAGCGCCCCAAGCTCGAGGAAGTTGCCTCCTACCTGCGCAACAACCCCAACACCCGTCTCCTTCTCGAAGGCCACTGTGACTGGCGCGGCACCACCGAGTACAATCTCGGCCTCGGCGACCGCCGCGCCAACAGCGTGCGCTCCTACCTCGTCACCCTCGGGGTAAACACCGGCCGCCTCGAAACCCTCTCCAAAGGCGACCTCGAAGCCGTCGTCGGTGGCACCGAAGAGCAGATGGCCCGCGACCGAAGAGTCGAAGTCATCGTCCTGAGGTAGCTGCTCCCAGCCGACCCCACCACCTTTTCCCGCCGGGACGATCACGGTCGTCCCGGCTTTTTTATGGCCTCGGCGAGACTGCACCCACCGATCCGCCCCACACACCTCCGCCGAAAAAGCCTGACAGCCACGAACACGCCGTTACCCCTGAAGGCATGTCACAACGCGCTCTCGCCCAGCTCATCGGGCTCGGCATCATCCTCTTTGTTCTCGTCATCGGCGGCTCCCAAGCCACTTACGTAGTCGATCCCGGCCACCGGGGGGTTCTCGTCACCCTCGGCAAGGTCAGCGAGGAATTCCTCCCGGAAGGCTTCGGCTTCAAGCCGCCGTTCATCAGCCGCGTCCAGCAGATCCAGATCCGCCAGCAGACCCGCCCCCTCAACACCGACGCCTACTCCGCCGATCTCCAGCAGATCACCATCCAGCTCCGCGTGCTCTACCGCATCCCGCAGGACTCCGTCGTCAGGATTTTCCGCGACTATGCCGGTGAACCTTTCGAAGCGCTCATCTCCCCCCGCGTCAATGAGGCCCTCAAGGAAGTCGTCGCCACCCGCAGCGCGGAGAGCATGGTCCAGAACCGGGAGGATGTGAAAAACCGCACCCTCGAGGCCGCCCGGCTCAAGGTCACCGAGCTCATCGAAATCGTCGATGTCAACATCCTCGACATCGCGCTTTCACCCGAACTCGAGGCCGCCATCGAGGCCAAAATGGTCCAGGAACAGGAGGCCGCCAAGGCCCGCTTTGTCCAACAACGCACCGAGATCGAGGCGCAGACCGCCATTATCCGCGCCCGGGGTGAAGCCGAGTCGATCGAGATCCGCGGCCGCGCCCTCCAGGAAAACCCCACCCTCATCCAGCTTCAGATCGTGGAAAAGTGGGACGGCCGCTCCCCGCTCGTCATCGGAGGCGGCGCCGAAGGCGGGGCCAATGTCCTCCTTCCCATCCAGCAGCCGGCACGCTGAATCCATGGCCGGCAAACGCCCCGAAGATCCCGAGTGGGAGCTGGTCGACGATGAGCCCAACTCCAATCGACCCGGGCGACCCAAATGGGTCCCGCTGGTCCTCCTGTTGATTCTGGCCATCGGTCTTTTTCTCCTCTTCCCCGCCGCCTACGCCTTCGCCGCCCGCGCCGCCCGGCACGTCATCTACCTCTGGTGGCTGATCCTGCTCGTCGGACTCGGGTTCTGGCTGCTCTTCGCCTTCCGCAAAAAAGACGGCTGAACCGGAATCTGCCACCAGCCATCGCTGCGCGACCAGACCGCTCCCCCAAAATAGACGCAACCCAGCCTGACTGGACTCCCCGATCGCCAGTTTGATTCGGACTGCCCGGGATCCGGGCCGTTTCAGCGCCCCCTCCCGAGAAGGGTTGCGGGTTGATCCCGATGGCCGATCCAGCCCAACCCGTCCGCCAAACCCCGGGGCAGGAAGCACCTTTACCCCCTCGGTGACGGCTTCTGCGCGGGAGCCGGCTTCCGCCCGCAGGTTCGAGCCCCGGACCCACCGAATCCTGCGATCCGGCCTTGACACCCCGGTTGTTCTTTCAGTAATTATTGAAACTATGAAAACGAAGCCCATGCGCACCGCTTCCGCTTCAACTCCGGCCCCTCACCGCCGGCGTCCCGGCCGCCTGCGGCGCTGGCTGCGGGAACGCGTCCTCGGCCCCCGCCCCGCCGGCACCCGCCGCCTCACCCGTCCCTTCCAGTTCTAAACCCCCCGCCCACCCAAGTCCGCCTCGTTTTTCCCCGCGCCAAACTGAGGAATGGGCTGCGTAGTCTTGTTCGGGTCAGGCTGGACTGGCGCTGACTTAAGTCGGTTTTGGGATGCTGCCCTAAAGGGTGGAAACACACTTCACCCAAGACCCAGGGCACCGCTGGCGCTTGTCCTGGACTGTTGGATGCAGCCCCGTTGGGGCTTGGGTCAGCGTCATTAGAGACCAACCGCTTTTGCGCCGGAGGTAGGGCATGCTCGCCGAGCGCGCCGCATATTTAGGGCCGCTACTAGGGACAGGTTGTTTATTTGTCCCCTGCGGCTAATCGCCTGGCCCTGAGTTCCGCCGCCCCCGACAGGGCGCGCTCCCATATGGGTCGCCATTCCGGTGGCTGGCACCACCGGCTCCCGTCCCCCGAAATCCGAGCTTCCACCAAGCGCCGCCCCAATCCCCGGCCGCAGGGAGGTTCAGTCGTTCGCTCCGTCAGCCCGCTCGCTCTCGCGTTCGATCAATCGAGCCCGCAGTCGCCGCGCCCACTCCTGCTCGGGAGACAGCTCTAGCGCCCGCTCCAAGCTGTTCAGGGCCTCCTCGCGTCGGCCCGCCGCCACTTCGGCCCGGGCGAGATGGAGATGGGCGTGGGCGCTCTCAGGATAAAGGGCGGCGTTATTTCCGAACGCGAGGAGCGCGTCGTCGAGCCGACCAAGTTGCAGTAAACGGCTGCCCCAGTCGTGCAGGTCCTCCGCGGAGACGACCTCCGGCTGGCGCTCGCGCTGGACCAGGTATTCCTCAAGGGCCCTCTCCGGACCGAGTCGGGCATCGACCAAGTACAACCACGTGGCCGGCGCGACCGGGTGCTCGGGGCGGTAGGGCCAGCCGAAGGCCTTCGCGACCGCAGCAATCACCGGCAGGAGCAATTTCTCCCCGGAGTCGGCATTGGTCATCACGGCCAGCCCATGGCCGGTCGCCGCATGCATCCTCAAGTGGGCCCGGTAACCGTGGTTGGCCCCGCTGTGGGCAAAAAGATCCCCCGGCGCCCCGGGTGGCCGCATCCAGCCCAGCCCCATGTGATCCCGGTGGGTCGTCAGCATCAGCTCCGCCACCACCGGCGTCACCACCCGACTCGGCCGGCCCCGCCGCGCCCGGGCGGTTTGGATCGCGATCGCCGCAGCATCGGCGGGGGTCGTCCAGAGCCCCGCCGCGGCCAGCTCGGGCTGCACCCGCCAGCGACCCGGAAGCACCTCGCCGACGGCGTTGTGGCCGCTCGCGGCCTGCGCCTCCCGCTCCTTCGGCAGGGGTTGCTCGAACGTGGTGTTGGCCAATCCCAGCGGGCCAAAAACCAGCCGCTCCGCCAGCCTGGCAAACTCCTCCCCCGTCCGCTCGGTCAAGAGCCACTGCACCACCTGATACCCCATCCCGCCGTAAACCAGCGCCTCTCCGGGCCGGCCCACGATCCGCGCCGGCGGGTTGCTGGCCGGGGGCAGCGCGTCCAGCATCTGCCACAGGTCCGGCACCGCCGCACCGGGATCATAACCCGCAAACCCGCCCGCCGGCAGACCCCCGGTGTGACCGAGCAATTGCCGCAGGGTCGGCACGGTTTCGCCACCTGCGCTCGCCGGCTCCAGCTTCCAATTCAGCAGGAGGTCGTTGACGGGGACGTCCAGCTCCAAGTCACCGCTTTCCACCAAGAGCAGCGCGATGAGCGCCGCCACTGGCTTGGAGATCGATGCCGCCTGAAAAAGCGAATCCGGCGTCACCGGTCGATCACTCCCGGCCTCCGCCACCCCAAAGCCGGAGGTCCAGATCACTTCGTAATCGTCGACCACGGCCAAGCTCATGCCGGGCACCGCCAGGAACTCCATCCAGTCCGCCAGCCCCAGCTCCAGTACGGTGCCATCCTCCAGCCGCACCTCAGGCAGCGCCCGCTCCAGCGCGGCCGCCGGCTCCGACCGCACATCCCGCCCGGTATCCGCAACCGTCATACAACCGCCAAAAAGGACCACCGCCACCGCCGCCGCAGGCGGCAACCCCAGCCACCGCCGCCGCCTCAACACTCCACCAATCGCAGGCATGCACCTACGTTTCGCCCGACCGGGGCAACCGGCAAGTCCGGGTCGGGCGATTCCTTCCCTTGCACCGAAGCCGGTGAACCGCGATGGGGTGCCGGAGGTTCTGTCCAGACCAGGCCCGCCGCGGCCGGCATCCTGGCCCCCGCGCGGCCCGGAGCGCGCCAAGGAGTGGGGAGCGAAAGAGGCGCTGGAAGTAAGAAAATCGCCTATTGTTCAAACAAAGGACTGTGCGCCGGTTTTTTCACGAGTACCGTCCCTTCCTTTGGCCGCACTGCGGCTTTCGCTTTTCAGGGGGAGGATTTGTTTCTTGGGATCCAGCTTGGCCGGCCGGCCCACTTGCCCTCCCCTCAACCCATCGACCAGAACCCCCTGCGATACCTTCATGCACCGATACCCATTTTCGCCCCGAAACCCGCCCTCCCTCCGTTCTGTCTGGCCCCGCTTGCTGGCAGCCCTGCTCACCGCCGTCCTGGCCGCATCGGGAATGGCCGCTTCGCCGAACCCCACCGTACTGGAAAATGCCAACGCCGGCGCCAACGACTGGCGCCTCGCAAATGTGCTGCTCGACCGCGGCACCAGTTACGGCCTTCGCTCCCCCCGCGTGGAAGGCTTTGCCTCCAAAACCAGCCTCTATCCCGGTGAGCCGATCGACTTCCACATCAGCGCCGAGCCCGCCGCCGTCCTTGATGTCGACGTCTATAGGACCGGTTACTATGGCGGGGTCGGGGCCCGCCACATGACCCGCATCGGCGGCCTCGAGGTGGGGCCGCAGCCCGTTCCCGACGAGGTCGGGGAAATGAGGTTGCGCGAGTGTGATTGGCCCGTTGCTGCTTCGCTGGAAATTCCCGAAGACTGGGTCAGCGGCGTCTATCTTGCCAAAATGACGCGGCGCGACGACGGCGCGCAGTCCTACATCATCTTCGTCCTCAAAAGCCGGGAGCCCGCCGACGTTCTCTTCCAGGTGTCCGACCTCACCTGGCAGTCCTACAACAAATGGCCGGGAGCGTCGTCGCTTTACGACAATCCCGCTCGTCGCGTCAGCCCCTACAATGAGTACATTGCGAAAACCAATGAAACGCTCGTCAGCTTCGACCGTCCTTACGCGCTCTTCGGCCAGTTGCAGTTTGCCGCCGATACCATCGGCTCCGGCGAGTACCTGCTCTGGGAATTCCCGTTGGCTTACTGGCTGGAGAAACAGGGCTACCACGTGGCCTACTGCTCCAACATCGACCTTGACCAAGATCCGGCTGTGCTCGATCGCGCCAAGGTGTTTCTCTCCGTGGGCCACGATGAATTCTACACTTACCAAATGGTGGCAAACGCCTACGCCGCCCGTGGCCGAGGTCTCAGCATGGCCTTTCTCAGCGGAAATTCGGTCTTCGACATGCTCTACTTTCACGACAGCGGGGTGACCGGGGAGCCGGCCCGGGCGTTTCGCCGCATCGCCCCGATCCGCTCCGCCACCCGCCAGCTCATTGGCGCCAGTTCCTACGGGGTGGGCTATGCCGACTGGGTGGTGGAGAACGCCGATCACTGGATCTACGAAGGTACCGGCTTCTCCGACGGCGATGTCGTCCCCAACCTGATCGGCTGGGAGTTCCACGGCAAACCCCTCGCCGCGGCGCCGGGCCTGGTCACGCTGGCTTCCTCCAACATCATCGGCGGCATGGGCGACCCGTCGGAGCGCCAGCATGCGGCCACGCTCTACCCCGGCCCCCGCGGCAATTGGATTTTCAACGCCGGCACCGCCTGGTGGCCCGAAGCGCTCGCCACCCCGCCGGGACACGTTCCCGCCGGCACCTTTCAGCGGCGCGGCCCCGATGACGATGAGCGTATCGCCCGCGTCACGGCCAATTTCCTTGATCGCGCGCTGGCCGACTCTCAAGTCGATTTCTCCGCCGCATCCACCACCGCCGAATTTCACCGGCTCAACGGCCCGCTCGATGCCGACCCCGATCCCAAGGCCATGGTTCACATTCCCGCCGGACAGTTCACCATGGGCTCCCCCGGGGAGGAACCGGGCAGGCACCCTTGGGAGACGCAGCATGAAGTCGTCCTGACCCGCTCATTCACCATGGGCCGAATCGAGGTACCCTGGTCGCTCTGGAGCGAAGTCCGCAACTGGGCCGTGAAGCATGGCTACACCGACCTCGGCCCCGGCTTCCACGGCATCCCCATCCAGTCGGATGACGCCGATCACCCGGTCGTCGGGGTTTCCTGGTGGGATGTCATCAAGTGGTGCAACGCCCGCAGCGAAATGGAGGGGCTAACCCCCGTCTACTACGCCGATGAAGCGTTCCCCCCGGATGCCGTCGTTCGCACCGGCATGGCCTCGATCCACGCCAACCTCGACGCCAACGGCTACCGCCTGCCAACCGAGGCGGAGTGGGAATACGCCGCTCGCGCGGGCGTGCCGACGGCCTTCTATACCGGTCCGATCATCGACGCCACCGATGCGAGAGTACCGGATCCGAATGCCAACGAAGCCGGCTGGCATGCCGGTAACTCGGAGCGCACCACCCACGCGGGCGGCCAGAAACTCGCCAATGGCTGGGGCCTGTGGGATATGCTCGGCAACGTGTTCGAATGGACTTGGGACTGGTACGGCCCTTACCCAACGGATAACCAGCCCGTGGTCGACCCGACCGGCCCCGGCGCAGGCACCCAACGCGTCCTGCGCGGCGGCTCAATGATGAATCCCCCCCGCCATTTGCGGGCGGCCCACCGCCATGCCGTCGCCCCCGCCACGGCCTTCTACAACATCGGCTTCCGCGTCGTTCAGACCGTCGAAAGGTAGATTCGCGCAATGTCGTTCAGGGTCTTTGACGAAACCCCTTTCCGGATCGCGCCACCCCTGCATCGACCCGCCAAACGACGTCCCTTCGGTTTGACGGGTCGACCGGGAGCAGGCTCGAAGACTGCACCCCATCGTCTTCTGTCATGTCGAGCTTCGGGTTGGCGATTAATCATAGTAGGTCCAATTCATCGTAATCTAGACATACTTTCTGTCTTCAACACTGGGACACCCTGTCCATGCCCGTAATCGTAATCCTGCTCGTAATCATAATCCTAATTCCGCTCTTCCGCAGGTCCTTCGACGTACCCAGATAATTCTTCATCAATGCGGCTGGCAGAAGTGCACTTGATCAGTCGATTAGGACTACGAGCAAGATTACGATTAAAACGGGCAGCGGGACACCCAATGCCGTAGTCTTACCCCTGGTAGTCTACGACTTAAGCACGCAATTGGAGGTGTTTGAAATCAGGAAACTCTGGGCGAACGATCTATCGCGCAAATGCCGCTTCACCATGAGCATCTTAATCTCCAACTGGCATCGCGGGGGCGTCACTCGGTGAATCGCCCAATTCGGCATCATCGCTGCAAAATCTTCGTTCCAAGATTTCCTCAAGGCCATCAATCTCATCAACATGAGACCCGATCCGCCGAAATCCTAGTTCGGCGGCAAGACGCTGTGATGGAACGTTGTCCGGGCGAATGGACAGCACGAAGCGGTTCACGCCATGAGTCTGACGTGCCCAATGAATCAGGGCAATGGCAGCTTCGCGGGCGAAACCCTGGCGCTGGAAGGAAGGAAAAACAGTGAAACCAAACTCCACTCCCCCCGGACTGAGTGTTCGAAGATACTCCGCATCCGGCGCGGTGTGGAAGCCAATGTGACCGACCATGAAGGCGGCCCCTCGAAGCACCATCGCACGGATCAACCATTGCTGAAGGGTAGGATCCTCCTCAAGTTGCTTGCGACGGAGGCCCAGCATGGCCTCGCTTTCCCCAGGCCAATCCGAAGGCAAGGACAGTTGCAGCACCTGCTCCGCCTTCTGGGTGTTATGGTCCAGGGAAGCACGTAGGAATGCCGGAGTCATGGGAATTAAGTCGAGGCGCTTCGATTGAATGGGC
Source organism: Puniceicoccaceae bacterium (assembly GCA_007695295.1). Classification (GTDB taxonomy): domain Bacteria; phylum Verrucomicrobiota; class Verrucomicrobiia; order Opitutales; family Opitutaceae; genus REEB01. The sequence goes on from REEB01000272.1 coordinate 10,792, forward strand.
GCAGTCATGGTAATCGTTCTGTTCCCGCTGAACGGGGAAGAAACTCACAGAGAGAGGCGGCAGCCTTTCGGAGTTGGGTGATCTGATTGGCGAGGTTCCCAGGTATCATCATCCCAGCCTCAGCACAATTGCCTTTCTCAGCTTCTCCGCCTGTTCCTTACGGATCCTGAATCCCAGCTCTTCGTACGTTTGATCCTCGAATCCATCGTCGTGATAGCGGGGGATGACATGAAAATGTAGATGAAATACATCCTGTCCTGATGCTGCTTCATTATTCTGCCGGAGGTGCAATCCATCAGCATCAAACGCTTCTTTCACCGCCATGGCGGGGTGAATCAAAGAACCTAATCGAATGAGAATGCTGCCACTTTGGCATAGAAAACGAGGGAAGCCAGAAATGGGAAAGCAAGGGTCCATATCGGAATTTCGAACCTCGCAAAAATGAACGCGAATCCTATAATAATAAATACGAAGATAAGGCCGCCTAGAAAAATTGAAAACAATGTTCCAAGAAACACGATCGCAATTAGACCGTTCGGGGCTACTAAACTTCCGGCTTCAAATGAGATCCCAAGCCAAGCACCAAGCACTACGACTGTGAAGTACAGAAGGATTCTTCCCCAAACTTGTTCTATCGCGGCCTTAAAGGCATCTCTTGGAAAATCTGTGAGTGAGTTCATTTTTCGTTAACCAAAAAAGAGGCATGGACGAAAACCTAGGGTCAAGTGATTCCGCCTTCATCAGCTATCCGCTGGTTGTCGGGCTATGACTCCTGAGGTGGATCCGGGGCATTGGACTAAAACGTCAAAGCCAACTGGCTTTGTATTGCATGTGGAGAAAGCGCTGCCAAGAAAAACCGCTTAGTTGAGCTTTTTTCATGCCCGCTTCCTTCTCAGCAGCACTCACCGGGAAGGATGGATATTGGAGAGTCGCCCCGGCATGAGTCACTTGAAGCCGGCAGCGATGGACATCTAGGACCAGACAATATTCCACCAAAGTGAGCCTAGTTGGGCAGATGCGAATCCGGGGCAATGGACTCGGCGAAGTCACTCCTTTCCGAGCTATCCCGTCTCAGGCACCTCCGATTCTCTCCCTCGGCCACAACATTCGCAGGTGTCGTCCCCTGGTCTCCACTTAATCAGCAACCAGCTAGGAATGTCGCAGCCGGCTTCATCCACATGGCCGAGCCACCTCGCCGTTCCGACCTACCACCAAAGGCGGACAACCGAGCAACTCCTCCCGGCTTGCCTCCCACCGGCGCAGCCGCACCACAGCCTGTTGCCGCTCCGCCGCTCCGGCTCCGCCACAAACAAAAAACATGGCCAAAACCAAACCCGCCCTTCAGCACTGAGGGCTCCATCTGGAAGTCGCTTCGTCCTGCGCCTTCAGCAGGCACAATGACTCCTCCCGCCATGCCCACTGCTCTCCTCATCGCACCCGCCCACTCCACCGAAATGGTTTACGGCCCGGAAGAACTCGCCGCGCTGCGCGTCCTCGTCGACTTGGCTGCTCCACCCCTCAGCCCGGCCGAAGCCCGCGATCAGCCTGATCTCCTCAAGCAGGCCGAGATCCTCCTCTCGACCTGGGGTGCTCCCCGACTCGACGAAGCCTTTCTCGAGGCCGCGCCCCGGCTGAAGCTTTTTCTCTACGGGGCCGGCACCATCCGGGGTTTCATGACCGAGGCCGCCTGGGACCGCGGTCTCATCGTCTGCAGCGCGGCCGCCCTCAACGCCGTCCCGGTCGCCGAATACACCCTCGCCGCCCTCCTCCTCGGGCTCAAGCGGGCGTGGTCGGAAGCCGCCCGCATCCGCGCCGCCCGCGCCTACGGCGAAAAAGATCCCATCCCCGGAAACTATGGCACCACCATCGGCCTCGTCTCCTACGGTGCCATCGCCCGGCTGGTACGGCAGCACCTGCGGCCTTTCGACCACCGCGTCGTGGTCTACGACCCGTTTCTCAGCGACGACGCAGCCGCCGCGGAGGACGTCGAGCGAGTCTCCCTGGAGGAGCTTTTCCAGATCAGCGACGCCGTCTCCATCCATACGCCTTGGCTGAAGGAAACCGAGGGTCTCATCAGCGAAGCCCTCATCCGGTCCATGAAAGCCGGCGCCACCCTCATCAACACCTCCCGCGGCGCCGTTGTGAATGAACCCGGCCTCGGCCGCGTCCTCGCGGAGCGTCCCGACCTCCAGGCCATCCTCGATGTCACCCATCCCGAACCTCCCGCGCCGGACTCCCCCCTCTTCACCCTCCCCAATGTCTTTCTCACTCCGCACCTCGCCGGCTCGGTGGGGCCCGAGTGCCGCCGGATGGGTCGGGCCATGATTGACGAGCTGCGCCGCTACCTCACCGGCGAACCGCTCCGGCACCAAGTCACTCGCGAACAGGCCGCCGTCATGGCCTGACCCAGACCCCACGGCGGCCCCGCCACGGTTCAGAGATCCGGGTAGTCCGCCGCCACGTCCTCCAGCACCAGCACCCAGTCCCGGCCGTGGCCGTCGAAGGGGGGTTGGAATTCGAGGACCGGTTCGACCTTGGTCTCACCACCGGAAACGGTCGCGCCGGTGCGCGGGTTGTACCAGGAAATCCGATACGAAGATGCGGCCAGTCCGTCTGTCTTGAGCCGGAAGCGCTGTCCGTAAGGAGCATACACAAGCACACAGCGGTTTTCGTCCAGCTCGGCCGCCTGGAGGTGTTCGAGGCCGGAGGGCGGGTGGGGAACGAACCGCCACTGGCAGGCCCGCAGGCTCATCCAGGGGCGCTTTTCCACCAGGTTGCGGGCATGCCGGATCTGGTCCGCGCCCGGAAAGTCGAGGGAGTCTTTCCATGGGGTGTGCGCCCAGCTCACCGGTTTCCGCCCGGGCTGGTACATCTGCCAAATGTTGTGACAACCGTAAGTGTAGCCACAGGCCCCCGCGAGCAGCGCCCAGTAGAGCGAGGCGCGGATGTCGGTCTGGTCCAGCCAGCCGTTGTCGGGGTTGAAACCAGCGGGGTGGTCTTCATAACCCGGCTCCCCCTCCACCACCGGACGCCGCGGCAGCCGCTGGCAGTCGCTCGCGATCATCTCGTAGTTGGCCTTGGCCCGGCTGTGCCCGGACTGGATCATGTGAAAGTCCAGCCAGGCTTCGCCCTGGACAAAGGTGGATGAGCTGTTGCCGCCGGGCGGGTGAAAGGTCATCAGGTGCGCCCCGCCGTCCCCCTCGCGGAGGCCTTCGGCCATCGCCCGGACCACACCCAACTGCTCCTCGTCGTTGACCGGCCGGTCACCGCCGAGAATCCAGACGAGGTCCGCCTCCCGGTAACGCCGGCCGAGAAAGCGCCCGAACACGCAGGCGTTGTTTTCATCAAACACCTTCGGCCCCGCCCCCCACATCTGATTCCACTTGTCGCCCCAGGTCGGCAGCAGGCCCAGCACCAGGCCGAGTTCATTCGCGCGCCGCACCACCCAGTCCACCTCTTCGAAGTAGGCTTCGTTGGGTCGGGTCGGATCGTTCTCGATGAACGGCCGGTGGCCGTGGCTGCCGGGGGTGTTGAGTCCGTCCAACTCGGCCAGGACCACGGCTTGGATGACGGTGAAGCCCTTGTCAGCGCGGTTCCGGAAATAGAGGTCCACCTCCTCTCGGGTGCAGCGGTGAAAGAGCTCCCAGGCCGTGTCCCCGAACCAAGGGAAGAGACGGCCGGCGGCGGTCTGCAGGTAGCGGCGGCAGGGGGATACCACGAGGCGCTTGGTCATGTCTGGTGTATTCAGGGATCAGTTACCTTTTGAAGCCGCGCCGGTGATGTCGCGCACGCTTTCGCGGATGGAGGGCAGCTCCAAAACCTGCATCCAGTCGTCGCGGAAGATTTTAGTCATGTTCTGCTCGACCGCCTTCTTCGCCCCGTCGGAGAAGGGGAACCCGGCGAAGCCGAAGACGATCGCCAGCTCGATCCGGATATGGCCCATGACAAAGTCCCAGGCCGCCTCCTTCGGCACTCCCATCTCGATCGCGCGGTCGAGGGCTTGTTTCCACACCATGATGCAGCCAATGCCGGTGGACTCGACCACGGCGGGTTCGAGGATGGCCATTTGCTCCACCGTCACCCGGTGCATCCGCAGGATGGGGGCGAAGAGCGCCCGCGCGATCGCCTCACCTTTGGCGTAGTCCTCCTCGGGCCCATGATGGAGGGCGCAGACCACGCTCTGGGGCTGGGACTTGCCGCCGAACCAGTCGGTCGTTTCATCGGCCGGATGATCGTCCGCGAAGAGCGGAGGATGGCAGGGGTGGGTCACGAAATAAGTGAGGTCGTCGCGGATCGGCATGACTTCGGCGTAAGCGGCCGCCGGATCGAGGCCGATGACCATGGCGCCGGGCCGGAGGGCGGGCACGATCTCGGCGGTGATGCCGCCGATGAGCTTGTCCGGCAGGGCGAGGATGACGGCATCGGCCTCGGCGAGCGCTTCCTCCCTGGGGGTGGCGGAGACGCCGCGGGCGGCGAGGTTTTCCAGCCCGGCCGGGCTGATCTCGATGTAGTGGACCCGGAAGTCGGGGTTGTCCTTGAGGTTATCGGTTAGCCGGCAGCCCATTTTGCCGCCGGCCCCGAGGAGGGCGAGGGTGGTTTTCATCGTGTGGTGGGGGGTTCGGGTGGTGGTGTCGGGCAAGAGTCAGGCCTGGGTCGGGCGGGCCAGGCGGATGGATTCGAAGAAATCGGGGCCGCCATTCTGCCCTCCCTTGAGCAGGATGGTGTATCGGGAAGGTTGTGACGGCCGCGCATGGACCCGGCAAAGCGGAGCACCCGGCGCCATCGGCTGGGCCAGCTCGAGGGCCTCGATGCCGAGGGCGCGGGCGGCCCGCCCCGAGGTGTCGCCCCCGGCCACGCAGATGCGCGGCGGCTTCACCCGCAGGGTTAACTCCGCGAGCAGCGCGGCCTGGAGACTGGCCACCGCCTCTCCCGCCGAGGGGAGCCCAAAGCGAGCGGCCGCTTCCCGAGTCTGCCCGAGAGCCGGATCCTCGGGACCAAGGGCCGCGTAGAGGATCAGACCCGGTCCACGGGCGAAAACCGCCTCCGCTTCCGCCAACACCCGCGCCTGCGCCCCGGCTCCGTTCTCCGGGTGAAGCAGAGCGGGCAGGTCGAGGCGGATCCCGGTGTATCCGCCATTCAATGACGTCTCGATCTGGGCGGCCGTGACGGGCGAGGCGCTGCCGGAGAGAATGAGGAGTCGCTCCACCGGTCGCTCGCGGGGGGCCTCCTTGGCCGCATGAGCCAGCCCCGACTCCCGCCAGGCCGTGGCCAAGGCCCACTGGACGCCGGAAGAGCCGACGACAAACCGTCCCAACTCCCGCCGCCGCCGCCAAAGGAGTCGGCCGAGGGTCGCGAGATGCTCCGGAGTGAGCGTATCGAAGAGGACGCCGGCGGCCGCACCTCCGGCCAGCAGTTCATCCAACCGCGCCTCCGCGGCACGGCCATTGTCTTCGAGCGCATGAAGATCCACCAATGCCACCGGCAGGTCGGTCTGCTCGGCGAGGTGGCGGCGCAGATCGGCCTCGGTCATCGGCGTGACCGGGTGGCGGCTCATGGTGGGATGCCGGTCGAGCCGGAAGGTCTCCTCCCCCACAGTGGCGAAGAGATTGCCGAAGACGACGTAACGCTTGAGCCGCGGCGCACCCACCAGCAGCGGCAGGAGCCGGGCGCCGGTCAGCCGCCGGCCCGTCTCCATCACCCGGCCGATGCTGCCGCAGGTTGGCGAGGAATCGAAGGTCGAGCAGATTTTGTAGTGGAAAAGTTCGGACGGGATCTGCTCCAGCGCCGCCAGCACCCGCTCCAGCTCGGCTTCGATTCCCTCCGGCGGCAGCGCCCGGGTAAGCCCGGCGACGCCGACCGCCCGCGCATGGGGAAACCGCTCCGCCACGACCGCGGGCTCCGGGGGATCAAGGAAAAGGACCGCCGGCACGCCGTTGAGCGCCAGCGCCTCCATAACATCGGTGGAGCCGGTCAGGTCGTCGCCATACCAGGTCAGCAGAATGGGTTTCATGGCGCGGCGAAGGCCCGGAGGGCGGCGGCGAGGGCGGGCCGACCGCGGGCGTAGGTTTCCAGGTCCTCGCCCGCGACAGCCGCTTCCCAAGCCTCCCGCAGGCTGGCCACCCCGGCCGCGGGACCGTCGGGATGCCCGATGATGCCGCCCCCGGCGAGGAAGAGCAGGTCGGTGTTGCCAAGGGCGCGAAAGGTGTCCGGGGCTTGCCGGGCGCTCTGGCCGGCCGAGAAGACCGGCATCACGGTGTGACGTCCATGGATCGGCGTCTGGCAGGCCCTGGCCGAGGCGATGACGGAGGCATCGGACTCGCAGAATTTGCTCCGCAGGCCATTGACATGCAGGTGGTCCGCCCCGGCCATGCGGAAAAATTTTTGGAAGGCGGTGTAGTCCATCCCCAGCGCCGGGCAGCGGGAAAACATGCCCCAGCCGTTGCGGTGGCCGTGGATGCAGAGTCGGGCGTGCGACCGGAGGTCGAGCAACGCGGAAAGGCCCACCGGGATGAGGTTGACCATCACGCAAGTCCCGCCCGCGGCCTCGACGGCATCATGGTGGCGGCGCATCGCTTCCGGTGTGTCGGAAATGTTGCAGGCATACATGACCCGCCGGCCGAGACGGTCCTCATGGCGGCGGATGACCTCCAGAACCGCGCGGGCGCGCTCGGCCACCGGCGAGTACGGTGGATTGGCGATAAGTTCGTCGTCCTTGATGAAGTCGATGTCGGCGGCGCAAAGCGTGTCGACCAACTCGGCGGTGGCGGCCGGGGTGAGGCCCACGCTGGGTTTGATGATCGTGCCGATGAGCGGACGGTCCCGCACCCCGGCGAGCCGCCGCGTGCCCTCGATGCCGAAGCCGGGGCCCGGCTGGGCGCCGGCAAAGGCCTCGGGCACCTCCAGGTCAAGCAGGCGCAGACCCGAAAACGGCCCCAGCTCGAAGAGGTTGCCCGCCACCTGGGTGAAGAGCGCGGGCAGGGAGTCGCCGACATTGGCCCGCGGGAAGGAGAGTTCAACCTCCGCCGCCCGCAGCCGGCCGCCGCCGGGCGGGGGATGCGAACCCGGCAGGGAAGGCAGCTCCAGAGTATCCAATTCTGTGATACGAACCACCGCCGCGGCATGCCGGGCCCGGAGTTCGTCCGTCTCCCCGGGCACGCGCACGAAGGTGCCCGAAGACTGCTCGCCGGCCATGGCGGCGGCGGCGGCTTCCAGGGGATGGGCCGTTTCGATGCGGTAGCGGGCGAGGATGCGGTCGGTGCTCATGGGGTCAGGGGGTAAGATGGGGGCGGAGGGCGGCGAGGCTCTCCCCCACCCAGGCCTGCTCGCGCCGGATGGTGGCGGCGGGGGTTTCCGCCGGCGGAGGCCAGAGTTCGAGGATGGCGGTGGTACAGCGGCCGTACCGCGCCACCGCGTCCAGCAGCCACGGAATCCGCAGCCGACCACGCCCGGCCGGTGTGCCGGTGAGTTCAAAGCCCATGTTGTGAGCGAGCCGGCGGATGGTGAAGTCCTTCAAGTGGAGGTTGACCGTGTGCGGCGCCAGTACCGCCACCACCTCGGCCGGTCCCTCGCAACTGCCGAAGCTGTTGACGGTGTCCAGGCAGATCCCCACCCGCTCCGAATCCGCCGCATCCACCAGCGCGGCCAGCCGGGCCGCGGGCAGGCGGTCGTGGTTTTCGATCCCGAGCACCAGCCCGAAGCGCTCCAGCTCCGGCACGGCCTCACGGAGCAGGCCGGCTACGTCGTCATCCGCGGGTTCGTAGCCGGGCCCGTCGA
>REEB01000022.1 GCA_007695295.1 Puniceicoccaceae bacterium
GCGCAGGCCAGAGAAATCCTCTGCCAACGCAACAACTTGAAACCGTCATTTTTGATTTTCATTCGCTCTTGTCTCCAACTTGGTTCACTGGGGAAGCGGGCGCCAACAGGCGGTTGAGAAAGATCACCCGCCAACCTTCTTTTTCGTCATAGAGCAGCTGATGGGACGCGCAGTTTTCGGTAGGGAAAGAAAGCGCTCCCGGAAGATCCAGGAGCGCGCAGATAAGCTCCCGCACAAAAATGCCGTGACTGATAAAGAGCACAGACGCATATCCCTGGCGTTGCAGGTTCAAAACGCGTTCCTTGGCAATATACAAACGGCACCGTTGTTCCTCATGTGATTCGGGCGGCGTCGCGGCCGGTTTCATTTTTCGGTTTTCAAAAAAGGTAAACCGTTCGGGAAGATCGGCGTCAATCGAACAGATCTCCCGGCGCCAGTCACCGGCTCTGGGTTCATGGGTTTTCTGCCAGCGCATCTCCGCGGTTTCCGGCCAGATCTCCGCGTGTTGGTCGGTCATTTCCAAATACGGAACCGCGGTTTCAAGGGTGCGCGCAAGCGGACTGACAATGATTTTATCAAACGATTCCGGCTCCAAATGGACCGCCAAATCCCGTGCTTGCTCGCGTCCTGTCGCGGATAAAGCGTCGGCCTGAAGATGCGAATAATTTCCGGTTGAATTCCCCATCGACTGGGCGTGACGTATCAGTGTGAGTTTCATCATAAAATTCAAGCCCGCTTCATTGTTTCGGTCAAGAGTGACTTCATGTCAGTCATCCTTCTGGCGCAAGTCGAAAGCGTAGATGCCGTTGCCGCCGCGGACGATGAGGCGTCCGTCGACGATGGCGTCGCTCAACTGTGTGCTGTGATAGCCGCGGGACGTCATGATGGGGATGTTCCACGCGTCGCTGGTACGCCGTAAATCGTCCCCGGTCTCAATCCATCGGTAGTTGTTGCGGTCAAACGTGACCCGCTCCCCCACGCCGACGGCGAAGGTCATGCTGCCGATAGACCCCAGGTCTGAGAGGGATGTGTAAGCGCCGGTTTCCAGGTTGACCTGATACAAGTGGTCATGCTCCGTGCCTTCTTCGCCAAAGCTGTAGGAATATCCGTTGTGGATCATCAAGAGTCGGCGGCCGGTCTTGTCTTGTTTTTTCTCCAGGGTCCACAGGCGCTCCGGTCCGTCCGCGCGGAGGCGGAATCCGGCGAGGTGATAGTCCTCCCCGTTTTCGGCGTCCACGATCGCGGTGACGATATCCCCTTCGATCGGCACCGGATAGGCCCGGGGGATGCGGGCGACTTCTTTTTGCCAAAGCACTTCGCCCTTGGAAACGGTCACGGCGCTCAAGGTGTTGCCATCATGGACAATCACCACCGGCTCGCTGTGGCCCCGCCACAGGGAAGGGGTGTTCTGGGTGGCGATCACGCCATCGACCCGCCACCGCATCCCGCCGGTTGCGGTGTCGATGGCCACCAGATCCCCGCCGAAATTGGAGCCCACCAGCAAGCCGTCCACGACGATACGGCTGCCGGCACTAAAGCCACCCGATCCCGGGCGGCTGTTTTCACGCAGAGACTCCTCGCGCACACGCTGCCTTCCCCTGGTGAATCCCGGCATGTCGGAGGACCAAAGGACTTCCCCGGTGTTGGCGTCCATCGCCCACAAACCGCCACCCGACCCCGCGGCAAAGACCTTGCCTTCCCCGACGGAAACGGTGCTGCCCGGGGCGTCCTTCCAGGTGTTGTAGAGGTTGAGCCCGGTTTCCTCAAAACGCTGTTTCCAGAGCGTGGCTCCGGTTTCCAAATCAATGCAAACCACCACATCGTCGGCGAGGATCTTCCAGGTCTCCTCGAATTGACGTCCGTAGTTCTCGGCCACGCCGGCGGCGGTGGAGGCTTCGCCGGAGGGCGCGTAGTAGTGGAGGTACACTTTGCCGTCGTACACCACGCGCGAGCCCGCGCCGCCGCCGGGGCCGCCCCGCATGTTTCTCCCCATATTGCTGGTGCCGTAGCGCTGAATTTGCGACCGGGCCGGCGGGGTTCGCTCACTCTTCCAGAGCATGCGCGCCTGGGCAAAGTCGTCGATCAGGGGGGTGTCGGTGTCCGCTGCGCTCATCGAGTGTTTGGGACCGTGCCAGGTCGGCCAGTCCACGGACGGCGCCGGATTGGCGGCGCGCAGTTCCGCAACATCCACCTTTCGACCGGTGATGGCCCCTTCGGTATGGTGGGTTCGATCAAAGCGGGTGTGGTAGGTGCCGGTCAACTGGCCATCCTCGACACGCAGGTCAAAATCGAACCCGTGCGTTTTATGTCCCCATTCTTCCGGGTAACTGCGGGGCGTCGGGTCGATCAGCAGGGACCCGTGGAGCCGATCGCCATCGAGCGTGACGTCGGCCTCCAGCATCGTGGTGGGGAAATTGGTTCCTCCGCCGCGATAAATCGGCTCCACCATTGCCCCGGCAAGTTGCCCGTCTTTCATTTGAATAACGGCCGAAACCTCCAGATCCACCCCGCGCGAGGGTTTGAAGGTGATGCGGTGAACGGCATTGGCCGGGTCGGTGGTGTCGCCATTGGCCAATTCGGCCGTTCCGTTGATCGCGTGTCCGGTTTCCTGCGTGCCATGGTAACCATGGGGACGTTCATGGAACACGGTCGTCGCGCCCTGAACAAGGTGGTTCTTGACATCGGCCTCGAAGTTGAGCCGATATTCGCCACTCCACGGATAAGAGGCCTTGATGTCGATGGTCACCTCGCCGGTGAGACGCTCGCCATCGAAAGCGGCTTCCACTTTAATGTCATCGACCAGACGCCAGTGTCCGGGGGAACGCGGACGGGCATCGACCGAGATCACCTCGTCGCCCTTCAGGACAAGGTCAAGCAGAACAACCCGCTGCGCGGTGGCTGAAGGCCCCCGCAGCGCCTGGCCCATATCAAGCTGAAAGCGTACCGGCTCCGTGGCGCTGACAGCCGCCTCGAGGGTCCCTTCGGCCGGACCGGACCATTCGTCGCCGGAGCGCAAATATCGCAGTTGGTCCATGGTCACCACCGGGGTGTCATGATCGAGCGATTCGTCCGTGAAGATGTAATAGCCGCTTCCATAGGTGTGGCCAGGCTCAAGCCCGAATCGGGTCTGGTGCTCACCGGCAACCCGTCCGTCGGGGTCCACGGCGGCATCGACCTCGATGCTGTAGAAGCGGTTGTTTCGACGGCCCCGGACAAACGTGATATCCACAAGACCGCGTATGGCTCCGTCACGCAGGGAAAGCTCCGACACATCCACATGGCTGGTTACGGCTTGGCCGTCCGCTTCGACCCAGCCCTGGAGAAAGTGGTCGTCCTGATAATTCAGATGCAGCGTCAGGTCCTTGCCGTCGATGCCTTGCAGGGTCAGCTCGTAGCGCTGAAAGTCTTCGGGCAGGGACCCGGCTCCGACGGTCATGACTGGCATGGTGACGGTGAACAATGCAAGGAGGGCGAACAAAGGTTTGATTTTCGATTTTGTGGGTGACATGGTGCGCTTCCTTTCAATTTGGCTAGCAGTCTGTCGGACTTTGGGCTTCGAAGCGAAAATTCGAGCCGTTTGAGCCAGGATTTCGTCGAATTTGCGGAGAATAGCAGCGCTATTTGACAAAAATTCGGCGAAATCCTGGCCAAACCGGGCGGATTTGCAGCCGAAGCTCCCAAAGTCCGACAGGCTGCTAG
>REEB01000128.1 GCA_007695295.1 Puniceicoccaceae bacterium
CCCCATACCAATCGGTTGACCGGCTCAAAACTAAATTTCCGGTGAAAACCGACGAACTGAAAGACGGCTGAGCGGCGTCCTTCGCCAGCGAACCTGATTTATGATGCTTGCCCACCTCCCCACCTGCTCCCACTCTCGTCCATCCTTGGTCCGCACCCCGCCGCCCGCATGACATTTCATTTCTGGGGCATCAACTACCATCCCGAAGTCACCGGCATCTCGCCTTACACCACCTCGTGGTGCGAATGGCTGGCGAAGCGCGGGCACACGGTGAAAGTGTTCACCACCTTCTCCTATTACCCCTCGTGGAAAAAACGCCCGGAGGACCGGGGGCGGCTCTACCGGACCGATCGGATCAACGGCGTGGCGGTGCACCGCTGCTGGCATTATGTGCCGGACCGGCCCGGCCCGCTGAAGCGGATGCTGCACGAGGCCAGCTTTGTGTTGACCTCGGCCCTGCGGCTGCTGGTGGCGCCGCGGGCGGACTTGGTGGTGGTGGTGAGCCCGCCGCTTTTGCTCGGCTGCGCGGCCTGGTTGGTCTGCGGTCTGCGGAGGATGCGATTCGTTTTCCATGTGCAGGATCTGCAGCCGGATGCGGCGGCCGGGCTGGGAATGATCCGCCCGGGGCGATTGCTGCGCTTGCTCTACGGCCTTGAACGGCTGGCCTACCGAACCTGCTGGCGGCTGAGCGGGATCTCCCAGGGAATGTTGGAGGCCTTTCGCGAAAAAGGCATTCCGGCGGAGAAGGTGTTGCACCTGCCGAACTGGGTGGACGACGGCGTTCTCGACGCCGCCGCTGAAGCCGTCGACGACCGGGAGGCGGGGTTTGCCTTCCGCCGCCGGCTCGGCGTTTCCGAGGAGACCTTGCTCCTGGTTTATTCCGGCAACCTGGGCGTGAAGCAGGGGCTGGACATCCTGCTGGAAGCCGCCCGGCGGAATGAAGCGGCGCCGCCGGGTGAGCGCATCCCGGTGGAGTTTGTGCTCGCCGGCGAAGGTGCTTCCAAAGCGGACCTGGAAGAACGGGCCAAAGCGTGGGAGCTGGGCACGGTCCGGTTTCTGCCCCTGCAGGATGAGCCTTCCTATCGGGCACTGTTGGAGGCGGCGGATTTTTGCCTGGTGACGCAGCAGGCCGGCACGGGCCGCTATTTTTTCCCCAGCAAGCTCCTGACCCTGCTGATGCATGGGCGCCCGGTGCTGACGGTTGCGGATGCGGACGGGGAGCTGGCGGCTGCGGTGGCGGAAGGAGGCTTCGGCGTCAATGTGCCTCCGGGAGCGCCGGCCGCGCTTTTGCATGAAGTGCAGGCATGGGCCGGCCGCAGGGCGGAGTTGCCTGCGCTGGGCTCCCGGGGTCGGGAATGGGTGAGCCGCTTCCGGCGTTCGCGGGTGTTGGCCGACTGGTTGCAGGCGATCGAGACTGGCGACGCCGCCGGCCCGGGCCGAGCCGGCGAATCCGGGGATTGCGCGGCGGCCGCCAACCGGCAGCACTGAGGCGAAGCCAGCCTTGGGTGGCTTGGTTTTGCCATTGTTCCGGGGCGGGGGCCGGTTACCGTCGGTGTCATGGCCAGGCCGACCCCGCAGCAGCAGCACCAGCAGGCGATGGAGCTGGCACGCGCGATCGACGCGGAGCTGGAGACGGTGATCCGGGTGCTGGATCCGGCTCCGCCGGCCGGAGATCTGGCCGATCGGGCGCCCCTGCGCGAGCGGTTGGGGGATGGTGCGGAAGCTCCGGGAGAAATTCTGGTTGCGCTGCTCATGGGGCCTTCGGGGGCGGGCAAAAGCACCCTCTTCCGTTTGCTCAGCGGAGTCACGGTGCCGGTGGGGTGGGAACGTCCCACGACCCGGCATCCGGTGGCGGCGGCGAAGGCTTCCGATCCGGCGGCGCTGGCGGCGACCCTCTTTCCACGCTGGCACGTGCAGGCGCTGCCGCAGGATCCGCGGGCGCCGGCGCAGGTGACCGCTGACCCTGGGCCGCTCCTCTTTGCGGCCCCCGCCGACCCCGGGGCCGAAGCCTTTGCGGGCGGCGGATGCCCGCTCCTGCTGGTGGACTCGCCGGATTTCGACACCGTCTGCGAAAGCAACCGGGAACAGGCGGACCGGCTGGCGGCGCGCGCGGAGGTGGTCTTTTTCGTGGTTTACCCGGAGTCGTACAAACAAGAAGTGGCGGTGACCCGCCTGCGAACGATGCTGCGGCGGAGCGCACGGCTGGCGCTGGTCTACAACAAAGTGGAGAGCCGAGAGCAGGCGGAAGCCCTGCACCGCGACTTACGGGCCTACTTCCGTGAGACCGGCCTTGAGGACGGAGAGGAAAGCGATGCCGTGGCCGCCTATTATTGTCCGCGCTCCTCCCGGACAGAAGCCTTGCGGCCGGAACCGCTGGAGGAGGGTACGCCCGGCTTTGCCTCCCTCCTGCACGGGGAGGATGCCTGGCGGCTGTTGACCCGTTCATTGGTGCGCGACCTGGACGCGGCCGGGCGCCTGCTGGCCCGGCTGACGAGCGAGGCCCGATCGCAGCGAGCCGCGGCCGAGGGGGAAGTGGCCCGCGCCGAGACCTTGCTGGCGGAGCGGGCGCGAGCGATCGCCGGTTCCGAATTCCCGATCGGGCGTTTTCACGACCTGATCAAAGACCACGTCCTGGCGGTACGTTGGCGCATCCTCCGGTGGGTGGCTGCGCCGATGGGGTGGGTGCGGAGCGCGGCCGGGCAGGCACTGGTGCACTGGCGGGCCTTCGTCCGAGGGGAAAAGGAACGCCTGCAGCCCCGGGAGCAGCTTGAGCGCACCCGGCTGGCCGAGGTCGCGGAGGAACTGGTCGACCGCTGGCGGCGGGACTACCCCGGGATTGAAGCCTCGCAAGGGCGCCGGGTGCTGGACGCCTTTCACGACCAACCCTTGCCCGAGCCCGGCTCATCTTGGGAAGCGAGCGTGCGGACCAGCCTCGACACATGGATGCAGGAAAACCGCTGGAAGACCCGGGTGCTCGGCAATCTCAATGAAGTCCTCACCGTGACCGGAGGTGGGGCGGTGGTGCTGGACCTTGCGGTCACGGGTGGGCAGGGCAGCCTGTGGGGGGGAGTGCTGCTTTCGCACCTCGGGATTGTGGGTGCGGCCGGGGCCGGCTGTGCGGGGGCGGGGCTGCTGCTCGGACTCTATGAGCGCTTCGGGATGCGGCGGATCATTGAACAGGCCGACCGGCGCTGGCGGGAAATGCGCGAGAATGAACTGCACCGCCACCTTCGCGAGCACCTTGCCGGCCCCCTCTTTCTCCACCGGATCGATGAGCGGCTGCAGCGCGGCCGGGACTTCGATCCGGAAACATCCGGAGCACTCCTCCAACGGCTCGACCCATTTCTCGATCATGAAGCCCGTCTCAAACGCTGAGTCCCGCCTCCACACCCTTCTGAGCGACCTCGATGCGGCCGCCGGCCATGCCTCCTGCGCGGCGCTGGCGGCCGGATTGCGGGCGGTGCTGCGCGAGCCGCCCGATGGGGAGGGCCCGGTGGTGGTGGCGCTGGTGGGCGGCACCGGGGCGGGAAAATCCAGCCTTTTCAACTGGCTCTGCGGTCGGGAAAACAGTCCGGTTTCAAGCGATCGCCGATCGTTCACCGACCGCTTGCACGCGGCCGGCGAAACGGATGCGGTGCAGCATTGGGCGCGCTCCCGGGGCTGGGAGGGCAAGGTCACCATCCATGAGGCCAATCTGCCTGGTATGATTCTTTTGGATACGCCGGATCTGGACGGACCATCGGCCCGGCACCTCGACCTCTCCCGGGCGGCCGTGGAGGCCGCCGATGTGGTGGCCTGCCTGAGTTATCCCGACAATATCGCCTCGCTGCCGCTGCATCGGGAGGTGGCCCGGGCGGCGGCCCGCAAGCGCTGGATCTTTCTGCTCAACAAAATCGACCTCGTGCCGCCGGAGGCGCGGCCCACCGTGCTGGAGGGATACCGCGGGGAAATCGAGCGGCACGGCTTCACCGCCGCGGGAGACAACCTCTACGCGCTGAGCGTAAGGCAGCCGGATGCGCCCGGATCCCAGGCCGGGCTCGTGCGGATGGTGCTTTGCTCGGGCAGGTTCCGGGAGCGGGCGCGGCAGGCCCGGGAGGAGTCCTGGCTGGCGGCGGTCAGCCTGGCCCTGGGCAGCCGAGCGGCCGATGAAGTGGCGGTCCTGCCGGCCAGGCTGGCAGAGGAGGAGGCGCGCCTCGAAAGTGGATTGCGTGAAATCTACGCTGCCGCCCTGGACGAGCCGGCGGTGCGGCGGGGGCTGGCTTACTTGGTGAAGGAAGAGCTCTGGCGGCTGGCACCGGGGCGCTGCGGGTTTTTCATCGCCCTGCCGGTCGCACTGCGGGTGCGCTTTGCCGGGCTGTGGCTCGGTTGGTCAATGGGGCGGCTGGTGACCGGCCGCGGCACCGCGCTCGGCCTGCTGGGCGGCCTGCTGATGTCGGTGCGGGCCCACTTCCGGCGAAAGGCCGCGATCGAACCTCTGGCGGATTGCCTGCCGGTGGCGGCGGTGCGGCGTTTTGAAGCGGTCGCGGCCGACCAACGGAGGCTGCTCGAAGACGTGGGTTGGACGGACTTGCTGGGGCAGGGCGATGCTGCGGGCCCGTTCCCGGATGCTCCTGCGGAGGGCGGGGAAGCGAAGACCGGCGGCGAGTGGACTCCGGTGGTGGCTGCGGTCAAAGAGTTGCTGCAGGGCGGGGCTTCGGCCAAGGAGCGACTGCTGGAGCCGGTGGCGGCGATGGTGACCGGCGCCGCCCGGGCGGGATCCCGGCGGTTGTTGCCCTGGCCGATCCGACTGCTGGCCAATCTGCCGCCGGCCGCGGTGACGGCCAGCGTGGCCTGGCATGGGGTCACGGGCTGGATCGAGGGGTCGTGGTTGCCGGGAGCGTTCTACAGCCATGCCGTCCTGCTCTTCATCCTCAGCGTTTTGCCAGGTTATTGGCTGACGGCCTGGCGGGTGGGTGCCCTCGCCCGCATCCCCGGCAGCGCCACCGTCCTGGAGACCGCGGAAGCACCCGAGGTCCTGCGGCCGCTGGTCCGCGCCCGCGAACGGGCGGCACGGCTGGCCGATCGGTTGGCGGGCGAAAAAGAGCGGATTGAGACCGCTTTGGGACACCTCACGGGTCAGCTCGACCGGGAGGGGCTGGGAAGTCGGGCCGCGCTCCAGCCATCGACCGACGGCGCCGGGCAGAGCTTGCCTCCAGAAAGCTGACCTCAGGGTCGAAATCAGGTTGTAAAGCCGGGGTCGGAGGTGCAGCTTCCCATCAACCGGTGCGGTGGTCGAACCCGTCGGATCCGGCTTTTCAACCATCATATCGGACTCGCTTGCCATGGTCACCCCCATTGATTGGTCCATTATCATCGTCCTCCTGGTGATTGCGCTGCTGCTGGTGGTGCTGATGTTGAAGTATCGAAAATCCGGTCTGTCCCGCTCTCCCCTGACCCTGCCACTGCTGGCCGTGCTCAGCCTGCTGGCGATCGGTTTGTCAACGTGGCGGATTTTCGAGCTGACGCGCCAGGAGCCGCGGCCGATTTCCGATACTTGGGTGGACAGCGCCCTTGGATCGGGCATGGCGGACCGCTTTGCGCCGGCCGGGCCCGGCAGTGAAGTGGTGATTATCTACCTGCCCCGAGTGGTCGAGACGCCTTCCGGTCATTCGCTCATCTCGGTGGTCTATGCATTGATGGATCAACTGCAACTGGAGCACAGCGCCCGGGTTCACCAGGTCGAGCCACTGGGTCCGGAGGCCGATGAGGGAGCGATTATGGAGCTGCAATTCCAAGGCGTGCCTCCGGAGGCACTCCGCGAGGCTTGGCAGCGGTTTCCCGAGGCGGAGCTGGTCTTCAGCCTGCACGGCTTTCCACAGGGCGATCTCTCCACCTTGGAAGCGGAGAAACCGGAAGGCAGCCGGCTCGTGGTGCTCGACCTCGGCGCAGGAGGGACGAATCTCGATCTGCTTCGCTCCCGCTTGGTCGATGCCGTCGTCATGATTCGACCCGAGGTGGAACCGGTGACCGGCGACGATGACCTGGCCGAGCTGTTTGAGCGTCATTTTCTCGTTTTGGAAACCGGCGGAGGGAACCCGACGTCTGATCCCTGAACGCATTAGCTGACATCCCGGGTCGGCCGGGGTAGCCACGACCCATCCTGTGGAGAACCCTGACTATGAGCCGAAAACTGAAAACCGAAGTCCTGATCGCCGGCGGAGGGCCGGTCGGTCTGTTGACCGCCCTGGCCTGCCACCGACACGGACTGAATGTAACCGTGGTGGAAAAAGAATCCCGCTCGGGGACGCGCAGCTTCGCCCTCGCGCTTCACCCCGGGACCTTGGAGCTGTTGGACGGCTTCGGACTGCTTGACCAAGTGCTGGCCAACGCCAACCGGGTGCCAAGCCTGGTGTTCTACGAAGGGGTGGAGCGGATGGCCCGGATTGGTGTGGCCTCCGAGGAGGCCCCCCATCCGTTTGTCGCCGTTATCCGGCAGAGCCGCCTGGAGGACATCCTCGTACGGGCGGTGCAGGAACACGGTGTCACGGTGCGCTGGAGCAACCGCCTCGCCGCCTTCAAACAGGGGGCGGAGGGGGTGACCGGGCAGATCGATGAGTTGGAGGAGCGGCTCATGGGCTATGCGATCGCCCACCGGGAGTGGGTGGTGCGGCGAACCGTGGATTTCGAGGCGGAGTTTCTTCTCGGGGCCGACGGCCATCACTCCCTCACGCGCCAGATTCTGGGTCTGGAGTTTCCCGAGACCGCTCCCTCCGAAATGTATGCGGTTTTTGAATTCAACAGTGACTACGAGGATCGCGAGGAGATCCGGGTGGTGTTCCACGAGGGCACGACCAACGTGCTTTGGCCGATGCGGGACGGGTATTTCCGCTGGAGCTTCGGGCTGGCCGACAGCCGCTTGGCGGGGGAGGAGCGGGAGAAGGACACCGAAGTTGTGCAGTGGTTGCCGAACGGAGGTTTCCCAGCTCTTGATCGCGAGACCCTGGACCGCTTGATCGCGGAGCGGGCCCCATGGTTCACGGGTGAGATCGATCAACTGAACTGGCGCATGGTGGTGCGCTTCGAAAAGCGGCTCGTGGAGAGTGCCGGAAAGGGGCGGGTCTGGCTGGCCGGGGATGCCGCGCACTTGGCCGGTCCGGTGGGCGTGCAAAGCATGAACGTCGGCTTCCGGGAAGGAGTTATGCTGGCGGAAGCCTGCCGCCACTGCCGGGAGGCAAACGGCGATTTGTCATCATTTCAGCACTACGATCGGGTGCTGGCGGAGGAGTGGCGCCGGCTGCTGGGGCTGGAGGGATGCTGGCACACCGGATTGTCCACGCCGGCCGGGCTGGAGTTGCACCTCGAGCAAATCACCCCCTGCCTGCCGGCCGGGGGCGCCGACCTCTGCGAACTGGGGACGCGGCTCGGCCTGGCTTTCCGCTAGGAAGCGGTCCGCGCTCACCCGGGATCACGGTCAGAGTCCTCGTCGGAGGCCGCCTCCTCCGGTTCGGGAGTGGGGCGGGTCCACAGATCGTCGGCCCCGAATTCCGGGCAGCATGAGCCGGGGAGCTGGCTGCATTCATCGCAAAACCAGTCGTCGCCGCTCAGGACGGTGGCGGGGCGGCCGCACCGATCGCAGTGATGCCGGGGTGGGCGATCGTCGGGCATGATGGAGGAAGGATGACCGCGGAGCGGCCTCAGGACAAGTCGGGAACGGCGGGCGGAAAAATCCCCGCCGGGGGGGTCAGTATTCGACCAAATCGAGCCAGTGCCGGGAGATGAGGGCGTGACCGGCGGGGGAGGGATGGACGCCGTCGGGCAGCCAATAATCGGGCTGGACCCAGGTGGAGGCGACGGCGAACTGGCTGTCGAGCGGCACCAGAGACGTTTCGAACTCGACGGCGAGTTCGCGGACGACGCCGATACGGGGGTCGAGATCCTCGCGCCAGAGGCGGCGGTCGTCCGGGACGGGGAGGAGGAAAGGCTCCATGAGGATGATTTCGGGATTCAACTCTTCGCGCAAGCGCGAGAGGATCCGGTGATAGGAGGCGTGGAACTGCTCAATGGGCGAACCAATGCCGGAGTCGAAGCGCCGCCAAGTGTCGTTGATGCCGATGAGGATGGTGACGACGGAGGGGTCGAGGGCGAGGACGTCTTCATCGAGCCGGGCTTCGAGATCATAGATGCGGTTGCCGCTGATGCCTCGGTTGAAGATCAGCAGCTCGGGCGCGACCATTTCATACTTGAGCCAGGCATTGATGAGAAAGACGTACCCCTGACCGAGGGCGTGGGGCTGGTCGCGGTCACGTCCGCAGTCGGTAATGCTGTCGCCGAAGAAGACGACCCGGTCGTTGGGTTTGATCACCATAGCCGGGCAGAATCGATGGCCGGGGCGGCTTTGTCAGCCCCAAAGGTGGGGCTGCCGGAGACCCCGGAGGACATCCGCGATGGCATGGCAGCGACGGCCGGCAGGTGCTTGACAGGCGGGTCGGGGCGGCGGGAAGGTTTTGGAATGCCCTGGCCCGAGGAAGAGGAGGATCGTCCCGAGTGGGAAATCGAAGCCGAGGAGGAGAAGGAAGGCCGGACGACACTGGACCGGATCTCTCCGACGGCGAAGGTCATTTTTCTGGCTTTGATCGGTTTGGTGGTTCTGGGGGGGCTGGTGCTGCTGATCGAGCGGATCGGGGAGGAGTTTTTCGGAGGCTGAGCGGCGGTGGGATCGCTCCGCTTCCGGCATCACCATGGCCATCACCGTGCAACCCCTGACACCCGAGCGTTGGGCGGACTTTGCGGCGATTTTTGAAGCCAGGGGCTGCTCGATCGCCCGCGGTTGCTGGTGCATGTATTACCGGGAGACGGGACGGGCGGAGATCCCGGCCGGTCGGCGGCCGGCGGAATTACGCAAAGAGCGGATGGAGGAGCGGGTGCGAACCGGGCCACCGCCGGGACTGCTGGCTTACCGGGACAATCAACCGGTCGGGTGGATGAGCCTGGGCCCGAGGGAGGACTTTGTGAAACTGCGGCGCTCGCCGGTCATGAAACCGGTCGATGAAACGCCGGTTTGGTCGATCGTGTGTTTCGTGGTTCCGTCGGCTTTTCGCCACCAGGGGGTGGCGCGGGAACTTTTGCGGGGGGCCATCCACTATGCGCGCGGCCAGGGTGCATCTTGGCTGGAGGCTTATCCGGTGGACAAACCCGAGCGTGGCCACGACGACTGGATGTGGCTGGGAGCGAAGTCGATGTTCGACAAAGCGGGTTTTGACGAAGTTGCCCGGCGCAGGCCCCAGCGCCCCGTGATGCGGTTGGATCTGCGGGCGGCAACAGGCGGAAAGGGATGATGCAATCGACGTTGACCGGGAAACGGCCGGTGGGCAGCGTGGCGGCGCTTTTCTTCCGACAATGCGAACAGTTCTGAATGGGTGGAGCCGTCTCGGTGTGCGGCGCGGGTTGATGGCCGCGGTGGCGGTGGCGGCGCTGGCGTATGCGGGCTGGCTGGTGGCGTGGATGGCGCCAGTGGCGGCGGGATCGGATTCCTCGGGCTACCTCGCCTTTGCGCGCATGCTCGGGCAGGGATCGATCGACCAACCGATCGTATTCCCCGAGGGCATCGGTGCGGAGGAGCGGCCCGCGGTGTGGTGGCGGCCGCTCGGGATGGTGGAAAACCGGGAAGGAACGCGTTGGTCGCCGACGTATCCGTTGGGTTGGCCGCTGGTGCTGGCGCCCTTTGTGCGGGTGGGAGGCGAGGCGGGGGTGGGCTTCGTCATGCTGCTGGTGGCGGGGCTGGCCTTGGCGAGCACCTATCGGATTGGCCGGGAAGTTGGTCTTGCGCCCGGCCTGGCGCTGCTGGCGGTGGCGGTGCTGGCGACGAGCCCGATTTTTTTCTTCCAGGCGGCCCAGCCGATGAGCGATGTGGCCGCGCTGCTGTGGTGCAACCTCGCCCTGCTGGCGGGGTGGCGGGCCCGGGAGGGCGGCGGTCGGGCCGGTCCGGCCGTTCTCGCCGGTGTGCTGGTGGGGCTTGCCGTGCTGACGCGGCCGACGAACCTCCTGCTGGTTGTGCCTCTGGCCTTCATTTTCGGCCTTCGCCTGCGCTGTTGGGCGGGGTTGGCGGCGGGCGGAGCGGGGCCGGCGCTGGTGCAGGTGCTCCTGGCAAAGGCGCTATACGGATCGTATCTTGCCACTGGATACGGATCACAACCCGAACTGTTCGGCTTTCATCTGGTCCTGCCGACCTTGGCGACCCTGCTTCGCTGGACACCTGAACTGCTGACGCTGGCGGGCGGCGCCGGGCTGGCGGCGGCGCTGCTGCTGCCCTTGACCTGGCGCGACCCGCGCCGCCGCAGCCTGTTGGTCTGGCTGGCCTGCCTGCTCGGCTTTTACAGTTTCTACCGGCATACGGCGGAGCACTGGATCTTTCTGCGCTTTTTGCTGCCGGCGGTGCCGGCGGCGCTGGTGTTGGCGGCGGGAGCGTGGCAGGACCTTCTCGGGCGGGAGAGGCCGTGGCCGAGGCTGCGCATGGCGGCGGTCGCCGCGTTGGTGGTGGTGACGGGAGTGGCAATCCTTCACAACGGCTGGTCGCGCATGCAGCAACTGCATGTGCGGGACGTCCTTCGTTCCGAAAGCACGTATCGGGAGGCGGCGCGTTGGATCGCCGGGGAGTTTGGTCCCTCCGACGTGGTGGTGGCGATGCAGATGAGCGGGGCGATCCGCTACCATGCTCCAGCGGTGCCGCATGTGCGCTGGGATGTGATGAGCCCGGCGCGTTGGAGCGAACTGGTGGCGGAGCTGGACGCGGCCGGGGTGCGGACGGCGGCGGCGCTCTTTAACTGGGAAATCGACTTGCTGCGGGAGTCGAGGGAGTGGGACGAAGCGTGGCAGGAGCGGGAGCGCTTCGGGCAGATCCGGATCTTTGCGCGGGTGCCATCCGGGACGGACGAGGATTAGAGCGGCTCGAAGTGCAACGGGACGACCCGGCCGGTGCGGGCGGAATCGCGGATGGCTTCATAGAGAACCATCGTCCGGTAGCTTTCATAGATTTGGGAGCGGCTGGTGGTGCGGCCTTCGCGCAGGGCGTTGACGAAGTCTTCCAGCTCGGAAAGGTGCCCGGTATCCCGCCCGCTGTCGCCAGCGCTGGTGAAAGTGGGGGGCTCGCGCCACTCGGCGGGGCGGTTGTCTTCGGTGATGCGCCAGCGGGAGGAGTTGGAAATAGTCATGAACTGGCCGCCGCGGGCGGTGATTTCTATCTCCTCGGTCGGGATGGAGAAGGAGCGGCCGCAGTTCAGGTTCACCGAGCCGACCGCACCATTGGCAAACCGCAGGGAGACCGCGTAGGCATCCAACCCCTTGGAGAAAGCGAAGACTTCCGCGATGTCGCCGAAGAGGTACTGGATGAGGTCGATGCCGTGGATGGCGAAATCGAGCAGGAACGTCCGGTGAGGATTCCGGGGATCATTTTCGTATTGGGCGGAGCAGTAATCGAGGGAGATCGAATAGAGGTCCTCAGGCGGAAACCGGTCGATGAAGGTTTTGGCGCGGTCGGCGGCGGCGGTGTAGCGCTTTTTGAAAGCGGTGACACAAAGCAGGCCGGTTTCCGCGGCCACGCGGGCGACCGCGAGGGCATCGGCGGCGGTTTCGGCCGGGGGTTTTTCGGTATAGACGGGGAAGCCGAGTTGCAGGATTTCCATGGCCAGGCTGGCATGGTGGGCGGGACCAACGCAGACGATGACACCGTCGGGGGTTTGCTCCGCGAGCATTTCCCTGAAGGCGGGGTAAGCCTTGGCGCCGTAGCGGTGGGCCTGGCGCCGGGCTTTCCCGGCATCGAGATCACAGGCGGCAACGATTTTGCCGCCGGCAGGTGCGATCAGGGGGTAGATGCGGCGGGAGGAGAGCGCTCCGGCGCCCACGATGCAGAGACGTGGCTCGTCCATGGGGTTTTATGGGCCGGAGCACGGCCCGGGAGCAAGGACGCTTTGTGCTCGGACAGCCGGGGCCTGGCAGGGGGGCCGCCGCTTCACATCCGTGGTCAGGGAGGTTTGGGATTGGTCGGGCTGTAGGGCCGGTCCGGTGACCCGAGACGACTGGAGTCCTATGCAGGGGAATCGGCGCGGATTGCGCCGGATTTTTGCGGAGGCGGCGTTCCCGTCTATACTATGGGGTTATGAAAAATGCGCATTCCCGATACCGGAAACTAAGTGGCTTGATTCTCGGCTCTGTCCTGCTGGGCGGGGCCTCTGCGGCGGCTGGGCCGCAAGTGGTCAATGAAACCGTGGCCGAATCCATCGGCAGTGAAGCGCATGACTTCCGGCTGATCCGGGTGGCGACGGGCTTTGAGCATCCGTGGGCGGTGACATGGTTGGATGACGGACGCATGATCGTCGGCGAGCGGGCCGGCCGGATGAACCTGGTGGACGGCGACCTGGTCACGCCGCTCTCCGGGCTGCCTCGGATCGCGGCCGACGAGGACCAGCGGATCCCGCCCGAAGGGGGCGGGCAGGGCGGTCTGCTCGATATAGTGGCCCATCCCCGGCAGGCCGAGAACGGCTGGATTTACTTCACGTATTCGAGTCCCGGCGACAGTGACTCGGTGGTTTCGGATGACCGTTTCGGCACCGGGACGGCGCTGGCCCGGGCCCGACTGAACGGAGATGCGGACGGTCTCACTGATCTGGAGATTTTGTACGTCCAACAACCCCTCAGCGCCCCCGGACGGCACTACGGCTCACGGATCGTTTTCCCGGGGGATGGAAGCGTCATCTTCTCGATCGGGGACAACGGACTGCGCTACACCTCCCAAGACCTGACCCACCCCTCCGGCTCGATGATCCGGTTGCTCGAGGATGGCGGGGCCCATCCCGGGAATCCCTTTGTCGGCTCGGCTCCGGGAAATCTGCGGCCGGAGATTTACTCCTTCGGGCACCGCAACAATCAAGGGTTGGCCATTGATCATGAGACCGGGGCGATCTGGGCGACCGATCACGGTCCCTCTGGTGGTGACCTGCTCTACCGGGTGTATCAAGGAGCCAACTACGGATGGCCGCAGGTGTCCTTCGGCAAAGAATACTCGACCCGTGCGCCCATCGGCATCGGCCGGGAAGCGCCGGGCGTCACTTTACCCAACCACATCTGGGAAAGCTCGAAAGCCCCTTCCGGACTGGCGGTGTACCGCGGTGACGCCTTTCCGGATTGGCAGGGCAATCTCTTTGCCGGATTCCTGCTCGCGGAACGCGTGCACCGGATCGTGCTCAGCGGCAATGAGGTCGTGAAGGAGGAGCCTTTGTTGGAAGGCAAGATCGGCCGCATCCGCGACGTTCGGGAAGGGCCGGACGGATTCCTTTACCTGCTGACCGACCGCGCCGAGGGCGGGCTCTACCGCATCGAGCCGATCGATGGCTGATGGCGGCCCGGGGACTGCTCCGCGCTGTCATCGCAGGCGGGGCAGAACCTGGGAGTGTCCCAAGTTTGTGACTACGGCAGACTATCGCCGGTTTGCGTGCCCAGTGGTGCCGATCAGCCCGCCAGCGTCTGGCGGAGGGCGGCGGTCCAGGCTTTTTTGAGGGTGGCGAGGGCGGTGGAGTCGCTGGAGTCGCTGGAGGGGGGATGGACGCGGAGGTCGGCGGGAGGCCGGGCGGCGAGGGTCTCGAGGGTAGTCTCACCGGCGCCGAGACGGCCGGCGAGGACGGCCCCGAGGGGGGAAAGCTCGGGCTGGGGATTGACCTCGAGGGGGCAGCCGCAGCAGGCCGCGGTCAGGTCCATGAGAAAGCCGCTGCGGGTGGGGCCGCCGTCGGCCCGTAGTTTGGAAATGGATACTCCGGAGGCGGAGCGGAGGAGGTCGAGGACATCGGCGATCTGGAGGGCGATGGACTCGTAGGCGGCCCGGGCGACTTGGGCGCGGCCGGAGTGGGCGGAGAGGCCGGTGAGGAGGCCGCGGGCCTGAGGGGTGCGGTGGGGGGCGTTGAGACCGGCGAAGGCGGGCACAAGGACGACCCCGCCGTTGTCGGGCACGGAGGTGGCGAGGGCCTCGGCCTCGGCGACATCTTTGAAGAGCCCGAGTTGCTCGATGAGCCAGGAGAGGGTGGCGGCGGAGTAGTTGACGAGACCTTCGAGAGCGAAGGCCTCGGTTTGGCCGAGCCGCCAGGCGAGGGCGCAGACGAGGCCGTCGGCGGGGGCGAGGGGGCGGTCGCCGCAGTTGAGGAGCAGGCTGGTGCCGGTGCCGAAGGTGGCTTTGACATCGCCCGGGCTGACGCAGTGCTGGGCGAGCAGGGAAGCCTGGGAGTCGCCCATGACCCCGCGGATTTCGAGGGCGGGCAGACCGTCGACGGCGAGGGTGCCGAAGGCATCGGAGCAGGCCCGGATCTCGGGGAGGCGGTCGGGCGGGAGGTCGAAAAGGGCGCAGAGTTCGGGATCCCAGGCGCCGGTCTGGAGATTGTAGGCGAGGGTGCGGCTGGCGTTGGTGGCGTCGGTGGCGTGGATCGCGCCGCCGGTGAGGCGGTGGATGAGGTAGGCATCGATGGTGCCGAAAAGGACCTCGCCGGCGTGCACCTTCCGGCGGAGGGCGGGGTTGGCTTCGAAGAGGGCGAGGGCCTTGGGGGCGGAGAAGTAGGTGTCGAGGAGGAGGCCGGTGCGGTCGGGGAGGTTGGCGGTGTCGGCAGCCTCGTGGAGGCGCTCGCAGACCGGCACGCCCCGGCGGCATTGCCAGACGACGGCGGGTGCGGCGGGGCGGCCGTCGCGGTGGAAGAAGACAAACGTCTCGCGCTGGTTGGTGATCGAGAGCCGGGCGGGGGTGGGGCCGCCCGCGGAGAGGACCTCGCGAAGGACGGCGAGGGTGTTTTGCCAGATTTCCTCGGCGTCGTGCTCGACCCAGCCCGGGCGGGGGTAGTGCTGGCGGTGCGGGCGGGAGGCGGAGGCGACGATGCGGCCGTCGTCATCGACGCGAAGAGCCTTGGTGGCGGAGGTGCTTTGGTCGAGGGCGAGAACGGGGGGCATGGGGGGAGCGGAAAGCTGAAATGCTGAAATGCTGAAATTCTGAAAAGCTGAAAGCTGAAAGCGGAAAGCTGAAAGGCTGAAAGGGGAGAGGTTGGAAGGTGGGGACGGGTGCGGGGGTTAGGGGCGGAGGAGGTCGCGGGCGGTTTGGGCGAGGCCTTCGGGGCTGATCCCATAGTGGTTGAAGATTTCCTCCTGGGAGCCGGTGACGGTGTCTTCATCGGGGATGCCGACGATGCGGAAAGCGGGGGCGAGGCGGTGGTGGAGGAGGAGGGAGGCGACCGCTTCGCCGAGGCCGCCGTGCACGCTGTGCTCCTCGACCGTGATGACGGCGGCGCAGGTGCGGGCGGCGTCGAGGAGGGCGGCTTCGTCGAGGGGGCGGAGGGTGGGCACGCCGAGGAGGCGGGCGTGGATGCCCTCGGAGGCGAGGCGGCGGCAGGCTCCGAGGGCGCGGGGGACGGTTTCCCCGGTGGCGAGGAAAGCGAGGTCGTCGCCATCGTGCAGGCGATAGGCGCGGCCGAAGGCGAAGGGTTCGGCGGGCTCGCAGTGAAGGTGGGGGACGGGGCGTTTGCCGAAGCGGAGGTAGACGGGTTTGGGGGCGGCGGCGGCGGCGTGGACGGCGCCGCGGGTTTCCCAGTTGTCGGCCGGGGCGGCGAGGGTGAGGTTGTGAATGGCGCGGAGGGCGGCGAAGTCGTGCAGGCTGTGGTGGGTGGAGCCGAGGGCGCCGTAGCTGACACCCGCGCTGATGCCGACGAGGACGACCGGGTGATCGGAGTAACAGACGTCGTTTTTGATCTGCTCGAGGGAGCGGGCGGTGAGGAAGCAGGCCGGGGAGACGGCGAAGACCTTTTTGCCGGTGGAGGCGAGGCCGGCGGCGACGCCGACGAGGTTTTGCTCGGCGATGCCGACCTCGATGAGTTGGCCGGGAAGTTCGCGGCCGAAAGGCACGAGCTTGCCGGAGCCGCGGGAGTCGCTGGTGACAACGAGGATGTCGGGGTTGGCGCGGGCGAGCTCCAGGAGGGTGGCGGAGAACACGTCCTGGTTGGCGAGGCCGTGGGCGGGATCGGCGGCGACTTCAGTGGCCATGGGGGGCGGGGGTGGCTGCGGTGGATTCAAGTTCGGCGAGGGCGGCGCGGAGTTCGTCCTCCTTGGGCACGCGGTGGTGCCAGCCCGCTTGGTTTTCCATGAAAGAGACGCCGCGGCCCTTGATGGTGTGGGCGAGGATGAGGCTGGGCTTGCCGGGAGCAAAAGGAAGGGCGTCGAAAGTCCCGCAGAGGGTTTCGAAGTCGTGGCCGTCGACCTCCCGGACCTCCCAGCCGAAGGCGCGCCACTTGTCGGCGAGCGGTTCGACATTCATGACCTCCCGGACCGCTCCGGTGATCTGGAGGCCGTTGTGGTCGATGATGGCGGTGAGATTGTCGAGCCGGTGGTGGGCGGCGCAGAGGGCGGCCTCCCAGTTGGAGCCCTCGGCGAGTTCGCCGTCTCCAAGAAGGCAATACACGTTGAACGGGTGCGGGCCGAGGCGGGCGCCGAGGGCCATGCCGGCGGCGACGGAGAGCCCGTGGCCGAGGGCGCCGGTGTTTTGCTCGATGCCGGGGGTTTTGCGGGTGGGGTGGCCCACGAGCGGGGAGCGGTAGCGGCAGAGGGTGTCGAGATCGGCGTCGGGGAAAAAGCCGCGGGAGGCGAGCACGACGTACAAGGCTTCGACGCTGTGGCCCTTGCTCTGGATGTAGCGGTCGCGGGCGGGGTCGCCGGGGTGGGCCGGGTCGATGCGCAGGACCCGGTGGTAGAGGATGGTGAGCAGGTCGAGGCAGGAGAGGCTGCCGCCGGTGTGGCCGGCTCCGGCCAGGTGGATGGCGCGGAGGACGCGGCCGCGGAGCCGGTTGGCGCGGCGGCTCAGCTCCGCCGGGCCGGAGCGTTGGTCAGCGGTGGACATGCGTTTCCCAGCCCAAGTAGGCAAAGCCCTCGGCGAGGACGTCGGCGGTTTTGGAGAGGTTCATGACCACGTGGTGCTCGAAACCGTGGCGGCAGACATAGTGCATGAGTTGGTTGAGGTTGTGGACGCGGGCGACGGCGCGGTTGCCGAAGGTTTCGAGGGGGTCGTCGGTAAGCTCGCCTTCGCCGACGTAGGCACGGATGCGGCCATGGGTGTCGTCGGTGGTGAGGCGGCCGAAAGTGAGGGGTGCGGCGGGGGTTCGGCCTTCCATGGCGCCGTAGGTGTTTTCGACGCCGAGGGTGGAGCCGAGGATGGGGGCGTTGGCGACACGGCCCTTGGGCTGGAAGTGTTTGGCCCAGTTGCCGCAGTGGAAGAGGACGCATTTCTCCGGGTCACCGCCGTAGTTGTTGTTCCAGTCGACGAGGGCGCTGGGAGAGCCGGAGGCGAGTTGCATGGCGTACATGGTGAGGACACCGGTGACGTCGACCTCGCAGGCGCTGGGCATGAAGTGCTCGCTCATCATGCTCATGGAGGTGCAGACATTGCAGCCCCAGTTTTGCTGGAGGGAGGTCCAGCACTGGATGGCGGTGGCGTCGATCCGGTTTTCCTGCATCCAGGATCGCAGGACGAGGTCGAGCCGGGCCATTTGGACGAGCTTCTCGCGGGGCACGCCGTCGACCGGAGCATAGGCGGAGATGCGGTCAATGGTTTCGCCGACTTCCTTGGCGTCGGGGCCGATTTTCTCGGCCCGGCCGAGGATTTCGGAGAGATCGACAGTGGTGACGGGGATGCCGGCGCGTTCGAGAATTTTCTCGCTGTAGCGGACGGTGTTGAAGGCGCCGGGGCGGGCACCGACGGCCCCGAGGCGGACGGTGCGCAGCCCGCGGACGAGCCGGCAGACGGCGGCGAAGCGCCGGAGATCCTCGCGGAACGAGTCGGAGAGCGGGTGGACCGTGTGTTCGGATGTAAGGGTGAAGCGGATACCGCGCTGGACGAGATTGTTGCAGACGGAGATCTTGCCGCAGAAGCCGTCGCGCCGGAGGGCGGGCGAGAGTTTGTCGAGGTCGTCCGGGTAGGCCTGGACGAGGACGGGGACATTGAGACCGGAGAGGCGGAGGGTGTCGGCGACGCCTTGCTCGTCGCCGAAATTGGGCAGGCAGACGAGAACGCCGTCGATCCGGTGCTGGTTTTCGCGGAAGAGGGCGGCGCAGGTTTCGGCCTCGGCGTAAGTCTCGACTCCGCCGAGCTTGGTGTCGGTTTCGCCGACGAGGACGGCCTCGATGTCCTCTTCCTTGAAAAGACGGTCGAGGTCGCGGCGGGCTTCGGTGACGAGCTGGTCGGGAAAGAAGTCCCGATTTCCAATGATGACGGCGAGGGTGAGTTTCTGGGGCATGGCCGCAGGCTGGAGCAAGGTGGGCGGGAAGAAAAGCTTGCCTCGGATGAACTATCCGGGGCGTATATTTATTCATGGAGCGAAAACCGGAAGCGGAGGAAGCGCCCCTGCTGGCACGGGCGGCGCACCTGTATTATGAGCGTGGGGTGAGCCAGCGATCGTTGGCGGAAC
>REEB01000127.1 GCA_007695295.1 Puniceicoccaceae bacterium
CGTCTTCAGGCCGACGGAACCCTTCGCGCCACCGTCACCTCCCTGGGCACGCCCGCATTCCAATGGGAGGGCGACCTCGCCGTCCACGATCTCAACCTCAACGAGGCGGACCGCGACGCCGAGGTCGCCCGGGCCACAGCCATCGCTTTCGAAAATCTCCGGCTCGACACCGCCGCCCCATCCGTCGCCATCGCCACACTCCGCCTCACCGAGCCAGCCCTCTTTCTCTCCCTGCATCCGGAAGAAGGCCTCAACCTGCTCCGTCTGCTCCCCACTTCCGCCCAAGATCCCGAGACCGCCCCCGAGGCTGCTCCCGGTTCGCCCCGTCCATTGGTCACCATCGACCGAGTCACCCTCGAGGAGATGCGCATCGACTTCGAAGACCAGTCCGTCTCTCCGCGGACAACCCAACGCCTGACCGGGATCGAAGGCACCATCGAAGGACTTTCCTCCGAACAACTGGCCCGTGCCGATGTCGACCTGCGCGGCGGGCTCGACGGGATCGAAGCCTTCACCATCCGGGGCCAGATCAACCCGCTCGCGGAAGATCTCTACTCCGACTTGGCGATCGAGGTCCGGGGCGTCGACCTCGTGCCGTTCACCCCCTACGCGGGCCGGTTCCTTGGTTTCGGCATCGATCAGGGACGGTTGCGCATGGAGATGAAC
The DNA here is from genome assembly GCA_007695295.1 of Puniceicoccaceae bacterium. GTDB lineage: Bacteria > Verrucomicrobiota > Verrucomicrobiia > Opitutales > Opitutaceae > REEB01. Next base: position 667 of record REEB01000127.1, read on the forward strand.
TACCGCCTCTCCGCCCGGGATCTCGTGGGCGAGAACCACATTGTCCTCGATCGGTTTTATCTCGGTGATCCCATCGAAAGCCCCGATGCCCTCCGCCTGCCGGTTAAACTCGGCCTCGCCATCCTCCGCGACCGCAACGAGCGCATCTTCCTCGACGTTCCCATCCGCGGCAATCTGGACGACCCCGAGTTCCGCTTCGGCCGAGTCATCGGCCAAGCCATCGGCAACATCATGACGCGGGCCGCCACCGCGCCGTTCTCCATCATCGGCGCCCTGTTCGGCCGCGGGGAGGAGCTTCAGTATCTCGAATTCGCTTCCGGATCGGCCGTGCTCAAAGAAGAAAGCCTCGAGAAAATCCGGGTCCTCGAAACCGCCCTCCACGACCGCCCCGGTCTCTCTCTTCGGATTGACTCACGGCCCCAGCCCGACCGCGACCGGCCCGGCCTTGCCGCCGCCGAACTGGACCGACGTATCCAAGAACTGGAGACTCGCCTCGGCGGCGAGGCCCCGGACCGGATCGAAGACGGCGTCCTCTCCGCCGAGGCCGAAGCCCGCCTGCTCACCCTGCTCTACCGGGAGCACTTCCCCGACGAAACAACACCCCCGGCGGATAACGAAAACCGGCAGCCCGCGCCCGCACCCGACCCGACTCCGCGCGACGAAGATCCTCAAACCGATCGCCCGCTGCTCCAGCGGATCTGGCGCACGCTCACCGGAGCGGGGGCATCCGCCGAACCCGCCCCCCCCCGCGATCACGCCCCGCCAGCCGTCGACGCCGACCGCGCAGCAGACGAGCCTCCCGAGCCCGCCATTGATCCCGTCCAACTGCGCAGCCGGCTGCTCACGGCCATCGAACTGGATGCCGACGCATTCAGCGACCTCGCCCAGGAACGCGCGGCCGAAGTTCGTCGCCAGCTCCTCGAGTCCGGCCGGCTCGCCCCCGAACGCATCCACCTCGGCATTGGCCAAAGCCCGCTGCCGGCCGATCCACCCGGGCCGCTCGTTCTCTTCGAACTCGAGTAGGACCCGGGCAACACCTCCGGCTCCACGGGTTGATCGTAGTGGCAAACCGGTGACACCATTCCCGAAACTCACTCCGGGCCGGTTGGCTTTGGGTCTCCATGGCCATGCCCGACCCGTTCCGGCACTGCCATGACCGCGAGACGGTCAACCGGCCGAAAACCGAGGCGGGCGGCCAGCCCGAGGGAAGCCGCGTTACCCGTCCCCGCTCCCCAGACCGGACGCCGTCCCGTCGCCGCCATGAATCGCTCCAAGGCCAGAAAACAGGCGCTGGCATGTCCCCGGCGACGAAACGCAGGCGCCGTCTCCACACCCACATCCCACCACTTCTCGGTGACCGCCCCCGCACCGCAGAGGGAAATGATCTCTTCTCCATCCCGCCGCACCGCCACCGCGAGGGAGGCAACCAGCCAAAGACGCGCCCCGGGCTTCAACCGCTCGAGCAAAGCCGGGGTGGGCGGCGCTTCCACAGACACCGCCTCACCGTCATCCATCGGCCTGCCCATGCCGGCGACCCGCTCGTGGATGACCGCATCGGTATAGTCCCATCCGGGCAGGCAAGCGCGCGCATGCCCGGCATCCGACTCTTGGACGACAAGTTCAAATGGCACCCGCCGACGGCGCACGGCCTCAAAAACCTCCGGGTCGGGTCGGCCTACGACGGCCCCCAGCGGCACCTGGGGATGGATGGCCAGGCCGCAGGCCGACCGTTCCGGATCGGCGAAAAACCGGCATCCCGGCGTCTGCAGGATCCAGCGCGCCTCCACCCACCGGGGCAAATCCGGGAGGGTTTGCGCCAAGGCAGCCGTTGTTGTCACCGGAGGGGTCACAACAGGCGGCCGGACGCGGACGATTGCTGCGCCGCAGTCAGCGGCGGCAGTCCGGCCAGCGGATGATGCGCACCCTGGCGCTCGAGGTGTTCCGCCGCTTGCGCCTGCAGGGTGCGCCACCGTGCCCAAGGGTGCTCCGGGGCATGGACGATCTGCCGCAGCAGGCTGAGCCACTCCAAACGCGCCCGCTCGACATCACCGGGACGAAGCTGGCCGGCATAAAGCGACTCCCGGGCCGGCCCCTTCAGTCCTCCCCAAGCCGCCAACACCTCCGCGGTGCCGTCCCCATACTCCGGCGGCAGACCGTGGAGCAGGTAACCCTCGTAGGTCACACTACCGTAGGTTTCCCGGCAAACGATCCCAAGCCGGTCGGGCTTTTCAGCGAATTCGGTGAATCGCCGCCCCGCCCTCAGGTTGGCCAGATCGAGAACGAGTTCATCCACAGGATAAGCGAGATCCTCCAATGCCGCCGCCACCGCCAGGCCCTCGCCGGCATGAAACCGGCCGAAAAGTTCGCCGCGCCGGGTCGGCCGGCCCTCGCGATCGATCAAACCGAGACGCATCCAAGCCAGTGCGGGGCTGGCTCGAACCGACAGCTCACCGCGGCACCGCTCGAGGGCCGGACAGTGGGCGCAGGGCAAGGGCGGCGCCTCCCGCTCCGGTGCGCCCATCAACCCGTAACCATGCGAATCCGGCCGCGCCGGGCGCACCGCTGAGGCAAAATCGAAGCGCACCCGGATTTCCCGCTCACCCGTATCCACGGAGTGGATGCGGGCGCCGGGCTGGAGCCGTTCCAACCCCGGAAGGACTTCGGCGAGCAGGCGCTCCCGCGTCCAGGTCCGCGGCAGGGGATCGCCGACCACTCCGCTGCCGGCCGTTGGTCGTGCCTCGCGCCAGCGTTTCCGCAGTCCCGCGGGAAGCACCCAGCGGTCCGCCGCCGGGTCGGGCCGCGTCGCCAGCATCACTTCGCGGCCAAAAAGAGGAGCACCTCCGTCCGCAGCCGTGAGCGGCCGCGGCACTCCCCAACCCAGACCATCGAGACCGGCCGGCCGGGCCAGGAGTGGCTCCCAGGCCTGCTTCCGCCACACTCGTATCCGGTCCACGGCTACGGACCGCTCCTGCGAACGTGGCTCCCACGCTCCGGCTGAGTTGAGCATCTCCACCCGGCTGCTTCGGGCCAGCCGCGCCCGCTGGGCGTCCACCCAAAGTCCGCAATCACGCTCCCCATCGGCCAGTGAGGCTTCCACTCCGAGGTGCGGGGCCTGGCGCGCAAAGAGCCGCCCGGCCAAGCGCACGGCTGCCTCCCAAGACGACTCCCCGGCGACCTCCGCCGCTCCCATGGCGGTCAGAAAGGCCGACCATTCGAAACCCCGGCTGCGACGGAGCGTCAGCGGCCGGCCTTCCGCCATCCGCGGACGGTCCGGAGCGACGAGCACGAAGCCTCGCAAATCCAACCCCCGACGTCCCGCCCGTCCGAACATCTGCAGCAATTCATCCGCCCGGACCATCCTTCCGATGTTGGCATCGGTATACTCCCGGTCGGTCACGAGGACCGAACGCATCGAGAAGTTGATGCCCGCCGCCAATCCCATGGTCGCCACCACCACCCGGAGTTGGCCGGCTTTGGCCAAGGGTTCGACCAAGCCGGCCCGCTGGAGATAACTCATGCCGCTGTGATGGCAGGCGACCCGGGTCTTGAGCAGTTTGGACAACCGGTCCCCGGCGGCACGCTTCTGCTCGGGCGAAAGCACCAGGGGATCCCTCGCGGGCAGCGCTCCGGCTAGCTGCCGGGCGAGATCCTCCGCTGCCTTGCGGCGGGGCGCAAAGACCAAGATCGGCCCCAAACCTGCGGCCAGCGCCCGCCCCAGCAGCCGCGGCCAGAAACCACGCACCCCCGCCGGCGCCCGCTCCGCCAACGCGTCCAAGTAAATCTCCTCAAGCGGCACCGGCCGCTCCTCTTCAACCACCAATTCGACGGGCCGGCCCAGACGTCCCAGCCACTCCGCCACCAAGCCGGGATTGGCCACGCTGCCGCTGAGCAGGAGCAGTCGCGTTTCCACCGGTGCCACCGCCAGGGCCAGTTCATAGTTCACCCCTCGCACCACGTCGGCCATCATCTGGTACTCGTCCACGGCCAACAGGGCGGGTGCCGCTTGACGCCGCAGCAGCCGGTCCCGCTGGGTTTCCAGCGTCGCCACCACCACCGGGGCATCAAGGTCTTCGGCCAGATCACCGGTGCAGATCCCCACCCTCCAGCCGCGGCGGCGCCATTCCAGAAATTTGTCGTTGGCCAGCGCACGGGTCGGCACCGTGAAGACCGCCTGCCCCCGTAGTCCTCGCTCCACCGCTAATTCAAAGATGTGGGTCTTGCCCGCTCCGGTCGGGGCCTGGACGATCACGTCCCGTCCCGCACCGAGGGCTTGAGCCGCCCGCTGCTGCCAGAGATCCGGCAAAACCAGTGGAATATCCAATCCAGACCCCGTCTGCACAACTCCCCAACGTGCCCGGCTTCGCCCCCGATGCAAGTGGACAAAACCAACCCGGCCGGCACGGTGGGAGCGCTCCGGGGCGGACTCCCCCGCGAAAGGGATTACTCGCCGCCGGCCCCGGTCATGAGGTGGCGCTGTAAAAAAGCGTAAGCCAGCGCCTGCATCCGGGCCTGTTGCCGGGGATCAGACGCACCCGCATGGCCGCCCTCGGTGTTTTCGTAGTAGTAAACGGGCTGCCCGGCCTCTTCGACGAGCGCCGCCATCTTGCGGGCATGGCCGGGATGGACGCGATCGTCCCTCGTGGAGGTGGTCAGCAGCAGCGGCGGATGGGCCGCATCGGGCCGGAAGGCATGGTAGGGGGAGTAGCGGCGGAGGAAGGCCCAGTCGGCCGGGTCGTCCGGATCGCCGTATTCCTCCATCCAACTCGCACCCGCCAGCAGCCGATGATACCGCCGCATGTCGAGCAGCGGCACCTGGGAAACGACTGCCCCGAAAAGCTCCGGACGCAGCACGTAGAGTGCGCCAACCAGCAGTCCACCTTGGCTGCCGCCCATGATGCCAATGCGCTCCGGCCGGGTGAGCCCGCGGCCGGTTAGATGCTCCGCCACCGCCGCGAAGTCTTCGAACTGGCGGTACCGGTTTTCCCGCCGCGCCGCCTGGTGCCATCCGGGGCCGAACTCGCCGCCGCCACGGATGTTGGCGAGGACAAACCCTCCGCCCACCTCCAGCCAGCCCGCTCCCACCGTCGCCATGTAGCGGGGCAGGAGCGATATTTCGAAGCCACCGTAGCCGTAGATCAACACCGGCAGCTCCCCGTCTTTCGCCCGCTCCTCCGGCCGCACCAGGAAATAGGGAATCATGGTTCCGTCCGCGGAAGTCGCCTGCTCCTGTGTCACCACCAATCCACTACGATCGAAAAACTCCGGCAACGCCCGCAGCCGCTCGCGTTGACCGCCGGCGAGATCGCCCCTGGAGTAAGTGGTCGGTGTGAGCAGGTCGGTCTCGGTGAGGAAATACGCATCCGAGCGATCGCTGTCCTCGGCGGTGAACCTCAGGGTGCCGAGGCCGGCGGCGGTAAACGCCTCCCTGCGCCAGCCATTCGCTTCCTGGTGCAGCACTTCGATGCGGTTGCGGACGTTGTCCTGCAGGGTCAGCACGATCGCGTTTTTCGTGACCGCATACCGCTCCAGGGAATGACGCTCGCCCGGTTGGTAGAGCAGCTCCGGCTCCGGCCTGCCCGCCAGCAATCCCTCCCGCGGCACCGCCACCAGGCTGCCGGCGGCCAGGCGCAGTCCGGCAGTCTCCCAGTCCGACCGCAGTTGCACGAGGACTCGATCCCGGAAGAATCCCACCGAAGCATCCTCGGGCAGCGGCAGGGCCTGCCAGGAACCCTCCTCCAGCAAGTGGTATTGGTTGGTGAAAAATCCGCTGGCGCGCACAATCAGATCCACCGGGAAACCCGGGTGCCGCGATGTGGCGGCAAAGAGGCCCAGATCCGTCTCCCGCGCCTTCATCATGGTCTCGGCTTCCGCCAGCGAAGTACCGCGCTCCCAGCGTTTCACGATCAGCGGATACCCGGATGACGAAAGCGTGCCGGGACCGAAGTCCCAGGCCACGTACAAACTGTCGCGGTCCCGCCAGGCCACCGATCCCCGGGCGGCTTCGAGGACAAAGCCATCCTCGACAAAGCGGCCGCCGGGAAGGTCGAACTCCCGCAAAACCCGGGCATCGGCACCCCCGCGTGAAAGGCCCACCAGACAGCGGTCCCGGTCCGGCTCCAGCACGATGACGCCTTTCCAGACCCAGTTCTCGCCCTCCTCTTTTCCGAGCGCATCGATGTCGATGACCGTTTCCCACTCCGTCGTCTCCGACCGATAGGAGGCGAGCGTCGTCCGCCGCCAGACTCCGCGGGGGTTCTGCTCATCCTGCCAGAAGTTGTAGTAATGGTCGCCGATCCGCCGGACGTAGGGGATGCGGCGGTCGGACTGGTAGATGCTCAGGAACCGCTCGAATAGCGCTCGGTAAACCGGATCGGCGCCGAAATCCCCGAGGGTGGTCCGGTTCCGCGCCTCCACCCAGGCGAGCGCTTCTTCGCCGTCGATCTCCTCCAGCCAGAGCCTCGTATCCTCCGGCTCAGGAGCACCGGCCGCCATCATGGCGGAAGCGGCCCCCACCAGCAGGCATCCAGAAAGCAAATACAGAAAACAACGGGTGCGACCACGGCTGTTCATGGGTCGATTGTCGGAAAACACAGAACCGATCACCCCTCCTCTTCAGGCGGAGGGGAAAAACGGGTTGTGCCGCCGTTCTTCACCGACCGTGGTCAGCGGACCATGGCCGGGCGCGATGAGAACGTCATCCGGCAACGTGAAGATCGCCTTCCGCGCCGTTTCCAAAGCGTCGGCATAGGACACCATCCCGCCGCCAACCGAGCCGGCGAAAACCGCATCGCCCACCACCGCCACTGTCCAGCCCGGGCCTTTGACCACATAGGTGATCCCGCCCTCGGCATGGCCGCGGGTCAGCCGCGTTTCGACTGGCAGCCCGCCAATGCGGAACGCCTTGCCCGGAGCCAACCGCCGGGCCCCGCCCGGAGCCTTGGGCTCACCCTCCCCCACCCAAACCGGAACATCGTGGGCTTTGAGCAGATCGGCCAGGCCTTCGATGTGATCGCCATGGGTGTGGGTCAGAAAAACGGTTTCCAGCTTCAGGTCGTGTTGGTCGATCACTTCCAAAATCGGCCCGGCCTTGGTGCCTGCATCAAAGCAGGCCGCCGACCGGTTGGCCGGGTCCCAGACCAAGTAGGCATTCACGCTGTAGGCGCCAAAGGGCAGGTTGAGCATCGCAAAGCCCTCCGAGGGGGGCTGAGCGGTTGGTTGCCAATCGCCTGCCGCGAGCGCTTTCAGTCGGGCTGGGTCGAGGCCGAGGTGGGGAGCCACTTTTTCAAGCGCGGCATCATCGCGCTCGCCCTGGCGCAGGGCCCGCAGTGCTTCCCGCGAGATGCCAGCCCGATCGGCCAGATTTTCCGTGGAAAGGCCGAGACCGGTTTGGGCTTTGCCCAAAATGTCACTCACTTCGTCTTCCAGCGTTAGGTGCATGCCCTCCATCCTGCGGAACCCGCCGATCGGTGCAACCCCAAGGGAGGGAAGCGGTTCCCCGACCGCTCAGCCGTTGGCGGGTTCAAAACGACCTTCACGCACCTCAAAGAGTCGGTGGCCGGCGGGCAGACCGCCCTCGGGAAGCGCGGTGCCAGTCGCGAGGACCTGGGCCTCCCCGGGAAGATTTTCCCAAAAAAGCGCCCGGCGGCGCGGATCGAGTTCGCCGAGCACGTCGTCGGCCAAGATCAGCGGAATGATGCCGGTGGCTTCACGAAGGCAGGCCAGCTCCGCGAAGCGCAGGGCCACCACCAAACCGCGCTGCTGGCCCTCGGAAGCGATTTCATCCGCGGGCCGGCCGTCGATCTCGAACGCGAAATCATCGCGGTGCGGTCCCCGGCGGGTTGCCCGCAGGATGCGGTCGCGCTCGAAACTTTTCTCCAGCAGTTCACGGTAGGCCTCTTCCGTTTCCGCCGCCACGTCCGGCAGAAACCGCAGGCCGACCGGGCCGACGCCCGGGGAAAACCGTAGGTGCAGCGGCCCGAGAGACGCTTCAAGCCGGACCAGGCCCGCTTTCCGCTTCCGGGTCACCGCCAGAGCGGCCGGAATGAGCTGCGCCTCGAAGGCCGCCGCCACCGCATCCCCCGGCCGGGGGCGATCGCCCTTCAACCAAGCGTTTCTCTCCTGCAGGCAGCGGTGATACCGCTGCAGGGCGGCGAGGTATCCGTGGTCGGCCGAAGAAAGCACGAGATCGAGAAACCGCCGCCGCAATGCCGGGCCGCCGCGCACCAGCAGAATGTCACCGGAGGCCAGTACCACCGTGGGAAACCGGCCCAGCATCTCCCCGAGCCGGCGCACCGGCTCCCCGTCGCAGGTGGCGGACCGCCCTCCCGGCCGTATCCGGATTCCCACTTCAGTCCGCCCCAGCACTTCATGATCGAGTTCGAGACGAAGTGCCGCCTCCTTTTCGCCATGGCGGATGAGGGCGTCGGGCCCGCCGCCGCGGAAGGAGCGCAGGATGCTCGCATAGGCCAGTGCTTCGAGAAGATTGGTCTTCCCCTGCCCGTTGGGACCAAGAAAAAACACCCCGCACCCCTTGGGCCGCACCTCTTGCAGCGCGATGTTGCGGAAATTCTCCAATGCGATTGCCTGCAGCTTCATGCGACCACACGGCTCCGGTTGCCTGATCGACGTGTCATGGATCGATCACTACTGTCCCGGCGGAGGCGCCCCCACTTTTCTCGGCGGCAAAGCGCCGATGCAGGTCGCCCAGCGCCCGGGCCAGGGCCGTCCACTCTTCGGCCGATGTTTCCCAGCCCCCGCTGACCCGGAGAGCACGGGCCGCCCGCAACGGATCGACGCCGAGGGCGGACAGGAGCAGCGAAGGACCCTCCTTGCCGGTGGCACAGGCCGAGCCGGTCGAAGCCTGGAATCCGAGGCGGTCGAGCGCGGCCAGCCAGCGACGGTTGGCCGGTCCCGGGAGGAGCAAAAAGCTCGTGTTCCAGAGCCGGGGGGCGCCCCCCCCGATGACCTGCACGCCGGGGACGGTCTCGCACACCGCAGCTTCGAAGGCATCGCGGGCGGCGACCCTCCGCTGGCGGTCCTTTCCATCCGCCAGCATTTGCTCCCGCGCTTCCCATGCCGCCAAAAACGCCGCCACCGCCGGGTAGTTTTCCGTGCCGGCCCGCCGGCCCGCTTCTTGGTCACCGCCCCGCAGCAGCCAGGGACCATCGGCTTCCTCTGGCACAAGCAACAGGCCGACCCCTTTGGGACCACCGCACTTGTGGGCGCAAGCCGAGACGAAGTCCGCCCGGCCCAAGCCCGCCGCAGGCAGCCGCCCCAGCCATTGGGCCGCGTCACAGTGGTAAGGCACCCGGTGGCGGGCGCACACCTCCGCGAGCGAGGCCCAGTCGTTGAGCACCCCGCTTTCATTGTTGGCCGCCATGATCGAGACCAACCCGACCCCTCCGCGCCCGAGGCGTGCCTCCAGCCAGTCCGTGGCAACCCGCCCGGCCGCGTCGGCCGGCGCGGTTTCCACCGCCGGCAACTGCGCCCGGGCGTTTTCCGTCACGCAGGGATGCTCCGCCGGCCCCAGCACCACGGTCTGGTCCGCTCCCAAGCGCCGCCCCATCAGCGCCATGACGGTGGCATTCGCCTCCGTCGCCCCCGAGGTGATAACCACCCGGGCAGGGGCTGCCCCAAGCAGGACGCCGATCCGCTCCCGGCACTGCTCGAGCAGCCGGTGCACCCGCCCGGCGGCGGCAAACGGACTGCCCGGGTTCTGCCAAGCCGTTTCCTGCGCCTCCAGGAACGCCGCGCGGGACGCGGGCAGCAGGGGAGCGGTGGCATTGTGGTCGAAGTAGGGCATGGAACGAAGACTCCACCAACGTGCCGCCGTGCCCGGGAAAATCAATCTGTGAAACTCCGTCCACCGGCACCACCGGCCCCAGCCGCCTCACTTTCCCATTGTCCCGCCGATGCCGCCGGCACACCCTTGCCATCCGTTCATCATCATGAAGCTGCCCGACGCCATCGACGCCACCATCGACGCCCTCCGCTCCCTCCTTTCCCTCCAAACGGAGATTCGCCAAGGCGAGGAGTTGATCCTCAGGGCCCTGCGCGGCGGTCATCGCCTCCTCCTCTGCGGCAACGGTGGCAGCGCGGCCGAAGCCCAGCACTTCGCCACCGAAATGGTCGGCCGCTTCCGCGGCCAGCGCCGCTCCTTCCCCGCAGTCGCCCTTTCCGCCGACGGGTCCCTCCTGAGCTGCATCGCCAACGATTTCGGATGGGATTCTGTATTTGTTCGTCAACTACAGGGTCAGGCCCGGCCGGGCGACCTGCTCGTGGTGCTCTCCAGCAGCGGTCAATCCTCCAATCTCGTCGCGGTGCTGGAGGAGGCCCGCCGCCTCGGCCTCCCCAGCCTGGCTCTCCTCGGGCGCGACGGCGGCCCCTGCCGGAACCTCGCCACGGCTGCAATCGTGGTCCCCGGCGATGAAACCGCCCCCATCCAGGAAGCCCAGCTCTTCCTCATCCATCACTTCTGCCGGCGGATTGAGGAGGCCTTTTCCGCACCGGACGCTTAGCCGCCGCGGAGCGGCGGCGATCCGGGCGCTTTCGAGCTTTCGCTTCACTTCAACATTGCGCACTTCCGGGACATGGCCTTTGTTCTTGGCCGAGACAAATGAAGCTCAGCCAAGACAGGAAAGAGGCCTTCGCCACCCTGCTCGACGACCCCAGTGCCCTGGTGCGGGAAGCGTTGCTGCGGGAATTTCGCGCCCTCGAAGGCGACGGCGTGGCTTTTCTGCAGGAGCTGAAGACCGGCCAAAACCGGCTGCTCGCCCACCACGCCCGGCGCTTCCTCAGTGAACTGAAGTTTTCCGACCCCGTGGCCGAGCTGCGCGGGTTCATCCACTCCCTCAATTACGAGTTGGAGACGGGCGCCCTGCTCATCAGCCGGGTCGTCTATCCCGATCTCGACATCGGCCTGGCCTGCAAACAGCTCGACCAGATCGCCCTGCGCTGCAAGGAGTTGGCCGTGGAGCCGCTCTCGCCGCGCGAAAAGTGCATCCTCCTCAACCGCGTGCTCTTTCACGAGCTCGGTTTCCGCGGCAACTCCGAGCATTACCAGGATCCCGACAACAGCTTTCTCAACCAGGTCCTGCTCCGCCGCAAGGGCATCCCGCTCACCCTCAGCCTGGTCTACATCCTCGTCGCGCAGCGGCTCGGCCTGCACCTCGACCCGGTCGGCCTGCCCGGCCATTTCGTCGTCGGCTGTTTCCTGGAGGATGTTCCTTTCTACATCGATCCGTATGACCGAGGCCTGCTCCGCACCCCGGAGGAAGTGGTCGACCTGTTGCAGAAGAGCAAAGTCACGCCACGGCTCAGCGATCTCGCGCCCACCCCGATCCGCGAGGTCCTCTGCCGCTGCTGCCGCAACCTCGTTTCCCAATACCAGGCCGTCGGCAATCTGGATCTGGCACGGCTTTTCCGCGGCTTTGTGGAGGAGTTCAAGGCCAGCCACCAGAACCAGGCCCAGCCTTGAGCCTGCCGCCGTCCCCTTTCCCCGCCCTCCGCCGCGCGGGCGCCTCCGGCCGATGAACCCGGAAGCCGTTCTCACCCTCGCCGACCTCCGGGATTGGTCGTTTTCAGGCACCGCCCTCGCCGTTCTCGGCCATCCCATCGCCCATTCGCTCAGCCCGCCGATGCACAACGCCGCCCTCGCGGCCATGGCGGCGTGCGAACCCCGCTTCGCTTCCTGGCGGTACTTCCGCTTCGACATCCCCCCGGAGCGGCTTGCCGAAGCCCTCCCCCGCTTCCACCAACTCCGCTTTCACGGCCTCAATCTCACCGTCCCCCACAAAACCATCGCCGTGCCTGAGGTCGCCAAGATCGATTCCTCCGCCGCCGGCATCGGGGCCGTCAACACTCTCCAGTGGGAGGAATCCGGATACACCGCCTTCAACACCGACGGCCACGGCCTCGAAACCGGCGTGCGCGAGGACCTCGGCCGCGGTCTCGGCGACGGGCCGGTCATCCTCCTGGGAGCCGGCGGAGCCGCCCGGGCGGCCGCTCTCGAATGCCTTCGCCGCGGTTGCCCCCGGCTCGCCGTCGGCAACCGGAATCCCGAGCGCCTGGCCGCTTTGCTCCGCCTCCTCACCCCTGAGGCCGAAAGCCGGGGTGCACGCCTCGACGGCTTCGAGCTGACCCGCCCCCGGGCGGAGTCACTCCCGGCCGACGCCCTCGTCATCAACGCCACCTCCCTGGGCCTGCGCTCCTCCGATCCACCCCCGGCGGATCCGACCTCGTTTCCCGGCGCTCCGCGCTTCTACGACATGATCTACAACCCCGCCGAAACCCCGCTGCTGGCCCGCGCCCGCACCCTCGGCCGGCCCGCCGCCAACGGGCTTTCCATGCTTGTCCACCAAGGCGCCCGCGCTCTCGAAATCTGGAGCGGCGCGACCGTCCCCGCCGGGGAAATGCGCCGGGCAGCCGGTGCCGCCCTCGCCGCCGCCCCCTGATCCGCCACCGCCATGCTCGACGAACTCCGCTTTTTCAATGAACAGGTCCCCTGGGCCGCGGCCGCGGCCGCGTTCGTTTTCGGGGCCATCACCGGCAGTTTTCTCAACGTATGCATTTATCGGATACCAGCCGGTCGGTCGGTGATTACTCCCGGCTCCCGCTGCTCCTGTGGCCGCCCCATCGCCTGGTACGACAACCTGCCCATCCTGAGCTGGTTCCTTTTGCGCGGCCAGGCCCGTTGCTGCGGGGCGCCTTTCAGCTTCCGCTACCCCTTCATTGAAGCCCTCACCGGGGCGCTCTTTCTGGCCTGCTGGCTGGTCTGGCCGCCCGGCCCGGCCCTCGTTGGCATGGTCTTCTGCTCCATCCTCGTCTGCGCCACATTCATCGACCTCGACCACATGATCATCCCGGACCGTTTCACCATCGGGGCGGCCGTGGTCGGCGTGGGGCTGTCGTTGCTCGTGCCGGGGCTGCACCTTGCGGAAACCATCGGCGCTCCCTTCGACCAGCTCCGGTCCCTGCGCGAATCCATCCTCGGCTTGATGGTCGGCTCAGCGGTCGTGCTCTGGATCGGCCTCTTGGCGGAAGTCGTCCTCCGGCGCGAGGCGATGGGCTTCGGCGACGTGAAGTTTCTCGGCGCGATCGGTGCCTTCACGGGCTGGCAGGGGGCTTTGTTCGCGCTCTTCGGGGGGGCCGTGCTCGGCACCCTGGCCGTGGCCGTGGTCCTGTTTTACCGCGGGGTCACCGGCCGCAAACCCGCTCCCGCCCCGCCCCCCGGAGCTGAAAACGCCCCCGCTTCCGGAGCGGACGCCGAGCCGGCGCCGACCGGCCGCGAAACGCCTTTCGGCCCGATGCTGGCCGCTGGAGCCTTGGTTTATTTCCTCTTTCTCCGCGAGCCGGTCGACGCCTACTTTGCCCTCGTCGCGGAACTCTTCTGAAGGCTGCCCCCGCGCAGCGGTGATTATCCTACACTCCGGTGTCCACGAGGGCGTAGTTGCGCTTGCCCCGGCGCAGCAGCAGGTAGCGGCCGAAAAGGAGGCGCTCCCCCGGGATGGGGGCGGCGGCATCCGCCACCCGCTCGTTGTTCACATACGCCCCACCGCCGGCGATGTCCTTCCGCGCCTGTCCTTTGGAGGGACACAAACCGGACTCCACCAGCAGGTCCACCAGCGGCGCCCCCTCCGCGCCGAAACGCTCCCGGGGCACCCGCAGCAGCGGCACCTCCGCAGCCACTTCCCGGAAGGAGGCCTCGGTGATGCCTTCGAGACTGCCGCCAAAAAGAAGCGCGCTGGCCCGCTCGGCGTCGGCCGCCGCCCCGGCGCCGTGCACCAGCGCCGTCACCTCCCGGGCGAGGGTCCGGTGGGCCTCCCGCCGGCCGGGGTCGGCGGCATGGGCGGCCTCGAGGGCGGAGATTTCCCCGGGTTCGAGAAAGGTGAAAAACTTCAGGAAACGGACCACGTCGCGATCGTCCACCGCCATGAAGTATTGGTAAAACCGGTACACACTGGTGAGCCCGGGATCCAGCCAGACGGAGCCGCCCCCGGTGCTCTTGCCAAATTTGGTCCCGTCCGCGTTGGTGATGAGGGGAAAGGTCAGCCCATGCACCCGCCGCCCCGCTTTTTTCCGGCAGAGGTCGGCCCCCGCGGTGATGTTGCCCCACTGGTCGGCCCCGCCGATCTGCAGCTCGCAGTTTTCCTTTTCCGCCAAATGGTAAAAATCGTAGGCCTGCAGCAGCATGTAGCTGAACTCAGTGTAGCTGATGCCGGTTTCGCGGTCCTGCATCCGCGCCCGCACGCTTTCCTTGGCCACCATCTGGTTGACGCTGAAGTGCTTGCCCACCTCGCGGAGAAACTCCAGGAAACCGACCCCTTCCATCCAAGACGCATTGTCGAGCAGGCGGGCCGCATTGCTCGCCTTGGAGTCGAACTCGAGCAGGCGGGCAAGCTGGCGCTTGATCGAAGCCACGTTGGCGGCGAGGGTTTCGGCGTCGAGAAGCTGACGTTCGGATGCCCGGCCGGAAGGGTCGCCGATGCTTCCGGTCGCGCCCCCGGCCAGCGCGATCGGCCGGTGACCGGCGCGCTGAAAGCGCCGCAATCCCAGCAACGGGACCAGATTGCCGAGGTGCAGGCTCGATCCGGTGGGATCGAATCCGCAGTAGACCACCAGCGGCCCCGTGACCAGACGGGCTTCGAGGTCGGCCGCATCGGTGGAGTCGTGGATCAGGCCACGCCAGCGCAGTTCTTCAAGCAGCGTCATGAGGCCGCGATGCTAGGTAGGGGCATTTCACACCGACAAGTGAAATGTCCGCCGAGCCCGGAAAATTTGATTTTGCCTTGTCCGCAAGCACTTTAGAACGTGATCTGTCAGGGCAGCTCCGCCACCCGGCGGCCCTGCTTCCGTTCCACCCATCCACCACCACGTCACCGATTCCTTGCTTTCATGGCACTCGCAACCGGCGCCATTGCGCCCCACTTCACGCTCAAAACCAAAACCGCGGACGGCCTCAAAGAGGTCTCCCTTGGCGACAGCATCGGCAAAAAGCCGGTCGTGCTGCTCTTCTTCCCGCTCGCCTTCACCAGCGGCTGTGAAAAGGAAATGTGCACCGTCCGCGACTCGCTGAAGGACTTCGAAAGCCTCGAGGCCACCGTGTACGGCATCAGCGTGGACAGTCCCTTCGCCCAAGAAGCCTTCGCCAAAGCCAACCAGCTCAACTTTTCGCTTTTGAGCGACTTCAACCGCGAGGCCGCCAAGGCCTACGATGTCGTTCTTCCCGAACTCGCGGGCCTGAAGAACGTCGCCATGCGCTCAGCCTTCGTCATCGACCGCTCCGGCACCATCGTTTTCAGCACCGCCAATCCCGACCCAAAGGTCCAGCCGGACTTCGATGCCATCAAGGCCGCCCTCAAGTCCGCCTGAATGAACCACCTCCCGGGGCCACCCGGCCTGAACCGCGCAGCCATGACCGCACCAGCAAACCCCTTCGACACCCTCGACACTTTTGCTTCCGGAGCTTCCGGCAAGCACTTCTTTCACTCCCTGCCACGGCTGGAAGAAGCCGGCCTCGGCAAGATTTCCCGACTGCCCGTCAGCATCCGGGTCGTCCTGGAGTCCGTGCTCCGCAACTGCGACGGCAAGCGGATCAGCGAGGACGATGTCAAACGACTGGCGGCGTGGAACCCCACCCGGCCCGGGGATGCCGAGATCCCGTTTGTGGTCGCGCGGATCGTGCTCCAGGATTTCACCGGCGTTCCCCTCCTGGTGGATCTGGCCGCCATGCGTTCCGCCGTGCAGCGGCTGAAAAAGGATCCCTCCGTCATCGAGCCGCTGGTGCCGGTGGACTTGGTCGTGGACCACTCCGTCCAGGTCGACCGTTCCGGCACTCCGGCGGCCTTCGAAGCCAATCTGAAGATCGAGTTCGAGCGCAACCGCGAGCGCTATGAGTTCCTCAAATGGGGCCAGCAGGCCTTCGACACTTTCAAGGTCGTGCCTCCCGCGGTCGGCATTGTCCACCAGGTCAACCTCGAATACCTCGCCCGCGTCGTCGACTCGCAAGAGATCGAAGGCGGGCGGCTGTTTTTCCCGGACAGCCTCGTCGGCACCGATTCCCACACCACCATGATCAACGGCCTCGGGGTCGTTGGCTGGGGCGTGGGCGGCATCGAGGCCGAGGCCGGCATGCTCGGCCAGCCCGTCTACTTCCTCACCCCGGAGGTCGTCGGCGTGAATCTCAGCGGCCGGCTCACCGAAGGCGTCACCGCCACCGATCTCACCCTCCGCCTCACCCAACTCCTGCGGGAAGCGAAAGTCGTGGGCAAGTTTGTCGAGTTTTTCGGCGAAGGCGCCCGCAGGCTGACCGTGGCCGACCGTGCCACCATCGCCAACATGGCGCCCGAATACGGGGCCACCATGGGCTTTTTCCCGGTTGATGAAGCCACCCTCGACTACCTCCGCAGCACCGGCCGCACCGAGGAGGCAATCACCGGAGTCCGCAATTATTACACCGCCCAAGGCATGTTCGGCATCCCCGCCGCCGGCGAAATCGACTTCTCCCAAGTCCTCGAGCTGGACCTCGGCACCGTCGTTCCCTCCGTCTCCGGCCCCAAGCGCCCCCAGGACCGCATCGACCTGCCCGAACTCAAGCGCCGCTTTCACGAGCTCTACACCGCCCCGGCCGAGGAGGGTGGCTTCGGAAAGTCCGCCGAATCCCTCGATGCAGCCGTGCCCGTCGATCTCAGGCGCGGAGCCCTCCTCGCCGACGAAGGCTCCGGCGCCCAGGACACCGAGGAGGCCGCCCCGGAAACTTGGGGGGAGGTGGAAATGGTCAACAACCGCCCCACCGATCCCGAAAACCGCGCCACCACCACCCTCGACGAACCGGCCCGGGCCACCATCACCAACGGCTCCGTTCTCATCGCCGCCATCACCAGCTGCACCAACACCAGCAACCCGAGCGTGATGCTCGCCGCCGGCCTGCTCGCCAAAAAAGCCGTCGAACGCGGCCTGCGCGTCTCCCCGCTGATCAAGACTAGCCTCGCCCCCGGCTCCCGCGTTGTCACCGATTACCTCCGCGAAACCGGACTACAGGAGTACCTTGACCAGCTTGGCTTCAACCTCGTCGGCTACGGCTGCACCACCTGCATCGGCAACAGCGGACCGCTTTACGAGCCGGTCGAAAAAGCCATCGAAGAGGGCGACCTCATCGCCGCCTCCGTCCTCTCCGGCAACCGCAACTTCGAGGCCCGGATTCACTCCGCCATCAAGGCCAACTTTCTCATGAGCCCTCCGCTCGTCGTCGCCTTCGCCCTCGCCGGGCGTGTCGACATCGACCTCCTCAACGAGCCTCTCGCCGAGGATCCCGAGGGCAAACCGGTTTTCCTGCGCGATCTCTGGCCTTCCAACCAAGAAGTCCAGGACGCCGTCAACCGCGGCCTCAATCCGGCGATGTTCCGCCGCCAGTACGCCAATGTCATCGAGGCCAACCCGGAGTGGACCGCCATCAAATCCGCCACCGGCTCGATCTACGATTGGGATGCGGACAGCACCTATATCCAGGAGCCACCCTTCTTCGAGGATTTCTCCCTCGATCCCGAGCCCATCCGCCCGGTCAAGCACATGCGTCCGCTCGCCATCCTCGGTGAATCCGTCACCACCGATCACATCTCCCCCGCCGGAGCCATCGGCAAAGACACCCCCGCCGGCCGGTACTTGATGGGAAAGGGGGTCGAGGTCCGAGCCTTCAACTCCTACGGCTCCCGCCGCGGCAATGACCGCATCATGACCCGGGGCACTTTCGCCAATGTGCGCATCAAAAACCGCCTCGCCGACGGCCGCGAGGGCGGCTTCACCAAGCTCATGCCCGAGGATAAAATCCTCCCCATCTACGATGCCTGCGAAGAATACCGGCGGCGCGGCGAGCCCCTCGTCGTCTTCGCCGGGGCCGATTACGGCATGGGCAGCTCGCGCGACTGGGCCGCCAAGGGCACCCGCCTCCTCGGCGTCAGGGCAGTTGTGGCCACCAGCTTCGAGCGCATCCACCGCAGCAATCTCGTCGGTCTGGGCGTGCTCCCCCTCCAGTTCCCCGAGGGCGAAAGCGCCGAATCCCTCGGTCTCGATGGCAGCGAAACCTTCTCCCTCCCCGATCTCGGGGACGACCTCCGGCCCGGACACTCCCTCGACCTCGTCATCACCCGGGCGGACGGTTCCTCCTCCCGCATCACCCTCAAGGCCCGCATCGACACTCCGATTGAAGTGGAATACTACCGCCACGGCGGAATCCTCCCCTTCGTTCTTCGGGAACTTCTCAAATCGTCCGACTGACCCATCTTGCAGGGCGGAGCGTGTTTCCCGGCCCTGTCTTCATGTCCCCGCAAACCCCATCGGCCCATCTCGTCGATCCCTACTCCGACCCTGTGATCATCAAGCTCCAGGGCCGGGCCTCCCTATACAACAGTGGGGCGGTGAGGGATTTTCTCGGGGAAATGCTCTCGGAGGGGAAACGGAACTTCGTCATCGACTTCAGCGACTGCACCGGGATCGACAGCACCTTCCTCGGCGTCATCGCCGGCTGCGCCCTCGACCTGCGCCGTTCCTCCCCCCGTGGGTCCCTCGTCCTCTGTCGCCTCGGCGCCCGCAACCTCGAGCTCATCCACAACCTGGGCCTGCACCGCATCGCAACCGTCGACAACGGCCACCACCTCCCTTCCGGGAGCCCGGGCCGCACCACCGCCCTCAACTCCAAAGTGCTCTCCGAGGTCGAGAATGCCCGCCTTTGTCTCGAGGCCCACGAAAAACTCGTCACGGCCGATGCGTCCAACAAAGGCAAGTTTCAGGATGTCATCGCCTTCCTGAAAAACCGCGTCGAGCAGCGCTGAGCGATGATTCTCCTCCTGACCGGTCTTCTCCTCGGCGCCCTCTTCGGATTTCTGGCTCACCGGCGCATGCGCGAGCGCCTCATCCAGCTCGATGAGGACAAGCAGCGCATCCTCCAGGAAAAGCAGCTGGTGGTGGATTTCATGCATGAGATGGTCGAAGCCCTCGGTGAAGGGCTTTCCCGCCAGGAGCTGTTTCAGCGCATCGTCCACGCCGCCATCGTCAGCACCGGTGCCCTCAGTGCTGCCGTTTTCGAAAAAACGTCCGCCCAAAACCTGCACGGGATCGCCGTGGAAGGCCTTTTCCCGCCCCACCGGCCTTTGCCCGAGGGCTCCAAGGTCAAGCTCACCACCCGGGCCAAATTCATCGAGCAAATCCTCAAATCCGAGGAATTCCCCGTCGGCGAAGGTGTCATCGGCAACGTCGCCCGCACCGGCAAAGCCGAGTGGGTGCCGGATGCCGAGCGCGACCCCCGCATCATCCAGCATGGCGACCCCGCCCTCACCGTCCGCTCCCTCATCGCCGCACCCATCCTTTTTCGCGAGCGCCTCATCGGAGTGCTCGCGGTCTGCAATCCGGCAGATGGCAACGCCTTCAGCGAAACCGACTTTTCCCTCGTCCAGTCCCTCGCCGAGCAGGCCGGCATGGCCATCCATAACAGCGAGTTCCTCAACCTCCAGATCGAGCGCCGCCAGATCGACATCGACCTCAGCCTCGCCCGCAGCATCCAACTCATGCTCGTGCCGCAGAAGTTCCCCGTTATCCCAGGGCTGGATATCGATGCCCGCTACCTCTCCGCCCAGAAAGTCGGCGGCGACCTCTTCGACTTTTTCCCCCTCTCCCCCACCCGGCTCGGCTTGGTCGTGGCGGATGTTTCCGGCAAGGGCATTTCCGCCTCCATTCTCATGTCGATCTGCCGCACCCACTTGCGGCATTTCGCCCGCCAAGGCCGCAGCCCGGCCGAGGTCCTCATCGATGTCAACCGCGCCATGATCAATGACATGCGCCAGGACATGTTCATCACCATGATTTACGCCGTCGTCGATGTGGAGACGGATACGGTCGAGTTCGCCCGCGCCGGTCACGAACTGCCCCTTTGCTGCCGGCTGGAAGGCGACCGCGGCGTTTACACCTGCGACTTTCTCCCCTCAGAAGGAATGCCCGTCGGCCTTGTCGACGCCGAACTGTTCGAGGAAGCCATTGAATCCAGCACCATCTCCATCGCCCCCGGCGACGTCTTCGTCCTCTACACGGACGGCGTCACCGAGGCCGCCAACAGCGAAGACAAGGAGTTTTCCGGCTCCCGCCTGGCCGATGTCGTGCGCACGCTGCGCAACCGTCCTTCCCGCGAACTCAACGCCGGCATCCTCGCCAGCATCGAACGCTTCTCCGGCTCCGACCAATACCGCGACGACCTCACCTTGGTCACCATCCGGCGCGTCCCGGCCGACACCCCGGCCCAGCCCACCGCCGCCCGCGCCGCCGGCTGAGCCGCCTCCCCGATAGTCCGGTCGGCCCATTCACCCGCCGCCAACCCCGGGATCGCCCGGGGATGCTTGACTCCGACCCGCCCCCATCTTGGGTGCCTTTTGTTGCAAATCATCGTCATGACCGAATCCCGTCTCTCCCGCTGGATCTTCCTCACCCTGTTCAGCCTGCTCGGCCAACCCGCCCTTCACGCCGTCGACCTTGATGAAGCCTGGCAGACCCTCATCCCCAAACGCGAAACCGGCGCCCTCGAGTTTCTCCAGCAGCACCCCGAGGCCGACGGCCGCGGCATCGTCGTCGCCGTCCTCGACACCGGCGTCGACCCCGCCGCCGCCGGCCTTCAGACCACCAGCGACGGCAAACGCAAACTCGTCGATGTCATCGATGCCTCGGGAGCCGGAGATGTCCGGACCACCGCCACCGCCACCCCCGACGAGGAGGGCCGGCTGACGGGTCTCTCCGGCCGCACGCTTCTGCTCCCCGATGATCTCGTCAATCCGGAGGACACTTTCCGCCTCGGCCTCAAATACGGGGAGGACCTCTTCACCAGCGGCCTCTGGAGCCGCATTCTCGAGCACCGCAAGGAGCGCCTCCAAGCCGAAATCGAACGCCAACAGGCCGAGCGCCTCCGGGCTCTGGCCCGGCAGCGCGCCGCCGGAGAACGCGCCTTCGAGGACAAAGCCGAAGCCGACCTCACCCTCGCTGAACGCGACCGCCTCGCCCGCGAACGCTTGCTCGAGGCTTGGGAGAAACGCCTCCTCGAGGGAGATCCCGGGCCGCTCATCGACTGCGTTCTCTGGCACGACGGCGAGCATTGGCGCGCACTCATTGACACCCGGGGCGACGGCGACCTTCGCAACCAGCCCGCCCTCCGCCCCTTCGGCGTGGCCGGCGAGTTCGGCGTCTTCGACGAAAGGGTGCCCAGCTCCTATGCCATCCAAGTCTATGAGGATGGCGATCTCCTCTCCATCGTCACCGCCGATGGCTCCCACGGCACCCATGTCGCCGCCATCATCGCCGCCCACCACCCGGAGCAACCCCAGCGCAACGGCCTCGCCCCGGGCGCCCGCATCCTTTCCATCAAAATCGGCGACAGCCGCCGCGGCGGAGGCTCCGACATGACCGGGGAGATGCGGGCCGCCGCCCTCGCCGCCCGCCATGGGGTCGACATCCTCAATGCCTCTTGGGGCGGAGCGACGAGCTTTCAGGACGGCTCCGGTCTCGCGGACCAGTTCGTCGATCGCCTCGCGGAGGAGTTTGGCGTCATTTCGTTCCTCTCCGTCGGCAACCACGGCCCGGCTCTCTCAACCCTCGGCTCCCCCGGCGGTGAATCGAAGCGCACCATCGGCGTCGGCGGCGTCATTTCCCCGGCGATGGGCCGCTACCTCTACAGCCACCGCCACCTCTTCCCCGACGCCGCTTTTGGGTTCACCGGGCGCGGGCCGACCAAGACGGGCGACCTCGGCGTCAACCTGGTCGCCCCCGGAGCCGCCATCGCTTCCACCGCCCGCGACAGCCTCAATGAGAGCAGCCTCATGCAGGGTACGTCCATGTCCTCGCCGTCCGCCGCGGGCGTCGGCGCCCTTCTTCTCAGCGCGGCTCGCCAGCGCGGTCTCGAAACCACGCCGGCCCGGGTCCGCGCCCTTTTCATGAATGCCGCCCGGCCCATGGACGGGATCGAGGTCTTTGCCCAGGGCGCCGGCCTGATTCAGATCGGCCCCGCCCTTGAGCTGCTCGAGACGGCGGCCGGCATCGCCGCTTTCGATGCGTTCTACGATATTGAGTGCGGGATCAACCCCCATGCCTCCGGCCCCGGCATCTACTTCCGGGAGCCGCCCGAGCCCGGTCCTTTCGAGACCCGCATCGGAATTACCCCCGCCTTTCTCGACCGCGTCCCGGCCGAGGAGCAGGCCGCCTTCAGCGTCGATCTCACTCTCCGCTCGACCGTCGACTGGATCCGCCCTCCCGAATACATCCACCTCACCAATCGCAGGGTCTTCATCCGCCCGGAAATCGAGCCTCCCCCCGCTCCTGAGAACGGCTCCGCGGTCCACTTCGGGGAAATCCACGCCTTTGTCGCGGACCATGAAAACCTCGGCCCGCTCTTCCGCATCCCCGTCACCCTTATCCAACCACGGCGCGTCGGGAGGGCCGACCGCTTCCAAACCTCCTGGACCACCGAACTCCAGCCGGGCGCAGTCGCCCGCGAGTTCATCCTGCCGCCCGAGGGTGCCAGTCACCTCCAATTGCGCATCATCCGCCATGGCGATGACCTCAACCGCCGCAGTTTTCACGCCACCGTCCTCTCCCTGCAGACCCACCGCGCCTACACCGCCACCCGCTCCAGCTCCTGGATACACCTCGCCCCCTCCGAGCCGGAAGAGCAATGGGTCGAGATCGTGCCCGGCCGCACCGCGGAAATAGCCCTCCACCAGCCATGGAACACCGAAGGCACCAATCAGCTCAGCGTCGAGATCCGCTTCGCCGGGGTCCATACCTCCGATCCACTTGTCGCCATCCCGCCCAACTCCCGCTTCGCCACCCTCCACCTGCCGCCGTCGCTCACTTCGCTCGAAGCCCGCGCCACCGCCCGCGTCGAAGAGGCCGCTTTTGTTCTCGCTCCCGCCAAGCATGAGATCGTACCCCTCGACGAGCGCTCCACCCTGCCGCCCGGTCCCGACCGCGAGGACGATCTTCCCCGGTTTGCGCTCCGCCAGAAGTTCGAGCTGGATCTCAACGCCGCCGGCACCTACCGGCTCTATTGGAGCCACCCCTTCACCACCCGTTCCCATCATGCCGGCGGCTTGGTCCACGTCTTTCACGAGTCGGGTCGCCGTATCGCCATCGTCAGCCCCTGGGGCCGCCCTTCAATCGAGCTGCCCAAGGGCAAGATTCACTTCCACCGCGACCTCAAGGCGGTCGACCGCGCCCAACTCGAGCGCGACCAGCACCACCCGCTCATTCTCACCCGCCGGCTGCCGTCCCCCATTGCGCTCCATGTGCACTCCCGGCCCGAGCAGGCCCTCGAGGGAGACAACAGCCCCACCGTCAACCTTCGCCCCCGCCCCGACCAGCAACTCAACAACGCCCAACACCGCCCCCATCGTTCCATCAAACTAACCCCCGCGCCCCAGTTTTTTCTCGGCAGCGTTTCCCTCGCCACCGAAGGCCACACCTGGTTCTCGTCCAACCTTATGTATCACCCGCCGGTGGCCGCTCCGGAGCAACGTCCCAGCCGCAGCCCTTCCACCGATCCTTCCGAACCTCCCGACCGCGATCTCCGCGACCGGGTCTTCCGCCAGCGCCTCGATTGGGCCCGCGGTCAACTCACCGCCCGGCCGGCCGCCCGCATCAAAGCCCGCGATACCCTCATCGCCGAGCTGCTTGAGGAGCGGCCCGACGATCCGGACGCCCTCCTTCTCGCCATCCAGGTCGAGGCCCACCGCGCTGGCCTCCTCCCGCCCCTCCAGCGCGGCCCCGCTTCTCCGTCCTCCGATGCCTCGTCCGACGAGAACGGTGCCTCCGATAACGACGAGTCCGGCGAGAAGGAAGAGGCCGACCCGGAAAACGATCTCGATACCGGCGAAACGGAGATCGCCGAGACCGATGCCGAGACCGATGCCGATACCGAACAGCCCTCCGAAACTCCGGAAAAGCCCAAAGCGGAGATCGCCGCCGACCTTGAAAAACGGCTGACCGACCTCGCGGAAAACCTCCATCCCGACCGCGTGGCCGCCTTCTTCGGCGCCCCCGAGCCGACCGAAGACCTCGAGCCGGCAGAACGCCGTCGACTCGACCGGGAACGCACCGAGCACACCGCCGATCGCAACCGGCTTTTCCAAATCCACCTGACGCGCTCCCGCATCGCGCTCGCCATCGAGGAGACCGAGCCCGCGCGCAGCGCCCTTCGCGAAGCCCGCCGCTGGACCGCCAACCAAGACCGCCCGCCCGCCGACTGGCGCCGCCAGCAGTTGAACCTACTCCAGGCGGAAGGTCACCTCGGGCTCGCCCTCGACGTGCTCGAAAGCCACCTGCTGGAAGACAATCCGCTCAGCCACCCACTCCGCCAACGCCGCCTCGACCTGCTCGAAAGCCTTGGCTGGAGCAAGGCCGCCGCGCACGAACGCCTTCTCCTGGCTGTCGAACGCAACGCCGGCGATCCGGTTTTCTGAGCCAAGCTCATCAGCGGGTGCCGCGATCGATCTCCTCCCGCATCCGGCCTGCCGATTTTGCGTCCGCCCCCAACTCCTTCGCACGATCCGGGGGAAGTCGTGTCAGGCTCCACCGAACCCTGTAACAGACTCCGAGAGACCTCAGGTCGCCCCGCAGCGGATCCGCCGGAGTCGTTTCGCTGGGATCTGGATATTTCGAATGCGCCAACGGCGTAAAAAGCATCGCGTCCCTTCAGGCCGCAGACTCCTTCCAATCCGGCTTCCCAGTCCTTCGGACTGGGCTCTGGAATTGCGCACCTTTGGTGCTGCGAGATGACCAAACTCCGAGGAACGACGGAGTCGTGTCGTCCCCATCCCTGCAATCAGCGAGACCGGTGGTCTCTACTCCCCACCCCGTCCGGCCCCAAGGACCACACGGCGACGCCGCTCAAACCACCAGCCTCAGGGCAGCATGACCCGCGTTCCGACCGGCAGATCCTCCTGGCCATCCACCACCCGGCAGATTGCGATCCGCTCCCTCACTTGGGTGACTTCGAGCGTCGCGATCTGCTCAATGATCACATCAAGCAGTTCACCTGTGCCCGGATCGCGCAACTCATCCACTTCACCGGCCACAAACCGCTGCCCCACCCGCACGTTTTCCCGTTCACCCCGATTGAGGTAGATCTGCCCGCCCCGCGCTGCGACGACATCCGCCGTCCACGGCATCGTGTCGAGCTGTTCGAGAAGGAAGTCCACCGCCTGTTCGATCGCGGCTTCTACCGCAGTCGCAAGATTGTTGTCCTTAAAACCGCCGACGCTGGCACGGACATTGCCCCGCGCCACCCCGATGCGCATGCCGCCCCGCTCCGAGCTGCCTTCCATCCGCTTGGATGCCTTCACTTGGCCGGTGGTCGTATCCACGATATACATGACCGCGTTGATCTCCGCCCGCGCCCGGCTGCCCCCGACCGCGATTCCCCGGATGGCGATGCCTCCGTCCCCACCGGAAACCGTCTGCAGATGTGTGATTTCGCCCCGCACCAACAACTGGGCCGGCGTCAACTGGCCGGTGGCCGGAGCCCGGCTGCCCCCGGCCGTGCGACCCGAGGCCGCCAAGTCCTGCTCTGCCATCGCCGCTCCGCGCAACTCGGTTTCTCCCAACACGATGAAACGGCCGGTTTGGTGCAGCGCATCCGTCAGAACCGCCCCGAAAGACTGGGGTAGGTTGATTTGCCCGGTCCAACCCGAGCGGTTGTCAAAATCATAAACGCCGATGGTGTATTTCAACGGGGCGACTTCGGCGGAGGCGAGCAGGGCGGAGACAGAAAGAAGAGCAAGAATACGGACGGGCAAGGTCATGGCAGTGCAGGGTTGGGGTGAATGTGCGAGCCGTCCAATCCCAAAGGCTTTTCAATCCCATGGCAATGGCATTATGCCATGGCACCGGAGTGTCTGAAGTTGACCGGAACACCCCAAACCAACCCTTGCCGACCCACTGTTCCCATTTGGCCGAACCTGCCGCCAACCATTGGGCCGTCGCCAAAACCCAACTACTTTCGAAAACCCTCGGCCGGAGAAAATGGCCCTGCCACCCCTCGAGGCTTCCCTGCCTCAGTCTCGCTCCGGTGCTGCTCCGTTGATGCTCGAAACCGAGATGAACTCCGCCTGCAGCTCCAGCATCCCGCTGAGGGCGCGGTTGATGGCTCTTCGGGTCGGCAGGATTTCTTTTCGCGCCTGCAGGATGATCCGGTTAGCCTCCGCGTAGTCGTTCTCATCGACCCGGTCCAGAACCCGTTCAGCTTCCGCGGACAACCAGCCTGTCAATTGACTCAAAGCCTGATCCATCTGGGCGTCGGCGTAGACGAGGCGCTCAAAGAGCGCTCGCAGTTCAGCCGCTTCGTCCCGCGAAAGCACCCGGTGAAACCACTTGTCGAGATAGTTTTCGTAGAGCGCCCAGATCTTGTGGCAATGGCCGCGGGCCTCCTGGGCACGCTGCCAGATCCGGCCTCCCTCCAACGACAAGAGCACCTCCCGCTCCTCGGAGCAGTTGACGTTCTCGGCAAAACAAAGGTTGAGGAAACGAACCAGCTCCGCTTCGCAGACGCCGTAGATTTTCGATAACTCACCCAGAACGACGACGAGTTTGTCCGCCGCCGCTTCCGGCTGCCGCACCAGTTTGTCCTTCACCGACTGGATGATGCCAAGCCGGTCCGCCAAATCAAAGAGTGCTTTCGGATCGAAAGGCAGTGGCATGGATGAAGGCTATGGACGGCGCCGTTCGCCGCGTCAATGGCTGAGGCAGGCGACCCCGCAGATCCCGGCGACGTGGCTTGCAACGCCTCCCTCTGCCGCGGGACGTTCCGCGCACTCAGTCCGCCCCGGCCACCGAGCGGAGGATGGAAGCGGAGACTTCGATGCCCTTGGCCATGACTCCGAGATGAAAGCTCTCGTTGGGGGCATGAAGATTGTCCTCCGGGAGAAAGAGCCCGATCATGAGCGAGTCGAGGCCCAGTTCACGCTTGAAATCGGCGATGATGGGCACACTGCCGCCTTCCCTCAGGAACAGAGGGGGCTTGCCGAATTGCCGCGCCACCGCGCGCTCTGCGGTCGCAAAGGCCCGCGCCAGCGTCGGGGGTTGGTCCGCCGGGGTGTTCGACCGTCCCGGCGGTACGACCAGGTAAGGAGCTCCCCGGTGACCAAAACGCAGCCGCAACTCCACTTCCGGAGGACACCGCTCCCGCAGGGTTTTCTCCAGCAATTCCACGATCACGATGGGATCCTGGTCCGGCACCAGGCGGCAACTGAACTTTGCTCCCGCCCGCGACGGGATCACCGTCTTGCTCCCTTCGCCTTGGTAGCCACCAAAGATGCCGTTGAACTCCAGCGTCGGTTGAAACCGCACCAGCTCAAAGGGGGAATAGCCGTCGTTCTTGAAAAACCCGTTCACCCCGAGAAAGGCACGGTAGGTCTCCTTGCTCACCCCAAGTCGCGACAACTCCTCTCGCTCCCAGTCTTCCACCCCAAGGACGGCATCGTAAAACCCGGGCACGTTCACCCGGCCGTCCGGCCCATGAAGGCCGGCGCACAGCTCCGCAAGCGCCTGGATGGGATTGTAAACCGCGCCTCCATGGACCCCGGAATGCAGGTCCGAGCGTGGCCCGATGACTTCGATCTCCCCGGCCACGATCCCGCGGAGACCGGTGGTGATGACGATCTGCTCGGCGTTGGGGCTGCCCGTGTCGGAGAGGAGGACGAAATCCGCGGCGAGTTCACGCCGGCGCTCCTGCAGAAAGGGAAGAAAACTGGGGCTGCCGATTTCTTCCTCGCCTTCGACCAGAAAGGTGATCCGCAGCGGAAGGTCGGGGTTCTCCCGCAACACCTTCACCGCCGCCGCCAAGTGCACCATGAGGGGTCCTTTGTTGTCCGCCGCACCCCGCCCGTACATCCGCCCGTCGCGCACCGCGGGCTCGAAGGGCGCGGTCTGCCAAAGATTCAGGGGATCGGGCGGCTGGACGTCGTAATGGCCGTAGATGATGACATGCGGCCAGGTCGGATCGCCGTCGCGTTTGGCGAGCACGATAGGATGCAGGGGCGTCGGGACCACCTCGACCGTGAAACCGGAGTCGGCCAGGAGCGAGGCGATGAAATCGCGAGCCCCTTCCATCCCGGACTGAAAAGCGGGATCGGCGGAAACGCTCGGGAAACGGGTGAAAGCAGCGAGTTTTTCGACAGGATCAAACATAAAAACGGTGGACCTCCGGAAAGCTCAGGAACGGTTCTCTTCGTAAATGGCCAAAGCCCGCGGCATCAGCATCTGGAGCCGCGCGATCCGGGTTTCGTCAGACGGGTGGGTGGAAAGAAATTCCGGCGGCCGGCTCGCTCCCTTGGCACGTTCCGCCATTTTCTCCCAGAAGGTGATCGCGGCCCGCGGATCGTACCCGGCGCGAGCCATGTAGATCAGCCCGATCTCATCGGCTTCGCTTTCCGCCCGGCGCGAATAGGGCAGGATCACCCCCACCGTCGTGCCCACCCCGTAGGCCGCCATGGCCAGGGCCCGCGTCTGCTGGTCCTGTCCGCTGAGGGCGGCGTCCAAGGCCACCCCGACCGCCGTGAGGGCGAAGATCTGTGACATGCGTTCGCCACCGTGACGGGCGGTCACGTGGGCCACTTCATGGCCCATCACGACCGCGAGTTCGTCATCGGTCTCGGCCAGGTCGAGCAGTCCGGTGAAAACCCCGACCTTGCCACCAGGGAGCGCGAAAGCATTCACGGCTTCATTCTCAAACAAAACAAACTCCCACTCCGCTCCCGGCAGGTCGTCGCCCACCGCCTCGGCTATGCGGTGGCCGATCCGCTGCACCCGTTCGATCTTGGCGCGGTCGGTGGCGAGGCGTTCCTGCTGTTTGATTTGGTCGAACGCGGATACCCCCATCGCCATTTCTTGGCTGGCGGGGATCAGGCTGAGCGAGCGGCGCCCGGTTTCGGGGACGGTGTAACAGGCGGCAACAAAGAGAAAAACAACCAGCCACAACAGTACCGGCCGGAGGCGATGTTTCGACACAGGCTTCATGCCGCCATTCAAAGCCGTCCTCCCCTCTTTGACGAACCCAAAACCGCACCCGTTTTCATTCCCCGCGACCCACGTCCTCCACCCCATCGGCCTCCGCGGAGTCCTCGTCCCGCAGTGCCGGCTGCATCCGTTTCACCCTCCCGTCCGCCTCCAGCTCCCAGTGGTAGAGGGCCGGGCCCGACGGTTTGCGGAGCTGGCGCCAGCTCCGGCGGTCCGACCTTTGCTGCAACTCGCGCTCCGCCACCCCATCCTCGGCGCAGGCCAGCATCCGCGCATAGCCTTTGAACAGCGAGGGGCGCCCCAGGATGCGCACCCCGCCGCGGGCGGGGTCATGGTCCGGATCCGGTCTCCGCCGATCCAGCACCAGAAACGAAAAGGGCAGGGCGCGCAGATCCACGCCCATCTCCCGGGCAAAAACACCCCACTCCGGGCGGGTGAAGGCCTCCGTTGGCGGTCGTGCGAAGTGGTGGCACCAGTGCCGCTCCATCCCTTCATGGCAGAGTCCGCAGGCCGCCTCATGGGTGCACGGCGCCACCACCCGGAATCGTTCCCGCAAGCGCTCACGCCAGCCAATCAGGCGACGGCTCAATTCATGAGACCCACCCTCCACCCAGACCACGGCGGTGGCTTCCGCCAGCAATGGCTCCAGGGCCGCCTCTCCCGATCGGTCCAATTCTCCGAGCACGTGGCTCAGCAGAACCACCGGCCGCTCCATTGCCTCCCCCGCCGGCAACCCGCTCTCCACCACCAGCCCGGGATTGGCTGCCCGGATCCGCTCCTCTGCAAAAGCCACCGCCGCCGCGGAATGATCCCAAACCCAGAGCCGCGTGCACGCCGGCCGCCCCAAACCGCCGAGAAACCGCCGTGCCGCCACCCCGGTGCCACAGCCCCAGTCCACCACCGGACCCACCGGCGGCGCCCAGCCCCGCAGCCGCAATTCCCGCAGGACCGCATCCCATTTCCACCCGATCCGCTCACCCAGCGTGTGGTCGTAGTCCTCCAAGAGTTTCACCGTATCCCAGTAGACCCCCGGCACCGTGCCTTGCAGAAATCCGGCCCGAATCCGCCGCAGCGCCGGCCAGTCGATCGCTTCGGATGCGAACACCTCCATCGTCCCAATCCTGCCGCCGGCGTCGCGGCTGCCAATCCTGAATCCACCGCCCTTCCCGATCCCGCCACCGGTGACTCGCTGGCGCACGTCGAGTCTGCTTTTACAGGATTTTGAATCTTTTGCGTTCGCCCTCCACTGACCTCCCGGCTAACAGTGTTCGCTCCTCTTCTTCGAAAGGAGCCGCCCCGACCTTTCCCGCTCCTCCACCAA
This sequence comes from Puniceicoccaceae bacterium, assembly GCA_007695295.1. Lineage (GTDB taxonomy): Bacteria > Verrucomicrobiota > Verrucomicrobiia > Opitutales > Opitutaceae > REEB01. Next base: position 31,022 of record REEB01000127.1, read on the forward strand.
AATTTTTTCGACCACGATGGAGATCACCGACGCCCGCTTCCTGCTCATCAACCAAGGCCCCGACTCCACCGCCAACGCCCGCCTGCTCGCCACCCTGCAGGCCACCGGCCTCCGCTTCCACGCCCATCAGGCTCATGCCCCCGGGGAAATTCAAGCCCTCCTCCACGAGGTCACTTTTGACGCCGTCCTCATCGACTACAAACACCCCCGTCTTCCCTGGTGCGAGGTGCTGTCCTGGCTGCACGAAAACGCCTCCCCCACACCGCTGGTCGTTCGCGGCACTCCCGAAAACCTGACCGCCGCCCTCGCCGCCATGAAAAGCGGCCTCGAGGATCTGGTCGATCCCCACCGCCCCGACCACGCCGCCTGCGCCCTGCTCGCCGCAGTCCTCAAGAACCGTCTCGCCCGGGCCGTCCGGGAACAGGGTGCACCACACCACTCCGCCTGGAATGACCACTGGCTCCTGCACCCCGGCCGCTCCGCCTGCTACCGCCTTCACCACCGCAACGGCCATCCCGTCCTCCCCGCCCAGTCGGGCCTCCACTCATTCGCGGGCCTCAAGCCGGACGCAGATTGGATCCACTGGGATGAACGTATCCACGAAAGCGACCGCTCCTCCATTGCCGAACGCCGCGCCGCCGCCCTGCGGCAGGGCCGTGGCTGGTTCCTCGAATACCGGCTCGCCCCCCTCAAGGGCGGCACCCTGCGGGTCGTCGACTGGGCCTGTGCCGGCCGCTGCACCGAAACCGGCGAACCCCGGTGGTGGGGCGTCGTCGTTGAAGTCTCCCACTTCCGTGGCATCGAGGAGAAACTCCGGCTCCAGAAGGCCGCCCTCGAGGAAGCCGCCAATTCCATCGTCATCACCGACCGCGAGGGCACCATTCTCTGGGGCAATGAAAGCTTCCTCAAGGCCAGCGGGTATGCCCCCGAGGAGATCCTCGGCCAGAATCACCGGCTGATCAAATCCGGCAAGCAGCCCCGCTCCTATTACCACCACCTCTGGGAAACGATCAGCCGCGGTGAGATCTGGCAGGGCGAACTCATCAACCGCCGCAAGGACGGCGCCCTCTACACCATCGAGCAGACCATCACCCCGGTCAAAAACCGCCACGGCGAGGTCACCCACTTCATCGGCATCGGCCAGGACATCACCGACAAAAAAAACCTCCAGGCCCAGCTCCTCCGCGTCCAGCGCATCGAGGGCATCGGCAACCTCGCCAGCGGCATCGCCCACGACCTCAACAATCTCCTCACCCCCGTTCTCCTCTCCACCCAGTACCTGCGCGACCAGCTCCAGGACCCCACCTCCGTCCGCTTTCTCAACATGATCGAAAGCAGCGCCGAGCGCGCCGCCGGGGTCATTCGCCAGGTCCTCGCCTTCTCCCGCGGAATCCGCGGGGAACGCATTATGGTCAACCCCCGCCACCTCATCAAGGAGATGGAGAAAATGCTCCGCGAAACCTTCCCCCGCTCCATTCGCCTCGACTCCGAAGTCGATGACGAAATGTCCTCCATCTACAGCGACGTCAACCAGCTCCACCAGGTCATCCTCAACCTCTGCCACAACGCCCGCGAGCAGATGCCCCGCGGAGGCCGCCTCACCCTCGCCTGCCACCAGGTGGAAATCGACCGCACCCTCGCCAGCCAGCACCCCGGCGCCCGGCCCGGACCTTACATTTGTATCAGAATAACAGATACTGGGCCGGGGATCACGGATGATGTCGGCGCCCGCATGTACGATCCGTTTTTCACCACCAAGCCCCCCGGGGAAGGTTCCGGCCTCGGACTTTCCACCGCCCTCGGCATCGTGCGCGCCCACGGTGGCTTCATCCACTCGGAAAACCAGCCCGACGGCGGGGCCAGTTTTGCCATCCACCTGCCGGTCCACCATGCCGACGCCGCCAGCGATCTCCCTCCCGGCGAACTCCCCCCCTCCGGTGAAGGACGGCTCGTGCTCGTGGCCGACGACGAGCCCGAAGTGCTCGAAATCACCTGCCAGATCCTGGAGCAAAACGGCTACCGCACGCTTCCCGCCCAAGACGGCCCCGAGGCCCTCGCCCTCCTTGCCCGCAATCTCGGCGAGGTCGATATCGCCGTCACTGATCTCATGATGCCGATCATGGAAGGCTCCGTCCTCATCTGCTCCCTGCAGAAGATGAAACCCGGCCTTCGCATCGCCGCCTGTTCCGGCCGCGGCACCCGCGACGAGGAACGCGAGGCGCGCGATCTCGGGGTCAGGGTCTTCATCCCCAAACCCTACACCGCCCCCACTCTCCTCCACGCCGTCGCCCGCCTCTGGCGCGATGAAGGGGACCCGTCGCTCGACCGGGCCCTGCTCGCCTCCAACGGTCGCTGATTCCAAGGACCAACCGGCCGGCCGGCCGGCCGCGCCACCGGCCGACATCGGACCGGGTGATTGCAGCAGGGACGGTCGATGGCCCTTCCTCTCTGCAGGGGCGGCGACCAAACCCGCTTGCCTGCGCCGACCGCCGCCAAACGGCCGCCGCCCTCCCATCGCGCTCGCCATTCACATATGCGCTGGCACTATCCGAGGCCAGCCTCCGCCCTTCGCCACCGCATGACGTTCACCACCCGGACAGTGCTGCCACGGGATTATGGTTTCCTCTGGGAACTGCGCGTCACCTCCATGCGCGACCACATCATCGAGGCCTTCGGCACCTGGGACGAGGACTTGGTCCGCAGCCGCTTCGACGAAACCTTCGACCCTCCTCTGATGAGGATTCTGCAGCTCGGCGGCCACGACGCCGGTGTCATCAAGGTCGAGGACCGCCCGCACGAACGCTTCCTCGCCCGGATTGAAATTCTTCCGGCTTTTCAGTCCCGTGGACTTGGCACGGCCGTGATTCGTGATCTCTTGGCCCGGCCGCCACCCAAACCGGTGCTGCTGCATGTTTTCACCACCAGTCCCGCCCGGCGCTTCTATGAGCGCCTCGGCTTCACCATCATCTCCACCACCCCCTTCCACCACGTCATGAAAGCCCCACCCCGCGCTTCACCCGGCCTCCCGCAATGAAAGAACCGGTGGTCGTCATCGGCGCCGGTCTCGCCGGTCTGCGCTGCGCCCTCCGTCTCGCCGAAGCCGGTCGGCCGACTGTCGTTTTGGAGGCGGCGGATCGACCCGGAGGCCGTGTCCGCACCGATGGCCGCGACGGCTTTTTGCTCGACCACGGCTTCCAAGTTTTTCTCACCGCCTACCCGGAAGCGAAAGGAGTCATTGACCTGCCCTCCCTCGCGGCGGGCGCCTTTCTGCCCGGCGCACGCGTCCGGCGGGGCGGCGCCTGGCACGATGTGCATGATCCGCTCCGCCGGCCCTCGAAGCTCCCGGCCAGCCTTGCCTCCCCCGTCGGCACCCTCGCAGACAAGCTTCGCATCCTCCACCTGCGGCACACCCTCCTCGGCCCCGCACCCGATCAACCGACTGAAGAGGACGACATCTCCACCCTCGATTTCCTGCGCGACCGCGGTTTCACCGCTTCCATGCTGGAGGGGTTTTTCCGGCCGTTCATGGGAGGTGTTTTTCTAGATCCGGAGCTGCGGACGCCGGCCCGGATCTTCCGCTTCGTTTTCGCCATGTTCGCCCGCGGACTCGCCGTGCTCCCCGCCCGGGGCATGGGCGAAATCCCCGCCCAGATCGCACGTTCCCTGCCCCGGGACACGCTCCGCACATCCGAGCCGGTGGAGGCGATCGAAGCCGACGGTCGGGTCCGCCTCGCCTCCGGCGAATGCATCCGGGGCCGCACCGTGGTCATCGCCACCGATGCCGGAAGCGCCGCCCGCCTCGTGCCCGACCTGCCCACCCCCGGGCATCATCCGACCACGACGTTTTACTTCGCCGCGCCCCGGGAAACCGCCGCCGAACCGCTTCTACATCTCGACGGCGAGGGCCGCGGACCGGCCACCGTCATCGCCCCGGTCAGCGCCGCCCAAGGCAGCTATGCCCCGCGGGATCGCTCCCTCTTCGCCCTCTCGGTTATCGGCCCGCAAGCCACGGCGCCGGCCTCCCGCCTTCTGCCCGAGCTGCGGAGCCAGTTGGAAGCCTGGTTTGGCCCCGGCGCCGGGCCGTGGGATTTTTTGCAGGCCTGTGCGATTCCCCGGGCCCTCCCGGCGGAAACCCCGGGCACGCCCCGTCCTCCGGGCATGCTGCGGCTGCGGACCGGATTGTATGCCTGTGGGGACTACATGTGCCAAGGATCGATCAACGGCGCCCTCCGCTCCGGCCGGCTCGCCGCCGAGGCCATCCTTCGCGATTTCCCTTGAACCGGCAGCCCTGCATAGGGAAAACCCAACCGTTTACCATTTACCGTTCACCGCCCATGTCATCCGTTTTCAACTCCATCGTGGCCACCGTCGGCCGCACCCCCCTGGTCCGCCTCAACCGCCTGGTCGAAGGCCTTGAGGCCGAAATTCTGCTCAAGTGCGAGTTCTTCAATCCACTCGGCAGCGTCAAGGATCGCATCGGCATGGCCATGATTGAAGCCGCCGAAAAGGATGGGCTGCTTCGGCCGGACAGCCTTGTGATCGAGCCGACTTCCGGCAACACCGGGATTGCGCTCGCGTTTGTCTGCGCCGCCAAGGGTTACCCCTGCCTCTTGACCATGCCGGAGACTATGTCCACCGAACGGCGTGTTCTGCTGCGCATGCTCGGCGCAAGCATCGAACTCACTCCAGGTTCCGAAGGGATGCCCGGGGCCATCCGTCGCGCCCGCGAGTTGGTCGAGGAAAACTCCGGCCGCGCCTTCATGCCCGGCCAGTTCGACAATCCCGCCAATCCCGAAATCCACCGCCGCACCACCGCCGAGGAAATCTGGGAAGCCACGGAGGGCGGGATCGATGTCTTTGTCGCCGGCGTCGGCACCGGCGGCACCATCACCGGCGTATCCGAGGTCATCAAGGCGCGCCGCCATCTCCACACCGTGGCCGTCGAGCCCAGCGCCAGTCCGGTCATCAGCGGCGGCGCCCCCGGCCCGCACAAGATCCAGGGCATCGGCGCCGGCTTTATCCCGCGCAATTGCAACACCGCCGTCATCGACGAGGTCATCACCGTGACCAACGAGGACGCCTTCGAGACCGCCCGCGACCTCTCCGTGCGCGAGGGCATCCTCGGCGGCATCTCCACCGGCGCCAATGTCTGGGCCGCCCTCCAAGTCGCCCGGCGCCCGGAGATGGCCGGCAAACGCATCGTCACCGTCGCCTGCAGCTTCGGCGAGCGCTACCTCAGCACCGCCTTGGCCGAAAAAGCCCGCTCCGAGGTCGTCGGCGGCTGAGGCGCCCCCTCCGGCGCACCGCGCCAACGCCTCAGAAGTAACCCGCTTTCTTGCGGTCTTCCATCGCGGTCTCGGAACGCTTGTCGTCGGACCGGGATCCACGCTCCGTCACGCGGGCCGCGGCCACTTCCCGGATGATGTCCTCCAGGGTCGCCGCGGTCGATTCAACCGCTCCGGTGCAGGTCATGTCGCCCACGGTGCGGAAGCGCACGATCCGGTTCTCGATCGTTTCTTTCGCACCCACCGTAATGAAATCCGAATACGCGAGCAGCGTCCCGTTGCGCTCCACCACTTCCCGCTCATGGGAATAATAGATCGAGGGAATGCGCAGCTTTTCGCGGGCAATGTACTGCCAGACATCCATCTCCGTCCAGTTGCTCAGCGGGAAGACGCGGAAATGCTCGCCGTGCTGCTTGCGCCCGTTGAAGAGGTTCCAGAGTTCGGGACGCTGGTTCTTCGGATCCCACTGGCCGAACTCGTCGCGGTGGGAAAAGAACCGCTCCTTGGCCCGGGCTTTTTCCTCGTCGCGCCGGGCCCCGCCGATGGCGGCGTCAAACTGCAGCTCCTCGATCGCATCCAGCAGGGTGACCGTCTGGAGTGCGTTGCGGCTGGCGTTGGGGCCTTTTTCCTCCGCCGCCCGGCCCTGGTCGATGCTGTCCTGCACCAACCGCACGATCAGGCGCGCACCGGTCTCCGCGGCCAGCCAGTCCCGGAACTCGATGGCTTCGGAAAAGTTATGCCCGGTGTCGATGTGCATGAGCGGAAAGGGGATCCGCGCCGGGTGAAAGGCTTTCTGGGCCAGGCGCACGAGCACGATCGAGTCTTTGCCGCCAGAAAACAGCAGCACGGGTTTCTCAAACTGGGCCGCCACTTCCCGCATGATGAAGATGGCTTCGTGTTCGAGGTGTTCGAGGTGGGTGAGTTGATAATCGCTCATGTTGGATCGAAAGGGGAGGCGGTGTCGCGGCCAAGCAGCGGCCGGACATGGCGGTAGAGTTCATCCAGGCAGTCCTCGAGGGAACGCCGTTCGGTGTCGAGGGTGAGATCGGCGCGGGCGGGGATTTCAAAAGCGGAATCCTTGCCGGTGAACTGGTCCACCCCGCCCGCCCGGGCTTTGGCGTAGAGGCCTTTCACATCCCGCCGGGCGCATTCCTCAAAGGAGCAGGCCACATAGATCTCGGTCAACCGCTCCGGCCCGATGATCTCCCTCAGGATGCGCCGCAGCTCTTCCCGCGGGGTGATGAAGGAGCAGAGCACCACCACGCCGGCCTGCAGCAGGAGGCGCGACACCTCCGCCGCCCGCCGGATGTTTTCCCTCCGGTCCTCCTCGGAAAATCCGAGGCCCCGGTTGAGCCCGGTGCGCAGGTTGTCCCCGTCCAGCACCAGGGTCAGGAGGCCCTCCTGGTGGAGACGGCGCTCGAGGGCGGCGGCCAGGGTCGTCTTGCCGGAGCCGGAGAGGCCATAAAACCAAATCACCCGCCCGCGTTGGCCGAGAAGGCGCTCGCGGGCGGCACGGTCCAGCAACCGGTCGTCGACCGGGAAAATGTTTTCCGGGTTTCCGCTCACGGAACCAGCATCTCCGGCACACCCGGCCGCGCGCGCGCCGGCGGTTGGTACCGCTCTCCGGGAGGGATGCCGAGGTGGTCTTCGAGGTCGCGGATGCGCCCGAGCACGACCGGGGCCATGGCCGCATCGTTGTCCGGCGGCAGCCTCGGGTAAAGCTCCACCAACCATTCGTAGGCCTCCCGGTGGCGGTCGAGCCGCCGGAGCAGTTCGGCATAAATCCGGGCCGCATAAAAGGGGGCGTCGGGTTGCAGGGCGGCCTGGCGGTAATACTCGACCGCCAACTCGAGGTCTTCGATCCGGCGCTGGGCGATGTTGGCCTTGTCGATGTAGATGCTCGGGTTGTCGGGATGAAACTCGAGCGCGTTGTCGAGCAAGGCAAAGGCGATCCCGCTCTGCTCGCGCTCAATCTCCCGGCGGACATCACGGGGCACGTTCTCAATCCCGCCGAGATCGTCGTAGCGCCAATTCGGCATGTCGTAGGCGATCATGCGCGCGCCGTTGAGCCAGAAATAAAGCGGCCGGGGATCGACTGCGGTGGTGAGGTGGATGAGCGCGGTGGTGGCGGGCCGGTCATAGCGCTCCCAGTGGTGGTTTGCGCGCAGCCAGATGAAGTTCGCCACCATGGCGCGGAAGCCACCCAGCAGGGCCACCGTCACCCCCTGCCCGAGCGCACCCTCGATCCGGTCGAGGTTGAGCGCCGGCTCACGCTCCCGGAGCTGATGCCAGGCCGGGGCTTCGATCGGGCGGGTCAGGAGCCCCGCCAGCACCAGCATTCCCAAAATCACCCCTATCGTCTGCAGCTTAGATCTCACGCTTGCGGAAACTGTAAATGGCGACGGCGTTGAAAACGAGGATGTAGACGAGCCCGTAAAGGGCCACCCGCAGCGCCAGTTCTCCCGGCAGGCGCTCCCCGAGAGCGATCTGGTCCCCGAGGTTGAAGAGCTGGAAGTTGGGGAAAATCAGCCCCAGCAGGCCCACCGCCAGTTTCACCGGCAGCACCCCGAGCGCCTCCCAGGCATCCCTCGCCAGGTATTGCAGGTGGCAGATGATGAGGATGAAAAACGACATCACCACGCTGTAGAGGTTGGTGTTCGAGAAGCTCGCGATCACCATCGTAATGGCGGCCAGGATACCGAATTTCAGCCACTGCAGGAAAACGAAGATGAAGATGTCGCCGTAGGCGACGAGCCGGCCGTCGGCAAAGGCATCCGGGATCTCCCGCGTCAATTCCCCCTCCCGCCAGTAGAGGACCCCCGCCAACGACACCGCCATGATCGCGCAGAAAAACAGCAGCACCAGGAAGACGCCGAAAAACTTGCCGAAGATGAATTCGGAGCGGAAGACCGGCTTGGCCAGGATGGTGAGGGCGGTGCGGTTTTCGATCTCGCTGAAGAAGAGCTGCGCGGTGGCCACGATCGCCAAAATCGAGCCGAAAAAGGTGATCGCACCGAAGCCGAAGTCGGTGATGAATTTCAACTCCCCGGAGCCGAAGTTGAAGTCCCGGAAAAAGGTCGAGCTGAGGATCATCCCCAGCGAGATCAGGACCAGGAAACTGAAGAGTTTCTGGCGGACGGCCTCCAGAAGAGTATTGCGGGCGATGATGCTCACCCGCTCGGGCGAAAAACGGATCGTTTTCATGATGCCTCCGGCTTGCCGGCGTCGCTGCGGGCAATGTTTTCATCCACTTGGCGGGAGCTGCCCTGCTCTTTGCGGTAGCCGATGTGTTCGAGAAATATCCGGTCCAGGGTGGTCCGGGGTGTTTCGATGCCCACGAGCCGGGCGCCTTTCGCCTCCAGCCAAGCCCCCAGCTCTTTCTCCAGGCCGGCCGGCAGGTTCTCCACCATGACGGCGTTGCGGTGCCGCTCGCTGACGAGGCTTTTCAGATCGCCTTCCAGCACCAGGCGGCCGCGGTTGAGGATGGCGATCTCATCACAAATCCCCTCGACCTGGGCGAGCAGGTGGGAGCAGAGCAGGATGGTCTTGCCCGCGTCCTTGAGCTTGAGGATGAGTTCGGAGATCTCCGCCGAACCCACCGGGTCGACCCCGGCGGTCGGCTCGTCGAGCAGGATCAGTCGCGGGTCGTGGACCAAGGCCTGGGCCAGGCCGACCCGCTGCAACATGCCTTTGGAGTAGGTGCCCACGCGGCGGCGGGCGGCATCCTTCAAGCCCACCCACTCGAGCACCTCGGCGACCCGGTCCTCGAGGCGGTCCTTCGGCACTTGGCAGATCCGGCCGTAGAAGCGGACCAACTCCTCGCCGTTGAGGTAGCGGTAGAAATAAGGCGCCTCCGGGAGGTAGCCCACGTCCATCCGCGAGCGCACGTTGTTGCTCGGGATGCCGAAAATCTCGCAGCTGCCGAAGGTCGGCTCGAGCAGACCCAGAATGACCTTGATGGTGGTGCTCTTGCCCGACCCATTGGGCCCAAGCAGACCAAAGACTTGGTTTTCCTTCACCGTCAGGTCGAGGTTGTCCACCGCCCGCAGCTTGAGGCCGCGCAGGGTGAGCGCGAAGTCCTTCGTCAATCCCTCGATGCGGATCGCGGGGGGTTTACTGGATGGAGAAGTCGCCATGTTGTCGGGCTCCCGTTTCGGAGCTGGTTTCAAGATCGCGGATGTAGCCTTCCATGCGCTCGCGGACCGTTTCGATGAAATCCTGAACCTCTTCCTCCAATCCCTCCGCCACCAAGAGGACCCGGCCATCGCTGAGGTTCTTGACCAACCCGGTGACCTCGAACTCTTTGGCGGTCTGGTAGGCTTGGTAGCGAAAGCCCACTCCCTGGACATGACCGGAGAAGTGGACTGTGGCGCGATAGACTGGAGCGGGCGTGGCCATGAAACTGCAGGCAAAGGAGTAAGCCTTTGATGGAAAACGCAACACCCCCTTGGGGCGCAAGTCGATTTCGACACGTGAAATTGTAGCCGAGCGGCGGTCGGCGGCCTCGGGGCGTCGATGCAGCCGCCGCTCAATCGGGCGGGAGCAGGAGGCGGTCCATCAAACGGCGTTCGCGCTTGGTGGGCCTGCCTTCTCCGCGCGGCCGCTGCAGCACCGCTTGGATGCGGTTCTCACGCACCACGTCGTAAGCCTCCGGCGGCGTCAGGTCATCCATGAACTCCGCCACCCGCTGCGGCCCCACCCGGGATGCCGGCAGCCCCAACACCCGCACTTTGCGTTCCACCAGGTGAACCCGCGCCAGGATTTCCTCCCCACCCCGCACCATCCGGGAAGGCTTCACGGGCTGTCCTTCGATCCGCACATGACCCGCCTTGCAGGCCTCCAGCGCCAGGCCGCGGGTCTTGAACAACCGCACCGCCCAAAGCCACTTGTCGATTCGCATGGTGGGTTCACTCATCGTTGCTGCCCCAAAATCTGCCCCGACCCCGCGGAGGGTGCAAGCCGCCTCCGGGGCCGGCGACGGAAGCATCCCCCGCCGCCGGCAAACCGGACCCGCCACCTGTTCCTTGACCCCCGCGGTCCGCTGGCACCAAATCCCCCCATGGCCGACACCGACGCCGAAGTCCTTTCTCTCTTCGAACAAACCGGCGCCCTCCTCTCGGGGCACTTCATACTCCGCTCCGGACTGCGCAGCCCGAGGTTTTTCCAATGCGCCCGGGTTTGCGAGGATCTGGCCGCGGTTGAGCGTCTGGCCACTTTGCTCCTCGCCCGGCTTTCCGGGATCCGCTTTCGTTCCGTGCTCGCCCCGGCCATGGGCGGCCTCGTCATCGGCCAGGAGGTCGCCCGCCAAGCGGGTGTGCGCTACCGCTTCGCGGAGAAAGAAGAGGGCCGGCTGGTCCTGCGCCGCGGCTTCAAACTGCAGCCGGGCGAGGAGGTGCTGATCGTCGAGGATGTCATTACCCGCGGGGGGCGTGTCGATGAATGCGCCGCTCTCATCAAGCAAGCCGGCGGCACGGTCGCCGGAGTCGCGGTCCTCGTCGACCGCAGCGGCGGCCAGGCCCGTTTTGCCTTTCCGCTCCTCCCGCTGTTGGAGATGAATTTCCCCACCTACCCGCCCGACCAGCTCCCCCCGGAGCTGGCGGCCATCCCCGCGGTCAAGCCGGGGAGCTGAATCCACCGGGCCCGCACCCCGCTTGGCCAAGCTCCTCCGCCGCCGCCGCCAGCACGGTGGCGAAACGCCGCTGCGCCAAGCAGCCGAAACGTTGGTCCCGGGTCAGCTTGGCCCGGCTGGCGGCGGGCGAGGCGATGCCGCAGAGAAATCGCGCCAACTGCCGGGGCGTGGCCAGGGCTTCATGCTCTTCGCCGCACAAGGTGCGCAGCAGCTCCCGCTCCTCCGCACCGAGCGCATCCGCCGGCCGGTCCGGCATCGCGGGCACAGCCTCACCCAGGCAGCGGTCGCAATGACCGCAGGGTCCGCCGAGATCCTCGCCGAAATAAGCCAGCACTTGGCGGGTGACACAGTCCCGCGCCGCCGCCAGCGTCTCCACTTGACGAATACGCCCGAGGTCGCGCCGCTCGGCCTGCTCGAAGCGCTCCTGCAGAGCCGCCGCCACCGCACCGCTCTCCGCCGGCTTCTTCAGAAACCGATAGCCGTGCCGCAGGCCGGACACTTTCAGCACCAGCTCCCCTCTCTCCTCCAGGAAATTCAGCGCCGCCACCAGGCGCTCCCGCGGCTCCCCCAGTGCGGCCGCCGTTTCCGCCAGATCGATCGAAAACCAAGTCCGCCCTTTCTTCGCCCGCGAAAACAGCCGCTTCAGAAAGGCCGCCCGCTCGGCATCGAAACCGGCCAGGATCTCCGCCGAACCGCGCCGCGGTTGGAAGGAGTACTCATTATAGCGCGGACCGGTCGAGGCCAGCACCCCGTCCAGCTCCAGGTAGGTCAGCAGGGTGGAAACCACCAGAGTGCGGATGTCCCAGCGCATGGAAAGCTCGTGAAGGGAAACATCGAAGGTCTCGGGAAGCGCGAGCAGTTCCTCGACCAGCCCGCGCACCGCTTCCGGGTCCGGCGTGTCGCCGAAACTGAAGTTCTCCAATGTATTGAGATCCTCGCTACAGAAGAAAAGCTCGCAGTCCGAGGGTTTTCCGTCCCGCCCGGCCCGGCCGATTTCCTGCATGTAGTTTTCCAGCGATTTCGGCGGGTTGTAGTGGCAGACGGCGCGAATGTCCGCCTTGTCGATGCCCATGCCGAAGGCGATCGTCGCCACCACCACGCCGTCCTTGCCTTTCATGAAGGCATCCTGGATGGCGTGGCGCTCCTCCGCGGGCAGCCCGGCATGGTAGGCGCGCGCCGCGATCCCGCATTCACTCAACCGCGCCGCCATCTGCTCCGCCGTCTTCTGCAGCGTCACATAGACGATCGCCGCTCCCGGCGGCCCGGCCCGCAGGCGCTCCACCAGGCGCCGCTCGCGCTCCCGGGGCTCGACCGGAGTCACCCGGAGGGTGAGGTTGGGACGGTGAAAGCCGGTGTTCACATAGGCTTCCCGCTCGATCCCGAAGCTCTTCCGAATGTCCTCCGCCACCGGCGGGGTGGCGGTGGCGGTCAGGGCCAGCACCCGGCCCACCCGCAACTCCGCGGCCAGGCGCGCCAGTTTCATGTAGTCGGGGCGGAAGTTGTGCCCCCACTCCGAGATGCAGTGGGCTTCGTCGATCACCATCAGGCCGATCGCGGTCCGCCGCAGCCGCTGGAGAAACCGCTCGCTCGCGAAGCGCTCCGGCGCCACGTAAAGGAGTTTCAGCCGGCCTTCCCTCAGATCGCTCCACACTTGCCGCGCCTCCTCCCCGGACTGGCTCGAATCCAGCCGCGCCGCCCGCACCCCGCGTGAGAGCAGGTAGTCGATTTGATCCTTCATCAGCGCGATCAAGGGCGAGACCACCAGGGTCATGCCCTCGAGCACCAGCGCCGGCAGTTGATAACACAGGCTTTTCCCCCCGCCGGTTGGAAACACCGCCAGCGCCGACCGCCCGGCCAGCAGATGGCCGATCACATCCTCCTGGCCCGGGCGGAAGGCGTCGAAACCAAAGACGTTGGCAAGGATGGATCCGGGATCTGGCTTTCCTTCCATTCTGTTTCGTTAACGCATCACGGCGGAAATCCAAACCGTATTTTTCACCAAACCACTCCGGCCGCTTTGCCGACCGCCCTTTCCGACCCGTTCAGCCTTGCTCCGGCTCGTCCGCATCCATCGCGGGATCACGAGGACCCGCCAGCAGGTAGCCGAAGACAAAGGTGAAAAGCGAGCCCACGGGGGCAAACCAGGGCCAGGCAATGGTTCGCCGCACTTCCTCGCCGGTCACCGGGTGCAGCTCGATGAAGTAAGCCTGGTGCGCCAGCAGCACCATCAGCGCCACCCCGCAGACCAGCCCGAGCGTCCGCCATAGCGGCAAGGCTTTCCAATGCCAGGCCACCCACCCCGCCAGCACCACCAGGCCTCCCACCCAGCAGGCCTGCACCGCCCAGTCATGCTGGTTGAAGGGGCTGACCGCAAGGACCGCAAACACGCCCAGCGGCGCCGCAAAGAGAAATCCGGTCCCGTCGATCCGCAGTCGCCGCGCGAAGAAGCCGAGGAAAAAGCCGGCCATCAGTCCGCCCGAAACAAAGCCCGCCAACCCCAGCGCCAACCCCAGCAGATGGGGGAAAAAGTCCGCCGCACGGTGCATCGCGATCGCCAGCACACTCAACACCACGCCCCAGAAGAGGACGAGCAGGCGCGAGACCAAGACGGTTCTCCGGTCCTCCTCCGTATCCACTTTATCGCTACGATCGCCTCCGGCCCCGGCCGAGAGCGGATCGCCCTTGGCCGGCGGCAACATGCCCCGCAACCTCAGGTAACGCTCGCGCAGCGGCAGGTAAAAGGCATGTAGGCTCGTCTGCGAAAGTGCCGCCAGGATCGAGTCGAGGCTCGAAATGGCCGCGGCAAAGATACCCGCGATGATCAACCCCGTCAGCCCGGTCGGGATGACCGAGAGGATGAAGATCGGGAAGATCCGGTCGCCCCGTTCCTCAAAGGCCGCCAACGCTTCCCCTTCGAGCGGGTTTTTTCCGTAATAATACCACAGCCCCACTCCCACGAGGGAAACCAGCACCGTGATCACGATCCCGAAGTAGCTCGCCAGCACCGCCTTGCGCGCCTCCCGCTGGTTTTTGCAGCAGAAGAGCCGTTGCGCCATCAGTTGGTCGGTCCCGTAAGCCCCGATCCCTCCCCAGGTGGCTGCGATCGCCGCCGTCCAAACCGTGAATTCCATCGTGAGGCTGAAGTCGAAGTCCCAAAGCTCGAATTTGCCCTCCTCCCAGCCGGCCTTCAGGATCGTGAAGAGCCCGGCGTCGAGGTGCGCCACGATCGTGCCCAGCGCCACCAAAGCCCCGACCACGAAGACGATGAAGAGAATCACATCCGTCCAGATGACCGTCGCCATCCCGCCCATCAGGGTCCAGGCCACGGAGACAATACCGATGATGAGAATCGCCCAGACCAATACCGGGATCCCCGTCGCCCCGGCCAGGTCGCCGAGCGGTGCATGCAGCACGAGGGCGAGAATGAGTGCGGTCAGGTAAACGCGGGAGGACTGCGCCAACATCCCTCCGAGCGAAAAGAGCGCCGTGGTCATGCCGCGGACATTCCGCCCCAGCATGTGTCCCATGTAGTCGTAGGGGCTGTAGATCTCCCGGCGGTAGTACGCGGGCACGAGCACGAAGGCCACCACCAGCCGGGCGAAGAGCCCGCCGATCAAGCCGAGCTGCAGGTAGGTGAAATTGCCCCCGGGCTGGAAGACGATGAAGGGCACGCTCACGAAGGTGATCGCGCTGATCTCGGTCGCGATGCTCGAGCCCGCGACTGCGTACCAGGGCAGTTTGCGCCCCGCGAGGAAGAAGTCCTTGATCGTCTGTTGCTTGCCCGCCAGCGCCCCGCCGATCACGGTCGTCACCACCAGGTAACCGAAAACGACCAGCCAGTCGATCCAGGTGAAGTGGCCGCTCAGTCCGCCAGAGGTTTCCGCTAGCATGGGTATGATCATGGGGCGGATCCCGCGGCCGCCGGCGCCAAGCCTTGGCGCTCCCAGCCCGGCGGCAGGTGGATCGCACCGCCCACACAGGGGAGCCGGGCGCCGGTGACGGCGGCGTCGGTGGTGGGCCGGCCGCACAGCACCTGCAAACCGAGCCAAGCGAAGCAGAGCGCTTCCTTGAAATCCACGACTTCGCGGTCCGGGATCACAAGCGTCACCGCCAGTGGTTCCAGCGCTTGCCGCAGGCACCCGACCACAAACTCATTGTGGGCGCCGCCGCCCGTGACCATGAGCCGGCCGCCGCGCAGCGGCGCCGCATCGGCCGCCACCCGCTGAGCCAAATGCAGGCCGTAGGTGTGGAGCAGATCCTCCACCCGAGCGTTTTCCGCCTTGAGCAACGGAAAGACGTGGCGCTCCGCCCACTCCCCGCCGAGAGACTTCGGCGGCCGCCGCCGGAAATACTCCGCCTCCTCAAGTCTCTCCAACAACCGCGGCAGTGGCCGGCCGGCCGCCGCCAACCGGCCGCCCGCATCAAACCCTGCATCCGGATCATGGATACGAAACAGCCGGTCAAGGACGGTGTTGGCCGGAGCCACATCCCAGGCCCGGCCGCCGGCACTGATGTTGGCGATGCCTCCGAGATTGAGAAATCCATCCACCCCGGGAAAGAGCGCGCGCTCCGCCAGCGGCACCAGCGGCGCACCCTCCCCGCCCAGCGCGACATCCTTGCCGCGAAAGCAATCCACCAGCGGGCAGCTCAACTCCGAGACCATCCACTCCCCGTCGCCGAGCTGAAAGGTCAATCCCACTCCCGGCTCGTGAAACAGCGTCTGCCCATGGCTGGCCACGAACTCCGGGGACTCGCCGAGGCGGCCGGCAAACGCCCGCACCACCGCACCCAACATCCGGCCGAAGGCCGCCCCCGCCTCCGCCAGCTCCCGCGCCGTCCCCCCGGGCAATCGCTCCAGTCGGCGGCGCCATCCCTCGGGAAAGGGCGCCACTTCCGCGGCCTCGATCCGGTAGTCCCAGCCCCCGGCCCCAGCCTCGGTGAAGCGGCAGAACGCCAAATCGATCCCATCCATCGAGGAACCGGTCATCACGCCGATGCCGGTCGCGGATGCAGGGGGATGGCTCTGCCAGAGCATGACCGCTCCTGTCAGGCGCCCGGTGTCAACCGCAGCACCGGTCCTTCAATCCCGAGGCGGTTGACCGCGGAGATGCGCACTTCCAGCACCCGGGCCCCGCGTGCCAGCTCGAGCCGCCCGCCACGACGCTCCGCAGCCGGAACCAGCCGCGTCTCCCATCCATTGGTTCGGCGGATCTGCACCACCCAGAGCTTGAGCGAGCCACTCCCCGGCGATTCCCAGATCACGCCCCGCCCTTCGAAGCGACCTTCCGGCCGCTCCGGCCGGCCCCGGCCCAGCCACGGTGTCGCCGGCACCAGGGCCGGCTCCGCATAGACCTCCCGCCGGAGCAACTCCGCGAGACCGCCGCGTGGTTCCATGAGGGCGCGGGCACTGAAATGGATGTTGCCGGTCGCACCCTCAAAGGCCCGGGTGAGCTGGACTTGGCGCACGATCTCCGACGGCGGCCAACCATCGGCCCCGCCGGTCACCCGGCTGGTGAAATTGCCCACCCAGAGGTGGCGGTTCTGCCGGTTGTGGCTCGCCCACCACTCCTGCAGCCGCGGATAGGACTGCGGGGCCTGGTCGATCGGCCAATAGAGCTGCGGGGCGAGGTAATCCATCCATCCCTCCTGCCACCACTTCCGCGCATCCGCATAGAGCACGGCAAATTGGTCCAATCCCTGGATGCCCTCGGGGTTGTTGGGGCGCCAGATGCCAAAGGGGCTCACCCCCACCCGCACCCCCGGGGCCGTCTCCCTCACCAGTTGGTAAAATTCCCGCACAAAGGTATTCACGTTTTCCCTACGCCAGTCGTCGCGCTCCAGCCGGCCGCCCCCGGCCCGGTAGCGCTCCCAGGAACGGTCGTCGGGAAAAGGCCTCCCGTTGTCGTAGGAGGGATAGGGATAAAAATAGTCGTCGATGTGGATGCCGTCCACGTCGTAGCGGGTCAGCAGGTCCTTGACGACCCCAAGGACGTAGCTGCGGGTGTCCGGTTCCCCGGGATCCATCCAGAGGTATCTGCCGTAGGTGCGGACGAGGTCCGGCCGCCGTCGGCTGATGTGGTTGGCCGGCAACTCGGAGCGGGCCGAGGGATGCTTCACCCGGTAGGGATTGAACCAGGCGTGCAACTCCAACCCGCGCTCCCGGCAGGCCCGGAGGGCGAATTCCAGCGGATCATAAAACGGCTCGGGCGCCCGCCCCACCGCTCCCGTAAGATACTCCGACCATGGCTCAGTCGGTGAGGCGTAGAGGGCATCCCCCATCGGCCGCACCTGCAGCACGACCGCGTTGAGGTTCAGCTCCACCGCCCGGTCCAGGATCGCGAGCAACTCCGCCTGTTGCTCGGCGGTGGAGAGCTCCTTCGACGAGGGCCAGTCGATGTTGGCCACCGTGGCGATCCAGACGCCGCGGAACTCACGCGGCACCGGCGGCGGCTCCACGGCGCCATCCATCGGACGACAGGCTCCCATTAATAGCACCATTGCACAGATCAGACAGCTTGAGAACGTTCGCTTCGACATGGTCGGGGTGGGAATGACCGTGGGTGGAGTTCCGGCTTGTGGCCAGTCTGTTTTTATCGTTTTTGTTAAGAACCGCTTTCCGCTCATGAAATTGGTTGCCCGTGCCCTCACCCTGCCCCCGCGCCGGGTTTTCCGCATCGACCGCTCGGCCTATGGGTCCGCGGACAATGTCCTCCTTTCCCTGGAGGCCGATGGAGGGGTCGGCTGGGGCGAGGCTGCCCCGCGCGGCTACTATGGCACCAGCACCGAAGAGGTCATTCGCCAGCTCAGCGACCTTTCGCGCAACGGCCTGCCTCCGCCTCCTTCCGGCCCACAGGATCTGCCGCATCTCTGGGAGGAATGGCGCCGGCTGCTGCCCTCGTCACCCTCGGCTTGGTGCGCGCTCGACCTCGCCTGCTGGGACTGGCTCGCCAAAAAGAAGGGCCTGTCCGTCCACGAGCTGGTCCATGGGCGGCCGCCAGAGCCGGTGCTTTCGTCGTTCACGCTCGGGATCAGCGACCTCGGGGAGCTGCCCGAAAAACTCGCCGAAGTCGACGGCCTGCCCGTCCTCAAATTGAAGGTCGACCGTACCGGCGATCTCGATCTGGTGCGAATGACCGCCGCCGCCTGCCCCGCCGCGCGCCTGCGGGTGGACGCCAACGCCTCCTGGACGCCGTCCCTGCTGGAACGGTCCATCCCGGACCTCGCCCGGCTCAACGTCCACCTCCTCGAGCAACCCCTTCCCCCCGACAAGGACGAACCCCTGGCCGCCTTCCGCGGCCGCTGCCCGTTCGAGTTTTTCGCCGACGAGAGCACTCCGGACCTCGACGGCCTCGGCGACGCCCTCGCCCGCTACGACGGGGTCAATTTCAAGCTGACCAAGGTCGGCGGCCTCACCCCCGTGCTTCGGCTGGCCGCGGCCGCCCGTGCGGCCGGCTTGAAGACCATGGTGGGCTGCATGCTCGAATCCGAGCTCCTCATCGCGGCCGGCCTCGTCGCCGCCGCCGGCACCGATTATGCCGATCTCGATGGCGCCTGGCTCCTCAAGCCCGGCCCGTTCCGCGGCCTGTCCTACCAAGACGGATACATTCGTCCCGCAGCCGGCCCCGGCTTCGGGCTCACCACCCAGGCTTGATCCGAATTGGGCGGCGGGCCGGCGGCACCGAAGCCGGGAGCAGGCCACTGGTGCCTCCGCCCCGTCCATCCCTTCCGTGAATCAGAGCGCATCCAGCACCCGCCGGGCGATCCCGGGCAATAGCCCCTCGTCCCGGGCCCGGTGCTTGGTGAAAACCGTGAGCACGAAGCGACGGCCGTCGGCCAGTTCGAAAACCGCGGCGTCATGGCGGGCGCGGCTTGTGTAGCCGGCCTTCGACCAGAGCAGGGCGTCGTGCGGCAGCGCTTCCCCGATGTAACCGCTGACCTGGCTGTCCGCCCGGCCTTCCGGGGTGGCGAGATCCCGCCGGAGCAGGGCCATCATGGCTTCGGAGCGTTCGGGCGTCACCGCCGCGCCAGTGGCGATTTCCACCAAAATGCGGGCGGTTTCATCACTCGTCATCCAATTGCGGTGGATGGGTTGGTGCACCCGGAAGGACTGCATCTCCCGCCCGTAGGGACCTTCCCACCATGGCTTGCGGTTGGCATTGAGGCGGGTGTAGCCGAGCCCTGCGAAGTAACGGTTGATGGCATTGCGGCGGTGCAGCCACTCCTCCAGCTCCTCCGGCGGCAATTCCGGCCCGCTGGTCGTACCGGTGAGCAGATCGACAATGTAGTGGGTCGGTTCGTTGCCCGAGCGCACGATCATGTCGCGGAGGGCACGATCGACTTCGTCGGTCGCTTCCATCTTCCCCTCCTCCATCCAGTGGTGGGCCGCCTGCAGGTAGCAGAGCTTGACCACGCTGGCGGGAAAAACCTGCTCCATGCCGCGATGGCTGCCAAATCGCCACGGGGCATCCTCTCCAAGCCGGACGAGAGTGAGGGCAATCTGCTCCGGGCCGAAAGGCGGATTATCAAGGGTGGCCACCGTCTCCTCCACCACCCGGTCCACGATCCTCTGAAGTCCCGGATCGCGGACAAAGCCGGGCATGGCGGAGAGGCAGGGAGCAAGCAGGAAGAGAGATGCAATCCGGGTCCACATGCGGTCCACCCTAGCCGGGGCCGGCCGGCGGGCAACCGGTTTGGCGGCTGTTGCCTTCACGGTCCGCCGGGCGCATGGTGCAGGCGGCGCACCACTTCATCAACGGCCTCGCGGGCGGTCGGCGATCCGGTCTCGGCGGGCAAGTAGTTGTTCAACAGGATCGCGAAGACAACCGGGCCCCGCTCCGCTGTATCCAAATAACCCGACAGAGCGGAAACCCCGCGCAGAGTGCCGGTCTTGGCCACGACCCGGCCTTCGAGCGGCCCGCCCGCAAACCGCCGGCGGAGCGTGCCATCGCGCCCGCCCACCGGCAGCGCATCTCGAAAGGCCGACGCCTCCCGATGATCCTCCATCGCCCGGAGCAGTTGGACGAGGGCGGCGGGAGTCACCAGGTTGGCCCGGCCCAGACCGGCGCCATCCTGGAGGTGGAGGGAATTGTCCGGCACCCCCAGCCGCCCGGCAAATTGCCGCACCGCGACGAGCCCGGCCGCCTGGTCATCGATCTCCGGAGTTCCTTCCCCGCCGCTCCGGGCCGCCCGGCCCAGATGCAGCAGCAGGAGCTGTGCATGAAGGTTCTGTGAGGATTTCTGCACCGCCCGCACCAGCTCCCGCAACGGCGGCGATGCCACCTCCGCGAGAATCTGCTCCGGCAAGGGTCCGTCATCCGCTTCTGCGGTCCGCACCACCCCCTCGACGTCCACGCCTGCCTCCCGCAGGGCCGCCGACAACCGCTCCGCGGCCACGCGCTCCGGTTCCGCCAACGGAAAGGTCAGCACCACCGGCGCACTGTCGGCCGGCACCCGGCCACGAAGAACCACTTCCCCGGACCCCGTCCCGCGTGTCCAGAAAAGTCGGAATGGCGTGGAGGGTTCGACGGTCGCTGCACGCACCGTCACTCCAGGGCCTCCCGGCGGCACCGCCGTCCGCACAATCGGCGGATCACCCGGAGCGTCCCCCGGAGCAATCTCCAAGGGCATCACGTTGCCGGCCACGGTCAAGGCCGAGACCGGAGCGCCGTAAGCGTAGAGCGAATCCTCCCATGTCCAGCCACCCCCGGCCGCCGGAGCCTCGAACCAACGGCCGTCCCCGACCACGTCCCCCGTCACCCGCCGCACTCCCGCCGCGGTCAGGCGCTCCGCCAGTTCTTCCACCGTGCTCCCTGCGGCCCAGATCGACCCTCCGCCTAAGACGGGGTCGCCGCCGCCGACCATGAAAAGATCCCCCGTCACCGTGCCATCGACATCCGGAGGGTCCATGGCCCGCAGGGATGTGCTGAACTGGAAAGCCCCGCCCAAACGGTCGAGGGCGGCCGCGACCGTGAAGTGCTTCACATTAGAGGCCGGCTGAAACAGCCGCTCCGCATCCCTTTCATAAAGCACCATGCCGGTAGCCGCTTCCACCGCCTGGATGCCCCAGCGTGCCCGCTCAAACACCGGCAAATCGAGGTAACCATCGAGCTCGCGGCGCCAGTCGCTCGCCGTCTCACCCACCGGCCCCGGAGTCACCGAGGGCGCCCGCCGCTCGCTGGCCACCGCTCCACAACCGGCCGCCGCCAGCACCAGGCCCGCCCAACCCAGCAAGAAGGCCGCCGCCACCGCCCGACGTTTCGTTGACCCTGCCATGGCTCCCCTTCATGGAGCCTCCCATCCATCCTGGCCAGCCGCGAAAGCATAAACACCGCTGCTGCCCGCGGTTTCGGTCGGATGGGAATTGAGAATTGCAATCGCCATCCGCATTGGGAAGGATGATCACCAGACTGGTTGCGGGGCGGGCCGATGGCAGCCCTCTGCAAGCCAAATAACGCCCCCCGCATCCCCAACTATGGCCCGCAAGGAATCACCTTCCGCCGAAAACCTGGCTTCAGGCATGGAGGCGGACGCCGAAAAACCCGATCCCTCCCGACCCCAGCCACTGCACATCCTGCTCGTCGAAGACAACGAGGATGACGCTTTGCTGATCAAGCACCACCTTTCCAAGGCCGGCTACACCCTCACCCTCAAGCGCGTCGAAACGCCCGCCGACCTGACCGCCGCCCTCGATGAAGGGGGCTTTGATCTCATCCTTTCCGACTACTCGATGCCGGCCTTCGAAGCGCCCGAGGTCCTCGAAATCATCATGTCCCGCCGCGACAGCCCGCCCTGTATCGTGATTTCCGGGACGGTCGGCGAGGTCACCGCGGTGGAGACGATCAAACTTGGAGCCCATGATTACATCCTCAAGGACAACTTGGTCCGGCTCGTGCCCTCGGTGCAGCGCACCCTTCGGGAAGCCGAAGGCCGGCGGCGCCGCATCGCCGCCGAAACCGCCCTCCGTGAAAGCGAGGAACGCTTCCGGCAGCTCGCCGACAATGTCAGCGAAGTATTCTGGATGTTCGACGCCGACCTCGGGCGCGTCCTGTATGTCAACCCCGCCTTCACCACCGTCTGGGGGCGGCCCGCCGACGAGTTGCACCGTCATCCCGCCCTCTTCATCGAATCCATCCACGAGATGGATCGCGCCCGCGTCGAGGCCGGCTTTCGCAAACTCGCCCAGGGAGGCACTTTCACCGACGAGTTCCGCATCCTCACCCCGCAGGCCGAGCAACGCTGGATCTGGAGCCGCGGCTTCGCCATCACCGATCCGGACGGCCGCATCCGCCGGATTGCCGGCATCGCTCTCGACATCACCCAGCATCGCCTCGCCCGCGAGCGCATCGAGCAGCAGGCCGCCCTGCTCGATATTGCCCAGGATGCCATCATGGTCCTCGATCTCGAAGACAAGGTCGTCTTCTGGAATCGCGCCGCCGAGACCATTTATGGATGGCCCCGTGCCACCATTCTCGGGCAGCCCGTCACCACGCTCCTCAGCCAGCAGCCCGACGCCCATCGCGAAGCCCGCCGCTCCGTCCTGCGGAAAGGCGAATGGACCGGAGAGCTGCCGCAACTCAGCCGCGACGGCAGGGAGTTCACCGTCAACGCCCGCTGGACGCTCGTCCGCGACGAGGCTGGCGAGGCCAAGACGATTTTCGTCATTCACACCGACATCACCGAGCGGAAAAAAATGGAGGCCCAGATGCTGCGCAACCAGCGCCTCGAAAGCATCGGCACCCTCGCCGGCGGCATCGCCCACGACCTCAACAACGTCCTCTCCCCCATCATCATGTCGACCGGGATCCTGCGCACCCGCATCCAGGAGCCCGACCTCATCAAAATTCTCGACACCCTCGAAGTCAGCGCCCAGCGCGGCGCCTCCATGGTGCGGCAGGTGCTATCCTTCGCCCGCGGGGTGGACAGCAAACGCGCCATCGTCAATCCCATCCATTTGCTCGAGGATATCCGCAAAATCTCCAGCGAGACCTTTCTCAAGAGCATTGATGTGACCCTCGAGGTTCAGCCCGGCATCCACTGCCTCACCGGGGATCCCACCCAAATCCACCAAGTCCTGCTCAATCTCTGCGTCAATGCCCGCGACGCCATGCCCCAGGGCGGGCGGCTCCGCCTGCGCGCCCGTAATGCGCAGGTCGACCCGGCCTTTGCCGCCACCAACCCCGGCGCCAAGCCCGGACCCCATGTCCTCATCGAGGTTCAGGACACCGGGTCCGGCATCGAGCCCAAGGTACTCGACCACATTTTCGATCCCTTTTACACCACCAAGGAGCTGGGCAAGGGCACCGGCCTCGGTCTTTCCACCGTCCTCGCCATTGTTCGCAGCCACGAGGGTTTCATCACCGTGGAAAGCGAACTCGACCGGGGCACCACTTTCGCCATCTACCTGCCCGCACAGCCCGACCAGCACGCCGTCGCCAAAGAGACTTCGGCCGAGCTCGAACTCAGGGGCCATGGCGAGACCGTCCTCATCGTCGACGACGAATCCGCCATCCTCGAAATCAGCCGGCAGACACTGGAAACGTTTAACTTCCGCGCCCTGACCGCCCAGGATGGCGCCAACGCCGTCGCCGTCTATGCGGAAAAGGCGGCCTCCATCGATGTTGTCCTCACCGATATGATGATGCCGATCATGGACGGCGTTGCCACCATCCACGCCCTCCTGAAGATCAACCCCAAAGCGCGCATCATCGCCGCCAGCGGAGTCACCGGCAAAGACCACCAAGCCAAGATGGCGGTCCTGGGCATCAAGTATTTCCTCCCCAAACCCTACACCGCCCAGCAGATGCTCAAGGCGATCAAGGACATCCTCGCCGACCCTTCCCCCTTCCTCTGAGACCGCCGCCCCGGCGGTAGGGATGGCAATGGCGATTCCGGGCCTCCCCCGCTTCGGCCTCAGCTCTTCGGCTTCTTCACTTCGGGGGTGTGGCGCACGTCTTCGCCCCGGATCAGGAAAATCACTTCCTCGGCCAGGTTGGTCGCATGGTCCGCGATCCGTTCGAAGGATTTGGAAATGAACATCAACTCCAACGCCCGGTTGATCGTGGCACGGTCCTCGATCATGAATCCGGCCAGCTCGCGGTGGAGCTGGCGGTTGATGTCATCCACTTCGCGGTCGCGGTGACAGATCTGCACCGCGAGGGCGTCATCCCGGTGCAGGAAAGCCTCGATCGCGTCGCGCAACATGCCCACCGCCAAGTCCGACATCCGCGGAAGATCCACGTAAGGCTTGAGCGGAGGCTCGCTGGAGAGGCGTTTGACCCGCTTCGCGATGCTGGTACACTCATCCCCCACCCGTTCCAAGTCGTTGGACGCTTTCATGCCGATGATCAGGAGGCGCAGTTCACTGGCCACCGCACTCCGCAGGCCGATGAACCGGATCGCTTCACTGTCGATTCGCTTGTCCAGTTCATCGATTTCATCGTCGCGTGCGATCACCCGGGCCGCCAGTTCGGCATCGTTTTGGACCAGCGCCTCGGTCACGTCGATGACCTGGCGGATGGCCTTTTCTCCGAGAAGGATCAGGTCCGAACGGAGGGACTCCAGTTCTTGATCGAAAAAGCGTTTCATGGGTGGGGGCGGGCGGGGGGCGTTTCAGGTGGCCTCGTTCTCGGCCTCGGATTCTCCGTTCCCCTGCAGACCAATCAGATCAGCCAGGGTGGCGAAAGGCGAGCGGTCTTCACCGGATGCCTGCGCACTCTCAACCAACTCGCGGAAGAGGTGCTGTTTTTCGGCTTGAAGCGCCTGGATGCGCTCTTCGACCGTGCCGGCGGCGATCATGCGGTAAACAAAGACCGTGCGGCGCTGGCCGATGCGGTGGACGCGGTCGATCGCCTGCGCTTCCACCGCCGGATTCCACCAGGGGTCGAGCAGAAAGACATAGTCGGCCGCATGCAGGGTGATGCCGGTGCCGGCCGCCCGCAGGCTCACCAGCATCGCGGCCGGCTCGGGACAGGTCTGAAAGGCGTTCACGGGGGCCTGCCGGTCCACCGTGGCCCCGGTCAGGCTGAAGCGGGGCAGCCCCGGGCAGGCCGCTTCCAAGGCCATTTCCACCCGCTTCAAAAGGCGCACGAACTGGCTGAAGATGACCACTTTGTGCCCGCCCTCGACCACTTCGACGAGTTTTTCCACCAGGAGGTTGAGCTTGCCGCTCTCTTCCAGGGCACAGGAGCGCCACGGCAGCAGGTCAGGGTCGCAGGCGACTTGGCGCAGCCGCGTGAGCAGTGAGAGCAAACCGAAGGCCCGCTCCCGCATCGCCGTCCGCAGGTCCGGCCCCAGGCGGGTGAGGCCTTCGTTGCAGATGCGCACATACTCCTGCTTCTGCGTCTCCGTCAGGGGGCAGAGGAGATTCGTTTCGACTTTGGGCGGAAGCTCGGAGGCGACCGCCTTTTTCGTGCGGCGGAGGATGAAGGGCGCCAACTGCACTTTGAGACGCTGGATGAAGGCCGGCCCATCCTGCTGGGCCGCGGCTTCGAAACCAGCGCGGGATCCGAGCAGTCCCGGCAACAGAAATGAAAACAACGACCAGAGATCGAGCGGACGGTTTTCCACCGGGGTGCCGGTCAGCACCAGCCGGTGGCGGGCCCTCAACAAGCGGCAGGCCTGGCTGACTTTCGCCTCGGGGTTTTTGATAAACTGGCCTTCGTCCAATACCACGTAGCCGAAGCTGACCTCCGCCAGCGCGGCAATCGTCCGGCGCACCTGGGCATAGCTCGCGATCCACAACACCGTCCGTCCCGGCCGGGGCAGCTCCGAACCACCGCGCAGCACCTGCGTCTCCAAATCCGGAAAGTGCCGGCCTGCTTCCTCCTCCCAGACCGGGACCACGCTGGCCGGGCAGACCACCAGGGATGGTTTGTCCGCCACCGGCCTCCAGGTCAGCAGGGAGAGGGTCTGCAGGGTTTTGCCCAGGCCCATCTCGTCGGCCAGCAGTCCGTGACACCCGTTTTCAAAGAGATGCGCCAGCCAGAGCACGCCGGTCCGTTGGTAGGGCCGGAGGACTTCCGGCAGTTCCTCGTCCCCTTCCGGCGGACCTTGCAACAGCCGGTTTTTCCATTCCTCCACCGCGGTTGACAACTGCAGGCCGAGCCCGGAGGTCTGAAAGAGCGAAAAGAGCAGATAAGCCGGTGGGCTCGAGTTGGCGGTCTGGTCGATCGCCTGCCGCCAGCGGGTCAACGCCTGCAAATGATCGGGTTTGAGCGAGACCAGCCCGGTGTCGGGCAACAGCAGGGGCCGGTCCCCCATGCTGCGCAGGCGGCGCACTTCTTCCGGCGAGAGCAGTTTTTCGCCGCTGCGAAAGATCCACTCCACATCGAGGTGATGGCGGTTCGTCGGCCGCACTTTCACTTCCACCTCCACCGGCCGCACACCGCGGGTCAAACGCTCCATGGAGCCATCGCCGCCCGCCCCGAATCGCTTCCGCCAAGCCGGCCAGGTCTCGCGCATGAAAACCGGAACTTGCGAAAGATCCTCCAGGAGGTAACCGCCCAGTTCGGGATTGAAGCGGAACCGCGCCTTGCGGGCCTGCGCGGCCAATGTGATGAGCTGCATCCGCTCTTGGGCGGAAGTGCCGCCCTGCCGGCCGTCGAGGGCGGGCTCCCGCTCTCCGGCCCCGTTTTCCCAAAAGGCCTCGCATAGCACGCCGTCCTCCACCGCCCGCAGGCAGACCCGCAGCGTACGGGCCGGGTGCTTGGGCTCCGCCGGCACATGGGTGCCGTTTTTACCCTCCAATGCAGGCGGCTCGGCCTCGGCGACCGGCTCCCCGGAGAGAAAATCGATCGAGTCCGCCACCAGTTCCTCGATCTCGTGCAGTCCGGCGATCGCGAGTTGGTTCCCGATCGAGCGGTCCGGCGAGGAACTGCGCACCTGCAGGCGGCTGTTCGACCACTCGATCACAACGTATTCCTCCTTGGCGTCGAGCTTGGCATGGACCACCGCATCCCCCGCACTCAATTCCACTTCGCGAATAATGCCTTCGCGGTAGGCGCCACGGCCCGCATTGAGATCCTTTTCCGGGAAATAGGGATCCCAGGGCAGTTCAAGTTTCTCGAACCAGAACTCGAGGGCGGAGGGGGAATAGAGCCGTTTTGGACCGCGTGCCGGCATAAAAAACCTCTAGCGTTGCGCCCCGCACTGACCCGGGCAACTCCTTTTACCAGAAATCAGCTGGCACGGGCTCCACATCTCCGACCTCCGGATCCGCTGGCCGAGGCCATCCAAGCAACCTTTCCACCGACACCCGGGCCGACCGTTCAGCGATAGAGGATCCTCGGAACAAGATTCACCTGCCGCGCCGTTCCATTGTCCCCATCCAAGCGCCGCCCGATCCGCACCGCCACTTCTTCGACAAACTCCTCCCAGGGGATCGCAATCGTCGTCAGCCCCAGCTCCTCAGCCACCGGGGCATTGTCGAAGCCAATCACCCGCAGGCCGGCCCGGCCCTGACCGGCCGCCGCCTCCCAGAGGGCCTGGGCCAGCCGGTCGTTGACGCAAAAGATTCCGTCCGGTGCCGCTTCCAGCACTTTGCCCGCCACCCGCAGGCCGGCTTCACGCTCCCAGGAGCGCGCATGCACCACCACCGCCCCCGGCAGCACCTGCAGAAATCCTTCCACCCGCCGCTCACTTCGGGGATCCCCCCGCGGGCCCGCCAACACCGCCACCCGCCCGCAGCGCCACTGCCGCGCCAGCACTTCCGCCGCACTCCGCCCACCCGACCGGTCCTCCACCCCCACGCTGTCGATGAACCGCGCCGCCAGGCCTTCCGGCGGCATCCGGTTCAGCAACAGTCCGAAGCCCCCCGTCCGCACCAGTCGCCCCAAGGTCTCCGGACACTCCCAGAGCACCGGGTAAGTCCGCGCCTCCAGCCGCGCACGGTCCCGCGTCAGGCGCACTTGAAAAACCGTCCCCCGCCGCTCCAGCTACGCCGTCAACCGCCCCAGCCGGTGGGCCCCGACACATCCCCCCCGCATCGCCCGCTCGTTGAAGATCAGGTCCGCCTTCACCGGCGTCCGCGCCGCCCCGGAGACATAACTCCCGGAGCCCACCGTCCGCGTCAGCAACCCCATCCGCTCCAAATCCGCCGCCAGCCGGTGCGCGGTCTGGTAACTCACCCCGAACTGCTTCGCCAAGGCCCGGTTCGAATAAAACCGATCCCCCGGCCGCAGGTAGCCTTCTTCAATCCGCGAAACCAACTGCTGGCGAAGCTGCAAATAACGGGCGCTGATGGGTCGTGGCATGGGAGGCGGGCAAGTGAGACCGTTTCGTAGTCATATCACTTTGAGGAAAAAGTGAACTCCTTTTTATTGCCCTCGCCCACCCCGGGAGCAAAGACTCCGCCCCATGGGTCAACTCGGGGGCAAAGCCATCGTCGTCATCGGCGGCACCACCGGCCTCGGCCTCTCGGCCGCCCGGCGCTTTGTCGCCGAGGGTGCCCGCGTCGTGGTCACCGGCCGCAATCCCGACAGCGCCCGGGAGGCCGCCGGGCTGCTCGGCCCGGCTGGCCTCGCCCTCAACCAAGACGCCCGCGATCCCGCCTCCGCTCCCGCCGCCATTGACCGTTGCCGCGAGGCCTTCGGCGGCTTTGACGGGATCTACCATGTCGCCGGCGGCAGCGGGCGCCGCATGGGAGACGGTCCCCTCCACGAACTCACCGATGAGGGCTGGTCCGCCACCCTCGACCTCAATCTCACCTCCCTCGTCTGGT
>REEB01000052.1 GCA_007695295.1 Puniceicoccaceae bacterium
GAGCGCAGCGAGTTTATGCCGGGATCGTGCTTGCCCGCAGCGTAGGACTATGGCAGCGCTAATGACAACTTTTCACCCACGGATTCTTTGGAAGACCCAAAACTTCAGGCCCCCGGCTCCGCGCCGGGGGCCTTCTCTTTGGGGCGTTCAAGTGATACGAACCTTTGCGCAATTCGTTGATACGAACCTTTGCGCATCCGGGGTGAGGGAATCGGCGGCAATGGTTGATTGGCTTGCCCGGCCGGCCACCGGTCCATTTTTCCACCGCCAGACGGGAAGCGCCCTGAAATGGGCTCAAGCAGGACGGCATTCCGTTCGGCAGGACCGAGAGGCTACGGTTGCTATTGCTGGGAGAGCCCAAAAACAGAAACCACCGTTTCGGGACACTGGTAAGACCTCTGGCCTGGGGTTTGAGCCATGCTCAATGTGCTGCCAACCGCCACCGGCCTAGTTATCCAACTCGGAGACACTGCCATGGAACCTCGACGGTATCAGTATCAGGAGGGTGCCATCAACCAGCTGCCAAAGGCCGAGCAGCCCGGATCCAATCAACAGCCCCGACCATCGCGGATTCAAGCCGGTCGGTTCGCCAAAGAACGCGAACCAGAGGAGCGGAACAGAAACCAGCCCCAAGCCAATCAGGTACTTCCGTACCGCTCGCAGGCGCAGAACACGGGCTTTTTCCCGGTAGGCATCGCGGAGAAGTAATCTCGCCTCCCGATGCGTGAACCCATGCGCGGCCAAATAGGCGGAGACCCGAGACCTCGGTTCACCCCACAGGATCATCGCCCGCGCTTGGATGGCATGGATTTCTTCACGCACTTTTCATCAATTCACAGAAATTCGCGCAAACATGGTTTAACAAAGAGTCTCCGGTGCGACATCAACAATCCTTTTCATAAAGCAACGTGCTGATACGCCTCGCGTCAATCTCATCCAACCGCGCCACCCACCAACGCGTGCATGTTGTCGATGAGCTTCCAGACGATGCTGATGGTCTCTCCGGACAACGGCTCACTGTCGTTGTCGGCGCCCCACATCCGGCCACACCTGCAGGCTGCACCACGAACATGTGGGAGGCACCTCGGGAACAGGTCCCGGGTTCTTGCGCACCCCACCACTAACCGCCCTGCAGGACCCTCATCATTTCACCCGAGCCAGACCTGCATCAAGAGACCGCTGAGCACTAGGGGAAGGTAGAGAATGGTGGCGAAAAAAAGCCGGCTGGCGGATTCATCCCGCGCCTCCGCATCCGCGGCCAAAACCATCTGCCCGGCCCGCAGCACCAACCCGCCGCCCGCGATCAACGCGATCACACCATACCAGGGACCGAACCAGCCCAACGCCCAAGGAGCCACCGACACAATCCACATCAACACCGAATAGGCGAAACTGCGGTACGCCGTCCGCCTCCCGGTGGCATCCACCACCGGCAGCAGACGGAACCCCGCCCTCCGGTAGTCCTCCCGGTAACGCCAGCCGATGGCGTAGAAATGTGGCATCTGCCAGCACAACAACACCGCGGCGAGCAGCCAGGCGGTCGGCGATCCGAGGTTGCCCGCCGCCGCCGCACCCAGAATCGGTGGCAACGCCCCTGACACCGAGCCGATCTCGGTCGCCCAAGGCGTGATTCGCTTCAATGGAGTGTAAACCAACCCGTAGAGGATGATGATCACCGCGGCTGTCACCGCCGCCGCCGGGGTCGTCAACCACCCCAGCAGCCCAACCCCGCCGATCGACAACGCCAGGCTCCAGGCCAGCGCGGCGACGGAACCGATCCGCCCCGCCGGCAAGGGACGACCCCGGGTGCGCGCCATGACGGCGTCATGCCGTCGCTCCAGCCATTGGTTGAACGACAACGCCCCGCCGGCCGCCAATGCTATCCCCGCCCCGGCCGCCAGCCACAACCCCGGCCCGCCCCCGGGTCCGGCCGCCGCAAAGGCCGCCAGCGCCGTCAGGATCGAGAAAAAAGCCAGCCGCGGCTTGGTGAGTTCATAAAGCGCCCGCACCGCCCCCGCGGGAGTGGCAAGGGCCGGAGCGAAGACGGCGGGTGTCAGGGTCGTTTTCATCAGCATGGTTTCGGAAAGCTTAGCACAAAGATGACCTCGAAGTCCTTGATCTGGGTCAAAGAAGTGGACCCGCCCATCCTTTATGCTGACGGCTGTTTCAATGAACGCACGCTCCGACCAGCCAACCGCCCTCCCTTCACGTCCCGCCACCGCTGGCACGGCCGGCCCGGAGGGACGGGTCCATCTGGAGGCAAGGGGCTGGCTCGGCCTTGCCTTGGGCAGTCTCGTCATCGCGGGCCTGCTCTCCCTCTTTGTCGTGCTGGGGCGGATACCAGTGCTTTCGGGCTGGTTCGCCGATCCGCATTTCTTCCAGCGTTGCCTGGTCGCCCATGTGAACCTCTCCCTCGCGGTCTGGTTCTACGCCTTCATCGCGGCTCTGCTCGCGCTGACCCGCCGTGAGTCGGGTGGCCCGGCGGCGCGGCTGGCGCTGGCCGCGGCGGCCGGCGGCGCGGTTATTATGACCATCGGAGTTTGGTCTCGCGGAGCGGAGCCGATCCTCAGCAACTACATCCCGGTCATCGACCATCCGGTCTTCCTGACCGGACTGGGCCTGTTCTTTGCCGGAGTGCTGGCACGGTTTGGCATTGCCCTGGCCGGATTGCGCGGAGGCGCTGACGGCCTCGTGCCGGCGGGCCCCTCGGTCGGCTTGGCGGCAGCGGCGGTGGCGGTGTTTGTGGCCGGTGTGACCTGGCTGGCGGCACTGGCCGGATTGCCCCGCGGGATGGAGGCGTCTGTCTTCTACGAATTTTCCTTCTGGGGTCCGGGGCACGCCCTCCAGGTCGCCAACGTCTGCGCCATGCTGGCGGTCTGGCTCTGGGTGCTGGAGCGCAGCACCGGCACTCCGGTGCTCCAGCCCCGCCCGGCCCTGGTTCTGTTCTCCTTGCTGCTCCTTCCCCACTTCGCCCTCCCGCTGCTCACCCTGCGCGGAACGCTCGATCCGCTCTACTACACCGGCGCCACCCAGCTCATGCGCTGGGGCATTTTTCCGGTCGTGCTCGTGGTGCTCGGGCTCTGCCTGCACCACCTCCGGCGCCACCGCCGCCCAGCGCACCGCCCGCTCGTTGCCCGCGCTCTCCTCGCCGGCTTTGCCGGCAGCGCCGGGCTCACCCTCTTCGGCTTCATCCTCGGTGCCTGCATCCGCGGCTCCAATACACTCATCCCGGCCCACTACCATGCCTCCCTCGGCGGGGTCACCCTCGCCTTCATGACGGCAGCTTTCCTCGTCGTGGCGGCCGCCGGCGCCACTCGCACCGACCCCGCCCGGCTTTGGACGGGCGCCCGCCGCCAGCTCCCGCTCTTCGCCATCGGCCAGTCTGTTTTTGTGCTCGGATTCGCCCTCGGAGGAGTCTTCGGCCTGCTCCGCAAAGCGTATTCTTCCGACCAATACGTGAGAAGCGCGGGCGAGATCGCCGGGCTCTCCGTGATGGGGATCGGCGGCTTGGCCGCCGCCGCCGCCGGCCTCTGGTTTCTTTTCCTCATGCTGCGGGAAATCCGCGGCTGGCTCCACGTTTCCGCACCGCCGGTCTCCGCCGCTCTTTTCCCCACCCCCCATTGCCATGAAAACCAATCCTGAAGAACCACTCCTCAAACGCCTGATGGACAACATCTGGCTGCTCCTCGTGCTCGGCGTCGCCATCCCCATGGTCTCCTACACCCTCTGGGGATGGATCGAACTGATGCTCATCCCGCCCGCTCCCCTGCCCTGACCCCACCCCGCCATGAGTCTACATGTCCCCGAACGAGATTGGTACAAAGCCCCCGCCG
Source organism: Puniceicoccaceae bacterium (assembly GCA_007695295.1). Lineage (GTDB taxonomy): Bacteria > Verrucomicrobiota > Verrucomicrobiia > Opitutales > Opitutaceae > REEB01. The sequence goes on from REEB01000052.1 coordinate 3,834, forward strand.
GCGCCGAAAAACTCTGGATCGGCGTCGCCCTGCTCTGGTGCTTCGTCATGAGCCTGATGATGCCCTATTGGCACTTCCGCGGCAAACAGAATGCCGACAGCGAGACCTATGCCGTCGAGCCGGCCGCCTTCATGGAGCGCACCGAGCGCTTCGTGGCTGACAACCGGGTCGGCGAGATCGACGGCGTGCCCGTGGTCGAGCCGCCCCCCGGCGGCGAGGCCTACCTGCTCGCCCGCATGTGGTCCTGGTACCCGATCCTCAAACTCCGCCAGGGTGAAACCTACCGCATCCACATGTCCTCCACCGACCTGCAGCACGGCTTCTCCCTCCAGCCCCTCAACATCAACTACCAAGTGATCCCGGGCTACGACCACGTCATCACCATGACCGCCGCCACCGCGGGCGAGTTCATCATCGTCTGCAACGAGTTCTGCGGCATCGGCCACGACCGCATGATCGGAAAAATCATTGTCGAATAACCTTTCAGCGCCACCCATCATGTCACTGCTCTCCCGATACAATGCTTCCCTGAGCGATCCGGCGGCGAAAAGCCGCACCTGCGCCACCACCGGCCTCAATGTCTGCCTCGGCGCCGAGCGCTTCATCAAGCTCAATGCCGTCTCCGCGATCGTCTTCCTCCTCCTCGGCGGCATCGCCGCCATCCTCCTCGCCCTCACCCGCTGGCAGGCCATCCACCTGCTGCCCGTCGATTGGTTCTACCGGATCGTCACCTTCCACGGGCTCAACATGCTCATTTTCTGGATCCTCTTCTTCGAAGTCGCGATCCTCTACTTCGCCGCCACCATCCCGATCAATTCCCGGCTCTTTTCGACCAAGGTGGCCTGGGTTTCCTTCGCCATGATGCTGGTCGGGGCGGTCATGGTTAATGTCATCATCCTGCGCGGGCAGGCCGATGTCATGATGACCAGCTACCTCCCGCTGCTCGCACACCCGGTCTTCTACCTCGGCATCATCCTCGTCGCCGTCGGCACGCTCATTGGAGTCTTCAACTTCTTCGCCACCCTCTACATCGCCCGGCGCGACAACACCTACGAAGGCTCGCTGCCGCTGGTCACCTTCGGCGCCGCCGCCGCCGCCATCATCGCAGTCGTCACCCTGCTCCACGGCGCCATCGTCATGTTGCCGACCTTCAGTTTCTCCATGGGCTGGACGGCCGAACCGGATCCGATGTGGTACCGGATGATCTGGTGGGGCCTGGGCCACATGTCCCAACAGGTCAACGTCGCCGCCATGGTGGCGGTCTGGTACCTCATCGCCTACCTCGCCACCGGGGCGAAGCCGATCAACGAAACCGTCTGCCGGGCCGCTTTTGTCCTCTACGTTCTCTTCATCAACCTCGCCTCCGCCCACCACTTGCTCGTCGATCCGGGCGTGGGGCCGGCCTGGAAGATGTGGAACACCTCCTACGCGATGTACCTGGCGGTGCTCGCTTCCATGATCCACGCCTTCACCGTGCCGGCCTCGGTCGAGATGGCCATGCGCGGCAAGGGCCACCGGCGCGGCATCTTCGGCTGGATCCTCGCCCTCCCCTGGCGCAATCCAGCCTTCTCCGCCGCCGCCCTCTCGCTGCTCATCTTCGGCTTCGTCGGCGGGATCACCGGCGTCACCCTCGGCACCGTCCAGATCAACATCATCGCCCACAATACCCTGCGCATCCCGGGCCACTTCCACGCCACCGTCGTCGGCGGCACCACCCTCGCCTTCATGGGACTGGCCTACTACGTCATTCCGCTGCTCTTCCGGCGGGACTTCATCGCCCGCGGCCTCGCCCGGATCCAACCCTGGCTCTTCGGCGGGGGTATCCTGCTCGTCTCCATCGGCATGTCCTTCGCCGGCTCCATGGGGGTCGCCCGCCGCACCTGGGACATCGAGCCGGCCGGCATCTACGGCCCCGCCGCCCACCTTTTCCTCGGCGTCATGGGCATCGGCGCGATCATCGCCGTCGCCGCCCTCCTGCTCTTCGTCGTCCTCTGCGTCGGCACCGTCCTCTTCGGCGTCCGCAACAACGGCCGCGCCATGGCCGACTGGGGCGCCGCCCAGACCGCTCCCGGGGCCAAGGAAACCTCCCTGCTGCACGATCACTGGGGCATGAAGGGCACGATGGCGCTGACCTCGGTCTTCCTGCTCTGCTTCGCCGTCTACTACTTCGCCAACTGGAAGGCCCTGGCCGATGTCTGGCCGGTGCGCTGACCGGTCCGTTCCCTCGCCGTATCCATCATGCACCTACCATCCGGCAAACCCGCTTCCGGCTTCCGCCGCCTCGGTGGCGCCTGCGCCCGGTTCTTCACCGGGGCGGGTCTGCCGGTCTTTCTCCTCACCGTGACCGTGCTCTACGAGGCCTTCCTCCTCGCGGTGCTCTTTGCCCCCGCGGGCTCGGGGCCGTGGAGCCGGTTCGCAGTCGATTTCAAGGTCTGGTGCTTCAGTTATGACCCGCGCACCGGCGGCATGGCCTGGGCACTTGTCTGGATCATGCTGCTGGAGCCGGTTTTCATCACCGGATTGGTGCTGCTGGTCTGGCGGCGCGGGCTCGGCGCTCTCCTCACTCTCCAGGGCTGGTGGCGCCAACGGGGGGCGGTTTTCGCGGCCGGGGCCGTCGCCGCCGCCGCTTTCGGCGGGCTCTATATCTATGGGTTGGCCGACGCCTCCGAAGCGGATCTCCCGCCCTTCCCGGGCGAGCGCATCCGCACCGCCCTCGAGCCGCCCGCCTTCGAACTGACCGACCAAGCCGGCCAAACCGTCCGCCTCGCCGATCTCCGCGGCCGGGTCGTGCTGGTCACCGGCATCTACGCCCTCTGCTCGCTGAGCTGCCCGGAGATCCTGCTCGAGCTTCGCAACCTCCTCGATGGCCTCCCGCCCGAAGCCCGCGAGCACCTCTCCATTCTCGCCCTGTCTTTAAATCCCGAATACGACTCCCCGCTGCTGCGGGCGCGGATCGTCTCCGCCTACAACTTCACCCACCCGGAATTTCGCTACCTCAACGACGAACCGGAGGCTATGCGCGAGATCCTCGCCCGTCTCCAGTTCGCCCACCTCTTCAATCCCCGCACGGGCGTCATCGACCATGCCAACCTCTTCATCCTCATCGACGCCGACGGCCGCATTGCCTACCGCTTCACCCTCAATGCACGGACCGGACACTGGTTGCGGGAGGCGGTCCTGCAATTGACCGCAGAGGCGAGCGGCACCCTCCCGGGCTTCGAGACCGCTCTCCGCGGGGAGCCATGACCGCTCCAAATCCGGGAGCACCACCGCCTCCGCCGGTGCGGGGCGAGGGCGCCTTGGTCCGTCTGGACCGCTGCTTCGCCGCCATCGATGGCTGGCTCGACCGCCGGCTGCCCGCAGAGCTGAACCCGCTTTCCCAGTCCGGCCGGGCCGCCAATTTCGCCCTCCTCGTGGCCGTGGTCTCGGGCGTACTCATGCTCTTCTGGTACTCCCCCAGCGTCCAGCAGGCCTATGAGTCCCTCGCCGCCCTCCAGGGGCGCACGCTCGGAGGCTGGATGCGCGCCCTCCACCGCCACAGCTCGGACCTGCTCATGCTGCTGCTGGTGGTGCACGCCCTGCGCACTTTCGCCGCCCGCAAATTCGCCGGCGGGCGATGGCTGCCCTGGGTCTCCGGCGTCGCCACCCTCGCCCTGATATGGTTCATCGGCTGGACCGGCTACTGGCTCGTCTGGGATGCCCCGGCCGCCCAGGTCGCCGTCCTCTCCGTCCGCGCACTTGATGTCCTGCCCATCTTCGGCGAACCGATCGCCCGGCTCTTCGTCGCCGATCGGCTTGTGCCGAGTCTGCTTTTCTTCGTGGTCTTCTTTCTCCACCTGCTCCTGCCGCTGCTGATCGCGGTCGGACTGGTTCTCCACCTCGCTCGGCTCAGCCGGGTGCGGCTGTTGCCGGGCCTGCCGCTTTGTCTGCTTCTGCTCGCGGGCATGGCCATCGCCGCCCTTCTTGCCCCCGCCCCGCTCGACGAACCCGCCCGCATGACCGTCAAACCGGAAAGCTTCGTCGTCGATGCCTGGTACCTCACCCCGCTGGCAGTGGCCCTGCGCTTCCAGGAATCCGGGCTCTGGCTCAGCCTCGGCCTCACGTTCGGCCTCGCCCTCTCCGTGCCCTGGCTCTTCCGCCGCCGAAACCCCGGCCCGCCAACCAAGGTTGCCGCCGAGCCAGCCCCCCGGTCGTTTCAGACCGTTGTCAACGAACGACGCTGCCACGCCTGCACCCAGTGCTTTCAGGATTGCCCCTACGACGCCATCCGCCTCCTTCCCCGCACCGATTACAAACCGTTTCCCGTCCGCGCCTGGGTCGATCCCGACCGCTGCGTCGGCTGCGCGGTCTGCGTCGGTTCCTGTGATTCCGAAGCCATGGATCTCATCGGCCTGCCGACCATGGCCACGGAAGCCCGGATCGAGGCCGACCTCGCCGCCGCCGACAGGGAGACGCCCGCCTGGATGGCCCTCGTCGCCGCCGATATCGACGGCGGGATGCACCGCTTCGACACCGCCGGCTGGGCCCGCAACTTGCCGGGCTACCGTATCCACCCGGTGCCGACGGCCGGCTGGGTGCGACCGAAACTCGTCGAGCGTCTCCTCCGCAAGGGTGCCGGAGGCGTGCTCATCGTGCGGGACGCCCGCGCCGAATCCGCCGCCCGCGATGGCAACCAATGGATCGAAGATCGCCTCCATGGCAGCCGCAAGCCGTTATTCCGGCCCGCCCGCGCCGGATCCGACCCCCGCTGGCAGGTCGTCGACTTCCGGCCCGGCGAGGGCCGGCGCCTCAGCCGGGCGGCGGAGGACTTCCGCCACGGCCGGTCTCACGCACCCAGCCATCCGGGCCGGGCCGCCGGCTGGATCGCCGCCTCCCTCCTCATGGCCGTCCTCCTCGCGGCCGCCGTCATTCCCGGCTCGCTCCACGTCACCAATCCCGCCGCTCGCGAACCCGAACTTGTCCTTGCCTTCCGCGCCTTCGGGGATCTCGAGTCGACGAACGTCGCCGGCACCATCGACGACGATTCCCGCCCGATCCACATGCGCGGCCGTGACACCGCCAAACCGCGCCGCCACCCCGTCACCGTGGCCATCACCATCGACGGCGCCACCGTCGAGCGCTCCTTCCGCGCCCGCGGCATCTCGCGGGACGGACCCGCCACCGGGGAACTCCGCCTCCCCCTCGCGCCGGGCCCGCGGCAGGTGAGCATCGCCGTCCGCCCCGGCCCGGATGCGGATCCGGACCTCTGGGAAGGGTCTATCCAAGCCCGGGAAGGGCGGTATCACGTTTTAACCTACGAATCCGGCGAAGGCTTCCGGGTCGAGTAAACACCCCTCCGGGGCGGATTTGGCCCGCCATCCGGATCGAAACCACCGAGACTCCGCCGATCCCGGGCCTGCCCGCCGTCAAGACTTCTCCCGTCCGGCGCAGGCTTCCCCCTTACGCCGTATCCACTTGGGCATTGCAATCAGATGTGTAGGTCTCTAGTCAGGACAGGTCTCTTCAACCTCAACCCTTGTCTACCATGGAATACATCAGTAATCTGTTGAGCCCCTTCCTCGAAAGGATCGGTTCGTTTTTCCCCAACGTCATCGGAGCCCTTCTCGTCCTCATCCTCGGCTGGCTGGTCATCGCCATCGTCCGAAAGGGTGTGCTCAGGGTTCTGAGTTTCGCCCGCATCGACGAGCGCATCGCCAAGGTCACCGAGCGTTCCATGGAGATCGAGCGGCTGACCGCCAACATTCTCTACTACCTGCTGCTGATCTTTCTCTTTCTCCTCGTCCTGGAGATCCTCCAGGTCCAGGGCGTGCTTGATCCGGTTATCGGGATGTTCAACCGGTTCCTCGAAGCCATCCCCAACATCCTCGCCGCTCTCCTCATCGGCCTGATCGGTTTCATCCTTGCAAAGATCGTTGGACGGGCCGTCGAGGCGGTCGCCACTCCGGTCGATACGCTCACCGCAACAGGAGGCATGCCGGAAAAATTCAAGCTCTCCCGCCTCCTCGGCCAGATCGTTTTCCTCTTCATCTTCGTCCCCACGCTTATCGCCGCGCTCGACGCCCTCGCCATCCGGGCCATTTCCGAGCCCGCCCGCAACATGCTCGATGTATTCATGAGCGCAATACCCAACATCGTCGCCGCGGCCATCATTCTCGCCGTCGCCTACTACTTGGGCAAGTTCGTCACCGGCATGCTCACCAACCTCCTGAAAAACCTCGGGGCGGACAACCTCCCCGCCGCGCTCGGGCTCGGCAACATCCTCGGAGAGAAAACCAGCCTCTCGGAGGTGGTGGGAAAAGTCGTCTACTTCTTCATCCTGCTCTTCGCCCTCACCTCCGCCCTCAACCGTCTCGGTCTCTATGAGGGCGCGGGGATCACCATGCAGTTGACCTACTTCTTCGGCAGCGTGCTCCTCGGCCTCATCATCATCGCGGTCGGCCACTTTCTCGCCAATCTCGCCCACCGGGCGCTCTCCGAGGCGGAAGGGATCTCCGCGACGGTCGCCCAGATCGTCCGCTTCGCCATCCTCGGCCTCGTGCTCGCCCTCGGCCTGAGGGCGATGGGCTTCGCCAACGAGATCGTCTCCCTCGCCTTCGCCCTCGTCCTCGGCGCCCTCGCCGTCGCCTTCGCCCTCGCCTTCGGCCTCGGTGGCCGCGAGGCCGCCGGCCGGCTCGCCTCCCGCTGGGTCGAACGGCTCGAAGCATCGAAAAACCCACCGCCGCCGCCGCCGCAACGCTGAACGCTCTTTCCGTCCCTTGACCCGACGGCATCCAGCCCCTGCCGGATGCCGTCCCCCCGCTTCGTGGTTTGCCATCGGACCAACCGCCCGTATGCTGGTCCATCATGGACTGGACCGAAGTGAACCGCCGCCTCTTTCTCGACCGCTATGAGATCGCCATGGCCGCGGCCTACGTGCGTGAGGGCCGCGCGGATACGACCGCCTGCTTCGATTACTTTTTCCGCAATCCGCCGTTTGACGGAGGCTACACCGTTTTCGCGGGCCTGGGCGACTTCATCGCCGGTCTGGAGGCCTTCCGCTTCGGCCCCGAAGAATTGGCCTTTCTCGAAAAGGAGGGCTTTTCGAGCGACTTGCTCGACCTTCTCGGGCAGTTTCGTTTTCGCGGGGACATTCATGCCGCCGCCGAAGGCGAGCCGGTCTTTCCCCACGAGCCCGTCGTCCGCGTCGAGGGCGGCCTCCTCGAAACCCAGCTCCTCGAGACCTTGCTCCTCAACCGGCTCAACTTCCAGAGCCTCATCGCCACCAAGGCCGCCCGCCTCGTCCATGCCGCCCGCGGCGCCGCCATCAGCGAGTTCGGTCTCCGCCGCGCCCAGGGCGAAGGCGGGCTCCAGGCCAGCCGCAGTGCTTTCATCGGCGGCTGCACCACCACCTCGAATTTGGAAGCCGCCCACCGGTACGGCATCCCGGCCATCGGCACCATGGCCCACTCGTATGTGCTCAGCCATGACAACGAGCTGGACGCCTTTCGCGCCTTCGCCCGCAGCCATCCTGACGACAGCGTCTTTGTCCTCGACACCCGCCACACCCTCGAAAGCGGCCTGCCCAACGCCATCACCGTCGCCCGCGAAATGGAGGGCGAGGTTCTCGCGCTCCGCGGCGTCCGCCTCGACAGCGGCGATCTCGCCTACCTCGCCCGCGAATGCCGGCGGCGGCTCGACGAAGCCGGCCTGCCCGCGGTCCGCATCATCGCCTCCAACCAGCTCGACGAATCCGTCATCCGCAGCCTCGTCGAGCAGGGGGCCCCCATCGACACCTTCGGCGTCGGAACCGCCCTCGCCATCGGCCGTCCCGACGCCGCCCTTGACGGCGTTTACAAGCTCGCCCTTGTCGGGGACCGCCCGGTCATGAAGACCTCCGACTCGCTCCCCAAAACCACTCTCCCGGGCCGCAAAGCCACCACTCGCTACAGCGATGACGAGGGCAACTTCGTCGCCGATGCCATCCACCTCGAAGACGAGCCCCCGCCCGACCGCATCCTTCACCCCCACGAACCCGGACGCTCGTATTCCCTCGCCAGCCTCCACCGCGAGCCGCTCCTCAAACCCGTCCTTCGCCAGGGCCGGGCCGTCGCCCCCCTCCCCTCCGCCGCCGAGGCGGCCAACCACGCCCGCACCCAGCTCAAGCGGCTGCCCGCCGAACACCGCCGCTTCGAAAATCCCCACACCTACAAGGTCGGCCTCGGCCCGGAGTTGGCCGCACTTCGCGACCGCCTCAGCCGCAGCCCCAGGCCCCAGAATGCCTAATGAAAACCGCCCTCCTCATCATCGACGTCCAGAGTGACTTCCTCCCCGGCGGCGCCCTCGCCGTTCCCGGGGGCGATGCCGTCATTGCGGAAATCAACCGCCGCCAGCACGACTACGACCTCGTCGTCGCCACCCAGGACTGGCACCCGCAGGACCACCTCAGCTTCGCCTCGCAGCACCCCGGCCACAAACCCTTCGAGACCATCGATCTCGACGGCCTCGAGCAAATCCTCTGGCCCGACCACTGCGTCTGGCAAACCGAGGGCGCGGCCTTCGCCTCCGGACTCAACCTCGGCCGCTGCGCCGCCATCTTCCGCAAGGGCATGGACCGGCGAGTCGACAGTTACAGCGGCTTTTTCGACAACGGCCGCCGCCACGCCACCGGACTCGAAGCCTACCTGCGCGCCCTTGAAGTGGACGCCGTCGACATCGCCGGCCTCGCCGCCGATGTCTGTGTCGCCTTCACCGCCGAGGATGCCGCCCGCGCCGGTTTCACCACCCGGATCCTGCTCGCCGCCACCCGGCCCATCGATGAAAAGAGTTTCGCCGACAAAAAGGCGGAGCTGGCGGACGCCGGGGTGACCTGCCTCGCCGACTGAGACACTCTGCCTCCTTTTCCGACTTCTCCTCGTATGACCAAATCACAGACCCATCCCTCCGGTGCCTTCGACCGGGCCCTCGAACGCCTCGAACCGGCCCTCAAACACGCCGAAATTCATCCCGAGGCCCTCGAACGCCTCCGCCATCCCAAGGCCATTCTCTCCGTCTCCATCCCCGTCCGCCTTGATGACGGCGGCCTCAGGATCTTCCAGGGCTTCCGCGTCCACCACAGCGATCTGCGCGGCCCCTGCAAGGGCGGACTGCGCTACCATCCCGATCTCGATCTCGACCAGATCAAAGCCCTCGCCTTCTGGATGACCTGCAAATGCGCCGTCATGGATCTTCCCTACGGCGGCGGCAAGGGCGGGGTCGCCGTCGATCCCAAGGCCCTTTCCCCGCTCGAGCTGGAACGCCTCAGCCGTGGCTTTGTCGCCCGCATGGTCGACTTCATCGGGCCGGACACTGACATCCCCGCCCCGGACGTTTACACCAACGCCAGAATCATGGGCTGGATGATGGACGAGTACTCCACCCTCGTCCGCAAGCGCACCCCCGCGGTCATCACCGGCAAGCCCCTCTCCCTCGGTGGTAGTTGCGGGCGCGATACGGCCACCGGCCGGGGCGGCTTCGTCTGTCTGCATGAACTCGCCCGCGACCGCGGTTGGAAACCCGCCCAAACCACCGTCGCCATCCAGGGCTTCGGCAATGCCGGCCAAGCCGTGGCGCGGCTCCTCCACGAGGCGGGCTACAAGGTCATCGCCGTCAGCGACTCCAAGGGCGGCATCCTCAACCGCGACGGGTTCGACATCCCCAGCCTCATCAAGACCAAAAACGAAACCCGCGAACTCAAGGCCGTCTATTGCGAGGGCAGCGTCTGCGAGTCGGTCGACGCGGATAGGATCGACAACGATGAGATCCTCGCCGTCGAGGCCGACATCCTCATCCCCGCCGCCCTTGCCGGCGTCATCACCGGTGACAATGCCGACCAGGTCCGCGCCCGCATGATCGTCGAACTCGCCAACGGCCCCATCGACGCGGAAGCAGACGAGATTCTCAACGCCAAGGAGGTCACCGTCGTCCCCGACATTCTCGCCAATGCCGGCGGCGTCACCGTCAGCTACTACGAGTGGATCCAAAACCGCAGCGGGGATTATTGGACCGAGGAGACCGTGCACGAGCGGCTCGACGCCCACATGCGCACCCAACTCCACTACGTCCTCGATCTCGCCAAAAAACACGATCTGCCCTTCCGCACCGCCGCCTACACCCTCGCCCTCCGCCGCATCAACGAAGCCGTCGAAGCCCTCGGCACCCGGCGCTACTTCAACGGAGATTAAGACGGAAGCCGGCGTCCGCGCCAGAGCGTATGCCCGCCGGCCTCATCAGTTGGAAATGCGCTCCGCACACTCATGGGGCCCCCGACTCCCGCACCCGCAGCCGCGAACCGCGGAAGCCTCCAAATTCAGGAACAACCACCTCACAGCCGCTTGGCACCACGGATTTGGTTTGTCCCGGAAATGAGCCCGGATCAGCGTGAGGCCATGTCCAGGACACCCCTTCCCCCCACCCCTCGCCTTCAATCGCCGCCTCCTCCGAGGCCGGTCACCCCCAAAGGAGGCCGGCCATGAGCGGCCGCGTCGGCATCGGCGTTGTCGGTGCGGGCAGCATCGGCATCCGCGGCGCCCTCGAGCACCTCTGCCTGCCCGATGTCCAGGACGTCGTTTCCCTCGCCACCGTCTGCGACCCCGTCCCCGGGCGGGCCAAGGCCGCCGCCGAGAAATACCGCGTCGCCCGCGCCTACGAATCCTACGACGACTTGCTCGCGGACGACCAGGTTCATGCCGTCACCCTCTGCTCTCCCATCGGACTCCACTTCGAGCAGGGTCTCGCCGCCATTCGAGCGGGCAAGCACATCCATTTTAACAAGACCATGACGGTCACCGCCGCCGAAGCCACCACGCTCATCGAGGAAGCGGCCAAGCGGGACGTCAAACTGGTCGCCTCCCCCGGCCAGATCCTCTTCCCGGTCCACCGTGCCATCCGCCGCCTCATCCTTGATGGCGCCATCGGCAAGATCGCCTGGGCCGCAACCGGCGCCGCTTTCGGCGATTACCACGAGAAGGAGGGCCTTCGCACCGGCGAGGATGTGCTCACCAACATCAATCCCTCCTGGTACTGGCGCAAACCCGGCGGCGGCCCGCTCTATGACATGACCGTCTACGGCCTCCACGCCCTCACCGGCGTCCTCGGCCCCGCCAAACGCATCTCCGGCTTCTCCGCCGTCGCCATCCCCGAACGCGAATTCCGCGGGCAGAAATACCCCTGCGATGCCGACGACAACTCCCTCTTCGTGCTCGATTTCGGCGAGGGGGTCTTCGCTTTCATCTTCGGCACCCACGCCGGCATGCCCTTCACATTCGGCCACCCCAACTACTACGGCTCCAAGGGCGCCATCACCGGCATTCTCCTCAACGGCGAACCGGTCGATTTCCCCGGCCGCCAAGAGACCCGCATCGAGCCCTACGGCGATGTCGACCTGCTCCCCTACGTCACCGGCAAACACCGCGAGATGGGCGAGCGCCACGTCTATGCCGATGTCATGCAGTTGGTCCGCTGGATTCGCGAAGGCATCCCCAGCGGCGCCACCGCCGAACACGCCCGCCATGTCATCGAGATCATCGAGGCCGGCTACCGGGCCGCCGAGACCGGCCAGGCCCAGGACCTCACCACCACTTTCAATCCGCCCGACGTCTCCAAGAGCTGACCCCGTATCCACGTTATGAAGACAAATCTCCTGGAAGGAAAAGTCGCCGTCGTCACCGGCGGCAGTCGCGGCATCGGCGCCTGCATCAGCCGCGTGCTCGCCGCCCAGGGCGCCACCGTCGCCGCTCTCTACGCCACCGGCCGCGAACCCGCCGAGGCCGTGGTCGGCCAGATCACCAATGCCGGCGGCCGGGGCCGTGCGTTCCAATGCGATGTCCGCGACTCTAAAGCCGTCACCGCCGTCTTGGCCGAAGTCAAATCCGCCTTCGGCCGGATCGACGGGCTTATTAACAACGCCGTCGCCGGCCGCCAGAACGTCGGTTTCGACGAAGCCACCTGGACCGACTACACCGACATGTTCGACTTCGGCTGCAAGGCCGTCGTCAATACCGTCAAAGCCGTCCGCCCGATCATGAAGGACGGCGGCGGCGGACGCATCGTCAACATCGTCACCGAGATCTGGAACCTCGCCCCGGGGCAGTGGACGACCTACCTCGCCGGCAAGGGCGCCATGGTCGGCGTCTCCCGCTCGCTCGCGGTCGAGCTGGGCCCGGACAACATCACCGTCAACATGGTCGCCCCGGGCTGGATGGTGACCGAAAACGTCGACACCGCCTCGGAAGGCTCGAAGGGCTTCGCCGCCGGCCTCCCGCTCCGCCGCCACGGCAGCGCCGACGAGATCGGCCACGCCTGCGTCTTCTTCCTCAGCGGCCTCGCCTCCTACGTCACCGGCGCCTACCTCCCCGTCACCGGCGGCCGCATCACCCAGATGGGGGCGTAGGGCCGGCCCTTCGAGGTTTCCCGACCTCTTTACTCCACTGCTAGAATCCAAGCCGGTGACGGGACTGGTTTAGCACCCAAGAGGCTGGCCGGAGGATTCTGTCATTCCGCCACACCAGTAATTCATTGCCAGTATTCGAATTCTCTTGACATAAAGGTCGTTAAATCCTGCAAATAATCTTTTATTAATCCTGAGCCTAACGGCCGGCGTCTTTGGCCGTCTGGTTAACTAAGCTCCTCCCTCCCCCTCCTCCGCAACAACCCGATTCCGCTCCATGAAGCCCATGGCTGCTTTTCTCTCCTTCCTCCTTGCCGCGCCCGCCTTCCTTGCCGCCCAGGGAAGCCTGCAACCCCCGCCCGGCGCTCCGGGGCCGGTCATGAAAACGCTCGACCAGATCGAGCCGCGCAGGGATCTCGCCACCGTTCCGGGAGTGGCCAACGCCAAACACCGCATCGACGTTCCCGGTTCCTACTACCTCAGCGGAAACGTGGTCGTGGAGCCGGGCCACGAACTGGGCATTCACATCACCGTATCCAATGTCACCCTCGACTTGAACGGCTTTCACCTCACCTCCACCCATGCCGCCAACACCGGCATCATGATTTCCAACGGCGTCAATGACGTCATCATCCGCAACGGATCGATTTCGAATTTTCAGAGCGGCATTTGGGCCTTCAATGGTGAATCGACCGGCGGGCTGATCCGCGACATCCTCATGGCCCGCACCTTCCAACAAGGCATCCGCGGCGGCTCGGGCTACGTGATTGAAAACTGCATTGTACGCAATGCCACCGGAGTCGGCATCCAAGTCGGCGAGGGATCCACCCTCCGCCACTGCACCGTGCAGGACATCGCAAGCGGCAGCGCCGCCATCCGCACTGGAGCGCAAAGCCGCATCGAGCACTGCACGGTCCACGGCACCAGCACCGCCCTCGGCATCGATGCGGGCGAAGGCAATTTTCTCACCCACTGCATCGTCCAAAATACCGTCAGCACGACGGCTGCGATCCGCACCGGCGCCGGCGCCATGATCATCAACTGCACCAGCCGCAACAACACCACTCCGTTTGGCATCAATGCCGGCGCCAACTCCATCCTCACCGACTGTATCGCCAGCGGCAATACAGCCTCCTCATCCACCAGCTATGGCGTGAACGCGGGCACCGATTCCACCCTGACCCGGATCACGGCGGTGGATAACACCACCTCAGCGGCCAGTCCCAGCAGTAGCAACGGCATCGGCATTGCGGCCGGACTCCGGTCCACCATCCGCCACTGCACGGCCAACAACAACAGCGGCGACGGCTTCGTCATCAGCACCGAAAGTGTCTTCGAAAACAACTTGGCCCGCGGCAACGGGCTCAATAACACCGCCACCGGATCCGCCGGGGTGCGCACCGCGGGCTTTCGCTCCCTCATCCGCAACAACCACATCAACAATAATACCGTCGGCCTCCGGGTGACGTCCTGGCCCAACCTCATCATCGCCAACACCCTCCGTGCCAACGGCACCAATTTTGTCATCTCTCAAGCCAACCGCGTCGGGGAAATTGTGACGGTGCCGTCCTCCCCCGCCATCGATGGCAATACGGGCGGCAGCGGCGTCGGCACCACCGATCCCTACGCCAACCTCACCTACTGACCCGGCACCCGCAGTCCACGCGGGCCTGGAGTTTGGACATTTCTCAGCACCAAAGGTGCGTCGATTCCATAGCCCAGCCCAACGGGCGGGTGATCGGAGAACATGACGTGGCGGCCTGAAAGGCTGCGATTCACGCATCGGTCCGATTCAGATTTGGGTGGCGGATGCCCCGTGCGTAGCGGAAGCGCGGAGCGCTTTCGGAGGGTGGTGCGTTATTGCGGCGACGGGGACGAAGCCGCTCCGCGGCTCCGCCACGACGGAGGGAGCGCGGATGCCCCGTGCGTAGCGGAAGCGCGGAGCGCTTTCGGGGGATGGTGCGTTATTGCGGCGACGGGGACGAAGCCGCTCCGCGGCTCCGCTACG
>REEB01000184.1 GCA_007695295.1 Puniceicoccaceae bacterium
TTTCCGCCTTGGCTTCGAGGATGGCCAAGGGAATGCTCCGGAAGCGCAGCAAATAATCGGCGATAATCGCCTGCGATGCCTCATACATTGAGTCGCCCGACAAGTTGACCCGGCCCGGCCCGATGCGCAGCTGCTCGGTCCACTCCCATCCGGCATGGGTGAGAGCGGGCTCAATAACTTCTTTGCAGGTTGCGCGTTCGTTACGTGTCATGAAGAGGCTGAGGAAGGGCTAAGTTTTGAACTCCGGGAAGTAGTCGGCGAGGTTGTGGCCATTGCAGTAGACATCGCATACGAGGCGGCCGCGGTCGATGGCATGGGCGGCGCGGACTTCGACCACTTGGCGGAGGATGAGCCTCTCGAGTTTTTGCTTGGCGGCCAGGCCGCCGAACTCGTGCAGTTCAGGGGCATCATAGCCGGTCGGGCGGATGCGCTCGCCGCGTTGCCCGTTCCATGTCCAACCTTCTGCGACATCAAAGGTGTCGCCATCAACGATGTGGGATACAGTGAATGTTGCCATGGCCCTCTGATCGCAGAACGCATGCCAACTCTATACATTTCCCTTAGCCACTCACTATCAACGCTTTGAGAATCATAAACTATTCTGGAAGCATCCGGCGAATCAAAGAAATTTGATGTTTTAGTCTTCACCGGTTGATGTTTTTTGTTTTGAGAAACTGATGCATGACCTGGGGCGACCAGCCAAGAGCGCGCGCGGCGCGTGCCTGTACGCCCTCAGTCCGTTCCAAGGCTTTTTCCACCATCCGGCGCTTCAGGTCATCCAAGTAAGCATTCAGGTCGAAGCCGGAACCAGGTTCCGGAAGTTGCAGCTCGAGCGGGCGGGATCCAACTGGCGCTTCAAACACCAAGTCTTTGGCGGCGATCCGGTCTCCGTTCGCAAACATGGCCGATTGTTCCACAACTTTGCGCAATTCACGCACATTGCCGGGCCAACCGTACGTTGTGAGGGTTCGAAGAGCTGCGGAGGAGAGGCGGCGACTCTTTCCGTTGCGACGGTTCCAGGAATCGAGCAGAAAAACGGCGAGTTTCGGAATGTCGGTTCTTCGGTAACGCAGGGGTGGAATTTCGACTGTGGCTGTGAACCGCTGATAGAGGTCCTCGCGAAACGTACCTTCGCCCACCATCGTGCGAAGGTCACGGTTGGTGGCCGCGATCACCTGAACACTCACTTTAACCGGAGCCTGTGCTCCGAGAGGCTCGATTTCGCCCTGCTCCAAGGCACGCAGCAACTTGGCTTGGACGCCGATCGGCAGCTCCCCGATCTCGTCCAGAAAAAGCAAGCCTCCATGGGCCAACTGAAACTTTCCCTTATGGTCGGAGGTGGCACCAGTGAAAGCCCCTTTGCGATGGCCGAAGAGCTGGCTCTCAAAAAGGTTTTCCGGGATGCTGCTGCAATTGACCACCACCATACCCTTCGAGTTTCTGGGACTGAGGCGGTTGATGATTTGGCTGAAGCCTTCCTTCCCCGCTCCAGTTTCCCCGAGAAGGAGAATATGGCTGTCCGGATATGTGGCCAGCACCGCTGCTCTACGCAATGCTTGGTAAAACCGTGGATCTCCTCCCACCAAGCCGGTTTCTTTGCAGGCAGCAAGCAAGGCAGCATCGAGGTCTTGTTGATCCGACTCTTCGATCAAAACCAAGTCCTGGCTTGAAATGCGGGGAAATTCTTTGCGGGTAAAGTCGATCTCCTGCAGGCATGACTTTCCCTCGGGCACAAACTCGGGGGGATTGACTTGCAGCAGCGTCGCCGGGATCTCTCCGCTGGCGGCCAGCAGAAGCCACGCGGCGTGCATGTGAGGCGTACCCGAGGAAACGGAAATGAAATACTCTCCATCCGGGTAGTGCTTCGAAATCACTGCAAAGTGATTCCTCAACTGGTTGAAGATGCCGGCGTAATTGGTCGGATCGGCAAGGGGAACATCCACAATCTCAGCCCGGCAATCAGGACGCATGGAACAGATTTTCTCCCTGGTCGCAGTGGTCCGTTCCGCCATACGCGGGGTCGAGAACAGAACAACAACATCCCAGGCCCTCTCGGCCACTACCGCCAAGACCGGTCCGGCACGAAAATGGCCGTCTGCAGCATCGAGCCGGCCAGGATCATGGTTGCCGGTGAAGGTCAGAAGGATGTTCACGAAATTTTATGCTTTAATCAAAAACTCTTAACGCAAGGCCAAAGAGGGCAAAAACTCCTTACTTTCTGGAGGCGAAAGGGAGCCTGAAGAGGTGCTCCATCTTGGCTACAGCCGGGATCGCGAACCCCGCACGATGTGGGTAATGACCGTTTACCAATTGGCAGTGGTCCTGTTCTTCCCGCCACCGCCTCACGCCAGTGGCAACGGTACGGCGGCACCAGACTTACGGCCTACCTTCCATCGCCAACAAAGGCATCGGAGAGCATCCCAGTACTTGCGCCGGCAACCCGTCACCCATGACGCCACGCTCGTTACTGCGGAACCATTGTTCCCGTCTTCTGTTTCCCGGCCGTCACCGATCCGTCACCAACCGGCGCTTGAGCTGGCGGGGGTTTTGGTCAGTTTGGGGGCATGCTGTTTCCCACCCCCTCCCGCGTTCACCGTCGGACGTTCCTGAAGCTCGCCGGCGGAGCCCTGGTTTTGGCCGCTTCGCCCCGCCTTCTCTTCGGCAAGTCACGGCGGCTCAAGACCGTCTCCATCCTGCACACCACCGATCTGCACGGCCACATCGTGCCCACCGCCACCTACGACGGCGTCCAGGATGTCGGCGGGCTCGCGCGCTGCGCTTCCCAGATCCGGCTCTGGCGCAAACAAAACCCCCACTCCCTGCTCGTGGACCTCGGCGACACCTACCAGGGCACCCCCGCCGGCTACCGGACGGAGGGACAGCTCATGATGCCCTGCCTCAACCACCTCGACTACGACGCCTGGGTCATGGGCAATCACGAGTTCGACTGGGGCATGGACCCCGTCCGCCAGGCCATCACCGGGGCCGCCATGCCCACCCTCGTGGCCAACGCCACTTTTGCCGGCAAACCACCCTCCGCCTACCCCGCCGATCATCCCTACGGCCGGGTCCGCCCGTGGCTGATCAAGGAAGCCGGCGGCTACCGCATCGGCATCGTCGGCGTCATCACCACCGGCATGCCAAACTGGTTTCCGCCCGAGCTGCTGGAAGACTTCGCCGCCATCGACCCCGTGCCGCCGGTCCGCCGCGCCATCGATGAGATGAAAACCGAGGGTGTAGACGCCGTCCTCCTCGCCTGCCACATGGGCATCCGCCCCTGGACGACCGATGACGACCACGCCAACCGCATCTTCTCCCTCGTGCGGGCCTGCCCCGAGATCGCGGCCGTGCTCGCCGGCCACACCCACCGCGACCAAGCCAACGAACGCGTCGACAACGTCGTTTACACCCAGGCCAGTTACCACGGCATCCACGCCGGCAAACTCGACCTCGTCTTCGATGAAGTGACCCGCGAACTCGTCGCCATCGAGCCCATGACCCAGCTCATGGATGCCGCCGTGGAGCAGGATCCCGTCATCCTCGGCCTCACCGCCGAGGCCCGCGAAGAGGCCGATGCCGAGATGGCCACGGTCGTCGGCCGCCTCGCCGACACCCTCGCGATCGACACCGCTCCGGGCCGCCCCAGCGAGCTGGAGCAGTTCATCGGCGCCGCCGTCGCCAGCCGCCTCGAAGCCCACGGCCACCCCGTCGACGCCGTCCTTCACGGACTCCTCTTCCGCGATGAACCCCTCGCGGCCGGAGAGCTGACGGTGCGCGACCTCTGGGGGGTGATCCCTTTTGAAAACTACGTCGTCGTGGCCGAGCTCACCCCCGGGGAGATCGCGGAGTTCATGAACGAAATCCTCGCGGCCCGCCAGCAGCGCAGCCTCCTCGGGCTGGAGTTGGAGTTGAGCGGCTCCGGGCGCAACGCCACCGTCGCTTCCCTCCGCAACGCCGCCGGCGAGCCCCTCGACCCCGACCGCCGCTACCGCATCGCCTTCAACTCCTACGACTCGGCCTCCGGAGGCTTCCGCCTCCACCGGCTCCGGGATTTGGTCAACCAACCCGAGGCCGGCCGGCGCATCCTGCCCTACCAGACCCGCGCCCTCCTGGTGGAGTTTGTCCGCGAACTCGGGACCGTGACTCTGGAGCACATCAAGCCCACGGCCGCAGCGGTCCGCTAAGGGACAAGGGGTAACCGCAGGCCATTGCTGGGTCCGAAAAGAGCCGGACCCTCCATCACGCGCAGCGGAACGACAGCGTCGTTTCGTTCCCCCGAAAGCGTATCCGCGCTTCCGCTACGGCCGTTGCGGAGGGCGGCCTCCGTGTTGTCGGCCGCACCGGAGCAAGATGCTCCCGCTGCTTTCCCGCGCCCCGCAAAACGGGGCCTGCCCTTCATCCTCTGCCCTCCGGCCTCAGGCCTCCGGGCCGGTCCGGGCGGCGGCGAAAAACGCTTCCAACAGAGCGGGGTCTTTCCGGCCGGGAGCGGCTTCGACGCCGCTGGCAACATCGACGCAGCGGGCACCGGAGGCGGCGAGGGCGGAGCGCAGGTTTTCCGGATGAAGCCCGCCGGCCAGCACCCAGCGGGTACCGGAGTGCTCCCGGGAGAGACGGGCAAAGCCCTCCCAGTTTCCGGTCTTCCCCGAACCTCCGTATTCACCGGCTTGATACGTATCCCAAAGGACGGTGCGGCCGTACTCCAGCCAGGCGGGATCGAAGGACTCCCCGGGGGCAATCCGCGGGACCAGCCAGATCCGCTCCGGCCCCACCGCTTGCGCCCAGGCCCGGAGGGTCTCCACCGCGGGGGCGGCGGGGAAGTGCACCTGGAGAAAATCCGCCCCCGCTTCGGCGAACCAAGCCAGCTCTTTCACCGAGGGACGCACCGAAACCGCCACCAGCCCGGGGCCGGTGGATTTCAAAGCGGCCATCAGCTCCGCCATCCGCTCCCGCGGCAGATGGCGCGGCGAAGTCGGGTGGTGGATGAAGCCGAGCCAGCTCGCCCCGAGCCGGGCGGCGGCCCGCCCGTCCTCCTCACGGGTGATGCCGCAGATTTTGACGGCGACCGGAGCAGCCATCGTCAGGCCATGGCCAAGAGTTCTTCCGCGATTGCGATCCACTCCGCCTCGACCGGCCCGCTGGCCTTGGGACGGCCCGCGCGGTCGTACCAGTACGCGGCGTTGCTCTCGTCGCCTTCCTCCCGGTGGAGCATGGCGTGAACCCAGGAGCCATCCGAGCCCTTGTCCTCCTGGCAGACATCGTGGGCTTTGCTCCAGTCACCGCGGGCGTGCCACCAGAGGGCCCGCACGGCGGCGGGCCAGGCGGAGTCGGGCTGTTGGGCGGAAGCGGCGTGGCGGCGGAATTCTTCGACAGTCATGACCGAACCACCCAAAACCAGGAGGGACCGGCTGACGAGCCGAAACCGGCGCCGGCACCCTCACTATGATCCCGGCGGCTTGTCAGCGGGACGACCAAACTCGACCACGGTGCCGCCGGAAGCGGGCGGCGCGGGTGGCGCCGGCTTCTCGGAAGCGGGGTCCTCACCAAAATTTTCGGTGGCATCCGGGCGGGCGGCCGATGTTTCCGCGGAGGACGGGTGCTGTTGTGACGGCGGTTCTTCGGACGGTGCTTCGGGAGCGGCCGCGGCATCCGCTGCCGGCGGTGCATCCGCGGGCGCGGGAGGGTCATCCCCGGCGGGTGCGGGAGGAGCGCCTCCGGTGGACGCGGGCGCCTGCTTGTCCTCGGCGGTTTCCGCTTCGGGTTTGGCCTCGGCCGGCGGAGCGGCCGGCCGGGCCGGCGGCTCGGGCCGGGGCTGGGCGGCGGGAGCGGCGTGAAGCGCGCCGCCGTGGGCAAAGGCGGTCACGTAGCCCTCGCTGATCAGCCATCGCAAATCCGTCATCACTTTTCGGATACGCTCGCGGGGTTCGGCAAGGGCGGCATCTTCCCCGGCGGCCGGCGGCTGGGCGGCGGCCGCAACCATCTCCGGCTCGAGGTCGAGAAAGCGGGCGGGCAGTTCCTTGTGCTCGATCATCGGATTGGCCTCGATGAAGTCGATCAAGCGCTGGATGGAGTCCGCGAAAACCTGCCCGGGAGTCCGCTGGCGGCGTTTCACCGAACACACGTAGGTGATGCCCTTCTGGCCGCGCTTGAAGATGTGGAAGTGCTCGCGGCGAAGGCGGCCGCGGAGGGCATTGGCCGTATCCATGGGGAAACGACGCTGCCGCTCGAGGGCGCCGTGGACGGCGCGGTGGATTTCCGTATCGGGATAGTCCTCCACGGTCTTGCCGTGGACACGCAGGTAGTCGGCCTGGCGGAGGACGCGGTTCCGCGCCACCCGCAGCAGGTGGGCGATGGCCTCTTCTCGACTGTCGAAATGGGGGACGGCCTCCGTGGCATCCTCCCCGCCGGCGGCAGCCGGCCCGGCGGGCGGCTCGGAGGGCGGCTCGGCTGGAGCCTCCGCGGAGACAGGTTCCGTGGCGGGAGTTTCCTCGACGGGAGACGGTTCCAAGGACGCTTCTTCCGCGGCTGGCCCGGAGCCGCCTTCCGCGCCGCTCTCTGCGGCCGAGACATCGGCGGGAGGAATGGTTTCCGCGGCTGCGGTGGCTTCGACCGGGCTGGCCGCAGGGGCGTCGGCGGGATTCCGGCTCTCGGATGTGGTCTCAGATTCAACGGCAGCGGGGCTCTCCGGGGCGTCCGCCGGCTTGGCTTTGCCAGCGGCCCGGGGCTTGCCCGCACCGCCCAAGTAGGTGTAGCGGGTGGTGGTCTTCATCCCGGCCAGCCACTCCTGCACGACCGCTTCATCACGAATGTTTTCCAGCGAGTTCCGGTAGCGGTCGAAGGGGATATGGGCGACCCGGGCGGCGTGGTGCTGCTGCACGATCTGCGGGAAGCGATGGAAGTTCGGCGGGCCGAGCAATACGCCGGTGTGCGGACAGCGGCAGATGATCGGGAAGCTTCCCTTCGGCGGATCCACCTCCACCGTCTCGGTCTTGAAAAACGACCCCAGGTGGTGCGCGACCACGTGATTGATGGCTTCCTCTTCGGTCGGGAAAGGCAGGTTGTCCGGCACCGCGATATGGAGCAGGCGTTTTTCCTCGCCTTCCGCCGCCGCACGGCGATGCACGGCCACGATATAGCGGTCCGGCTTCTCCAGGATGAGCTTGGCGATCTCGAAGAGTTCGTAGGTCAGGCAACTCGCCCGCATCGCCTTGATGAGGGCGCCGAAACCATGCTCCTCGGGGTAAAAGGCGAGGTCAAAGTGCGGACTTTCGTAGGGCCGGTGGTCCTGCATCCGCGGGCGGTGCCCGCGCTCACCCTCGCGGCGCGGAAAACGCCGGTCGCCTCCCGGGCCGCCTTCTCCGGCTTGGCCACCGGGGGCCTGCGACCGCTGCGGACGCTCCGGCCTGCGATCCCGCCGGACGGGACCGCCGCTGCGGCCGCCGGCGCGGTTCTCGCCCCGGCCCCGCTCGCCGCGCCCGCGGTCCTCCCGCCGCGCGGATGACGGAGAACCCTCATCGGAGTCGGAACCGCTCCATTGGGTTCCAAATGTGAAATCAGAGAGGGCCGAGAGATCGATCTTGTTGAACGGCTTTTTCTCGGGAGGAGTGCCGGTGGATTCGTCCATAATGCGGGGAACGATGAGCGGAAACGGAGACGGGCGGGAGCCGCCGTGGCCTGGTTCAATTATATTAAGTGCGCCGAAAGTTTGTCGGGTCGTGCCACTTTTGGCTCTTTTGAAGGAGTGGCAAGCGATTTTCCGAAGCGGGATTGTTCCGGGGGGCTTGACATGGATTCGGGCCTGTGGTCGAAATCCCGGTTTTAGCCTCCTGCTCAGGTGGTGGAATTGGTAGACACGTACGCTTGAGGGGCGTATGCCGAAAGGTGTAGGGGTTCGAGTCCCCTCCTGAGCACCACTTCCCCGCAGATGAACGGAACCGCCCGGTTCCGTTTTTTTTGTCCGGGCGGGTGGTCGCGGCAGCCGCGAACCCGAGCCCGAGGTCTTGAAAAAAACCCCGCGGCTCGTCCGCAACCCCGGCCCATGCCGCTACCTGCCGAACGCCTGGACGCGACGGCCCGGCCGCCATCCGGTGGCGCAGTTTCGCGCCGGCGCCAGCCTCAGGCTTTAACCAACCAAGGCGCCATGGCCTTTTCCAAAAAGGCGAGGCTGCGCCCGGCTTGCTCGATCGTGCCGCACTCGACGCTGAGGAAAATCTCGCGGTCGACCGGCTCCATGATCTTCGCGACCCGCTCCCAGTCGACCACGCCTTCGCCGCAGGCGCAGCCCACCGGGGTGCCGGTGACCTTGCCGCGCTCGGCCGCGCTGTGCTGCGTGGAGATGTCCTTGGCGTGGATGTGGTAAACGTGGTCGCGGACTTTCTCCAGCCCCTCATAGGGATCCTCCACCCCGGCCAAGTAGCTGTTGCCGGTGTCCCAGTTGACCTGGATCCAAGGGGAATCGACGAGTTTGACGATCTTCAGCAGTCCGTCCGTGGTTTTGGTGTAGATCCCGTGCGGCTCGATGCAGAGAAACTTGCGGTGGCGGGCGCAGACCTGGGCAATGCGGGTGAGAGTGTAGCGCATGGCTTCATGGGCGAAGCCGTCATCCATCCAGTCGGGCTTGAGCATTTCGTCGGAGTTGAGGCAGTCGCATCCGACAAAGTGTGCGAGCACGGCGGCCCGGGTCAGGCGGGCCACCGCCGCCTCGGGTTTCATGAGCGGCGAGTGGGCGGAGAGGCTGGAGACGCGGATGCCGTGGTGGTCGCAGATTTCCTTCATCAGGAGCGGATCCTCCTCCATCGAGAAGGAGTGGAAGTAACCGACTTCGGAGAGCAGGCCCCAGCCGGTGTGAACCATCGGCTCGACGTAGCGGTAGCCGAGGTCGGCGGCGATTTTGACTCCGGCGGCGAAGTCCTTGTCCGCCGAGCGGCAGTATTCCATGTTGAGGGAGATTTTGAATTTGGCCATGGGATGACGGGGTTGAAGGTTTGAGGCACGAAAGGGAACTAACGGCGGATGTCAGGCCGGTCCGGCGGATGCTCGGGGACCGGACGAAGGCCCGCCCCCCCGGGGTCAAGCACGCAGCGGCCGGCTTCGCATCCGTCGAAGGCAAAAGGGGCGCAGCCGGGAGTCGGTTCGGCGGGAACGGTCTGCATCGGGGCGGGCTGGCGTCCTCAGGCCACGGATACAGGCCGGCCGCCGGCGAGGCTGGTCTCGATCGCCTCGATGACGGCGATGGTGTTGCGGTTGCGGGCAAGGCTGTTTTCCAACGCCCGGCCCCGGCGGATGCCCTCGGCAAAGGCGAGCAACTGCCGCTCGAAACTGCCTTCGCCCGGCCACTCCTCCTCCAGGGGTTCGCTCTTGAAGCGTTCGTCGACCGGTTGCCAGCCCGAGTACATCATCTTCCACTCGGGCGAAGGTTGGCCGCCATCGGTGCTGAGGTAGTACGAACCGGCGTAGCCGCCGCCGAGTTTGTCCATGTGCTGGGCGAGCGTGCCGTGGGTGCCGAAAAGCAGTGTCCGCTGCGAGTAGGGGCAGCGGGCGGCGGTGTAGCTGGCGTTGAGGGTGCCGACCACGCCCTTGCGGGTGGAGAGGGTGACCGCCGCCATCGACTCGGCCCCGTTTTTGAAGGGCGGATCGAAACGCCCGCGGGCGTAGACTTCGACAAAGTCGTCCTCCAGCCAGAAGCGCAGCAGGTCGAGGATATGAACCGCCACTGAGATCACCACCCCGCCCCCGGCCTTGGCCTTGTCGAGGATCCAGGCCTCCGGCTTGTTGGAGACGTAGCCCTCGATGTTCTGGTAGATGTCGACGTTGAAGAGCCGTGCTTCGCCGAACTCCTCCGAGTGCAGCCAGCGTTTGATCCACCGCTCCGAGCCGCCGAAGCGCTGCATCTGGCCGGCCTGCACAAACGCCCCGTGCTGCTTTTCCAGGGCCATGAGCGCATCCAGCTCCGCCACCGTGCAGGTGGCCGGCTTTTCCACCAGCACCGGCAGGCCCCGCCGCAGCGCCGCCGCGGCCTGCGGATGGTGCAGGAAGTGCGGGGTGGTGATGATGACCCCGTCCAGTTCGCCGGCGCGCTCCCCGAGCATGCGCTCCGCGTCGTCATAGGCGGCGGCACCGAAAGGCTCCGCCAGCTTGCGCGCCGCGCCCGCGGAGGCGTCGGCCACCACGACCAACTTGAGCAGGCCGGGGTGATTCTTAAAGGAGGGACTGTGCGCGGAGGTGATGCCGCCCGCGCCGATGAAGGCAAGACGAAGGGGTTTTGCAGTCATAAGGGTTTGGATACAACGACCCTATCAGAATCCATGAAATAAGGCGTGCAGCAGGTTGGGATGTTTGTATAAAAAATGCTGACGATCCGAAGATGCGCTTCATCCGACCCAAAGGACGGCTGGCGGGATTCCATGTCGCGGCCGGCGACCTGCCGGGCGGCGCCTTGCTCGAGGCGGGGGAGTTGTGGACGCCCGGCCGCTGGAAAATCGCCGACCACGCCCATCCCGGCTGGGAGCTTTACTACCAGGCCGCAGGCGAAACCGAGTGGCGATTCGGCCGCCTCAAGCAGCGCATCGGGACCGGCGGCTACTACCTCGTCGGACCGGGCTCCCGGCACCAGCTGCTGCGGTTTCTTTCGCCGCAGGCCCACTTTTATTATGCCGTCTTCCGGCCCGAACGGCTGTTGACGTCCAAGGCGCCGGTCGATCCCCGCTCCTGGCCGGCCTCCACCAGTGCGGCGGCAGGCGGCACTCCGCTGGAAGGACCGCTCAAAGCACTGGTGCGCGAGCTGGTCCTGGCGCGCGAGGACCGCCCGTACGGCATCGACCTGCAACTGCAGGCGCTCTGTCTGGAAATCCAGCGCCTGCTCCGCACCCGTCCCCCACCCGAGCCGGCCCTTTCCGCCCATCCGGCCGCTCTGCGCGTGCGCGAGTTGTTCGAAAGCCGCCCCGGGCACCCTTGGAAACTCGATGAGCTGGCCGCCCTCGCCGGCGTTTCCATCCCCCACTTGATTTGCGTCTTCAAAGCCGAGTTCGGCGCCCCGCCCCACCGCTACCTCCGCAACCTTCGCCTCGACCGGGCGGCCGAGGCCCTGCAAACCTCGGACCGCTCCGTGACGGACATCGCCCACGACCTCGGCTTCAGCAGCAGTCAACACCTCGCCGGCTCCTTTCAAAGGCGCTTCGGGAAATCGCCGTCACGCCACCGCTCCCAACCGGACTGAGGCGCACCGACAAGCTCCCCGCAGGGCCGGGCGGCGGACCCGCAAACCCGCCGTTGCTTACGCGGTGCTTTCCGGCTCGCGGCGGAGGAAGGCGTGCAGTCGGGCGGCCGTCTTCGGGCCCAGGCCGGGCACTTCGGCCAAGGCGGTCCGGGAGGCCGCCCGCAGCCGCTCGATGGAGCCGAAATGCTCCAGCAGCAGCCGGCGCCGCACCGGACCAAGCCCGGGAAAATCATCCAAAACCGACTCACGGATGCGGCGGCTGCGGAGGTCGGCATTGAAGGTATTGGCGAAGCGGTGGGCTTCGTCGCGGAGGCGCTGCAGCAATCGCAGGGCGGGGTCATGGGCGGGCAGGTTGAGATCGGGCCGCCCGTCCGAAAAAAGGATCGTCTCCCGGCGTTTGGCCAGTCCGATGAGCGGCGGAGGCTGAAGATCCTGGGCGAGAAACGCCTTCAGGGCGGCCGCCACCTGCCCCGCCCCTCCGTCGATCACCACGAGGTCGGGGAAGGGACGGTCCTCCGCGGCCAGGCGACGGTAACGCCGGCCGACCACTTCGGTCATGGCCCGGTAATCGTCGTTGCCGATGAAGGTCCGGATTTTGTAGCGCCGGTAGTTCGCCTTGTCGGGCGCGCCGCCGGCAAACCGCACCATCGAAGCCACCACGAAACTGCCGGAGATGTGCGAGATGTCGAAACACTCGATCGCCTCCGGGGGCCGCTCCAGGCCGAGTGCCTCCCCGAGCCGCAGCACCGCCTCACGGGGAGAGCCCGCCACCATCGGGTCCCGCACGAACTTCCGTGTCCGGGTCAGGGTCTTGCGGAGGGCGAAGACCAGATCCCGCAGCGCCGCGGCCCGCTCGAACTCCTCACGCTCCGCCGCCGCGGCCATCTCCGCCTCCAGCTCGCGCAGCGTTTCCCGGCTTTTGCCTTCCAGGAAAACCACCGCGGATTCCAGCCGGGCCCGGTACTCGCCGGGCGTCAGTTCGTTGGCGAAGCCGTAGATCTCCGAGCGGACGTCATCATAAAGTCGATACACGCCGGACCGGATCTCCACCGGAGCGGCATCGGCCAGGCAGACACCGAAACGCCGCCGCAGCTCGGAAAGCGTTTGGCGGAGGAGGCCGGCATGGGGAAAGGGGCCGAAGTAGCGGGCCCGGTCGTCCTTGCGGAAACGCACGATCTGGAAGCGGGGGATCGGCGAGTTCTCATCCAGCCGGACCATCGGGAAGCGTTTGTCGTCGGTGAAATCCGTGTTGTACTTCGGTTTCCACTCCTTGATGAGGCGGCTTTCCAGGAGCAGGGCTTCCGGCTCGGATTTGACTTCGAGGACGTCGAAATCGTGAATCGCACCCACGAGGGCCCGGATCTTGGGGTGAAGGGTTTGCCCGCGGGACGGCTGGAAGTAGCTCGAAACGCGCTTTTTCAGGTCCTTGGCCTTGCCGACGTAGAGGATCCGGCCGAGGCGGTCCTTCATCAGGTACACGCCCGGCCCGTGGGGCAGGCGGCGGACCTTTTCCTTGAGATTCGCGGGCTCGGGCGCTGGCATTTTTACTCTCTGCGGCTAGACTAAAGGGACAAACAGGTCTAATGATCCCCCGCCACCTCCCCATCAGTGTCTACTCCAACTGCCCAGCCTTGTCGCATGCAATCCCTTAAACGCGTTGAACTCCTGACCATCGGCGAGGAACTGCTCCTCGGGCTGACCGCCAACCGCCACCTCACCACCATCGGCGCCTCGCTCGCCCGGCGCGGACTCGTGCTCGCCCGCAGTTGCGTGCTGCCGGATGACCGCAACGTCATCGCCGATGCCTTCCTCAAGGCCTGGACCCGGTCCGATGTGGTTCTTGTCACCGGCGGTCTCGGGCCGACCACCGACGATCTCACCCGCCCCGCCATTTTTGGCGCCCTCGGTCTGGAGGAGATCCACGACCCGCAGATCGAACAGGCCATCCGCAACCGCTTCCAGCGCATGGGCCGGGAAATGCCGGATAACAACCTCCAGCAAGCCCTCCGCCCCCGGGAAGCGACCGTCCTGCCGAACGCAAACGGCACCGCCCCCGGCCTGCTCCTGGAGCGGGACGGCAAGCTGCTCTTTCTTCTTCCCGGCCCTCCCGGGGAGCTGCATCCCATGTTCGAAGGCCAGGTCCTGCCCCTGATGGAACTACGTGGCATCCTCGGCGAGGAACAAGCCTACCTGCAGATCCGCACCGTCGGCATCGGGGAGTCCGCCGTCCAGGCCCTGCTTTCCCCGGTGTTCGCGGACTATCCCGGCCTCGGGGTGGCCTACTGCGCGCACCATGGCCAGGTGGACTGCCGCCTCTCCAGTCCGGATGGCGCCTATGGACCCGATGAACTTCAGCGCGTGGCGGACCGCTGCCGCGATCTGCTCGGCGACGATTTTCTCACCTTCGGCGAGGATTGCCTGGTCAAAATCGTCTGCGATCTGCTGCGGACCGGGGAATATGAACTGGCGGTCGCGGAATCCTGCACCGGAGGCCTGCTTTCCAACTGCTTCACCAACGTGCCGGGAGCATCCAAGTTCTTCGCTGGCGGCGTGGTCTGCTACAGCAACAACGCCAAGGTGCTGATGCTTGATGTGCCGGAGTGCATGCTCAAGCAGCATGGGGCGGTCAGCGCGGAAACCGCCGTCGCCATGGCCACTGGGGTGGCGGAGCGCCTTGGCGCGGATTTCGGCCTCAGCATCACCGGGTTCGCCGGCCCCTGCGGCGGCACCAAGGAGAATCCCGTCGGCACGATCTACCTTGGCCTGCACTCTCCCCGCGGCATCTGGTGCCGCAAACTCAACTACCCCGGCTCACGGATGCTGGTCAAGGAACGCGCCGTCAACGCCGCCCTCGACTGGCTGCGCCGCGAGTTGCTCCGGCCCGACGAAACCCCCGGCACCGACGAGCAAACCCGCTTCGAAGCCAAGCGCCTGCTCGACCTGAAATTCTAGGCGGGCCCGGCGGGCTCCCGCGCCCACGGCCCCCGGGCCGCTTCAACCTCCGCGCTGGCGTACGACTTCAAAAACCGTCAGCAGGGTCGCCATGGCCACGTTGAGCGAGTCGGCTTGGCCGGCCATGGGGATGCGCACCCGCAGGTCGGCCGCCTCCAGCCACCCGGCGCCGAGGCCATGCTGCTCGCTCCCCATCACCAAGGCGACCGGACCGGTCAGGTCGGCGGCGGTGTAAAGCGTCTCCGCGGCCGGCGTTGTCGCCACCATCCGGATACCACGCACCTTCAGGAATGCGATCGCCTCCGCCGTCGAGGCCCGCGCCACCGGCATGGAAAAGAGCACCCCGGTGGAGGAACGGACCACATTGGGGTTGAAGAGGTCGGTGACCGGATCGCAGAGGACGACGCCATCGACTCCGGCCGCATCCGCGCTGCGCAGGAGGGTGCCGAGGTTGCCCGGTTTCTCGATCGCCTCGGCCACGAGCAAAAAGGGCGGCTCCCTCAGCGGAAGCTCCTCCAGAGCCGTCGACCACTGGGAGGCGACGGCCAGCAGTCCCTCGGGCCGGTCACGGTAGGCGGCCTTGGCAAACGCCTCCCGGCCGAGCCGGACCAGGAGCGCCCCGGTGCCCGCGGCCTCCCGCAGCAGCGCGGGCTCGTTCGCCCCCTGAAACCACTCCGGGCAAAAGAAGATTTCCCTGAACCGGAACCCCCGGTCAAGCGCCCGCCGGATCGCCCGGTAGCCTTCGACCAGAAAGAGCCCGGCCTCATCCCGCGGACGGCGGTCGCGCAGCTTCACCAGTGCCTTGACACGGGGATTCTGGAGGCTGGTGATGGCCTCACCGGGACCCGGGAGCGGTGGCGGCGGAGTGCGGTCGGGGGCGGACATGGCGGAGGGTTTCGCTTGACCCCCGGACCAGCCTGGGTCAATTCCGAACCATTCAGTGGGCTCGCCGAGCTCCGTTGCCCGCGGGTATAGTTTAGTGGTAAAACTCCAGCCTTCCAAGCTGGCTACGTCGGTTCGATTCCGTCTACCCGCACCACCTTTTCCTCCCCGCAGCTGTCATCCTTGCCACCGCACCAGCGCAACCCATGCTCGGTCGGCGATGATGCCAAAAATCTCTTTCATGTCGGCGAACTTTGTCGCCCGCGAGGTCGGCTACACCATGACCCAAGGCTGGGGCGAAGGCGATGCCGCCGCGGTCAACCACTTCCGCCCGGAAGCCACCTTCCGCGAGCGCTTCGCCGCCCTGCTCGACGAAGTCCGTGAACTCGGCTTCGACGCCATTGATCTTTGGACCGGCCACCTCGGCTGGGCCTGGGCGACGGAGCGGCAAATCGAGACCGCCAGGGAACTGTTGGCGGAGCGCTCCATGACCGTGCCGACTTTGGCCGGCGGCTTCGGCAACACCCCGGAGGAATTCCGCCGGGCCTGCCGGTTGGGCAAAGCCATCGGCGCCGAAGTCCTCGGCGGCGGCGCCGGTGCGGTTGTTTCCCACCGCAAGGAGGTCGTGTCGCTGCTCAATGAATACGACCTGATTCTTGGCTTGGAAAACCACCCCGAGAAAACCGCCTCGGAAATGCGCGCGCGGGTCGGCGATCCCGCCGGCGGCCGCATCGGCGTGGCCCTGGACACCGGCTGGTTCGGCACCCAAGGATACCCGGCCGCCAAGGCCATCGGAGAACTTTCCGATCTCCTCGTGGGAGTCCACCTCAAGGACATCCATGAACCGAAGATCGTCGCGGGCTCGCCCCGCCTGGCCGACTCCGGCCACGAGACTTGTGCGCTCGGCGACGGGGTGGTCGGGATCGAGGATTGCATCCGGGCGTTGAAGACAATCGACTTCAAAGGCCCCGTCTGCATCGAGCATGAGCCCGAGGACCACGATCCGCGTGAGGACTGCCGGGCGAGCCGGGAGCGGGTGCGCAAGTGGTGGAGCGCGGAGTGACCGCGGTCTCCCTCTCGGATCGCATCTATGGCTGCCTCAGCGGCGGCGCCATCGGCGATGCCCTCGGCGCCCCGGTGGAAGCCTGGAACTACCGCGACATCCGCGAAAAACACGGCCGGATCGTGTCCTTCATGGACTTCGATCCCGGCTGAGCCCGAAGCAAGTTGGCGCCGGCGGAGCCGGCGCCTTTTTGCCTGAGGCGGATGGTTGCACTGTCATCCAGACCATGCTCGTCAGGACTTGGCCCATGTGGCGCTGGAAACCCCGCAGCCGCCGCTGCTTCTCCGGCAACAGCATCGATTTCCTTCCCGTCGTCGCAGCCCTCTGCGCTTCGATGCCGGCGACCCCAACCAGCGCCATCATCGACGGGGCCAGCTTCGGCCGCGACTGGCGACACCATCGCCTCCTGCATCAGCAATGTCATGGGCATCCTGCAACGACAGCGCCCCCCTCCGGCCGGAGTGGATCGAGGAGTCCCAAACCGCCAACACCGAGATCTTCGAGCAAGTCTTCGGCGATTCCTCAAGGGCTGGCGCCACTTGGCCGGAGCG
Organism: Puniceicoccaceae bacterium; assembly: GCA_007695295.1. Taxonomy (GTDB): domain Bacteria; phylum Verrucomicrobiota; class Verrucomicrobiia; order Opitutales; family Opitutaceae; genus REEB01. The sequence goes on from REEB01000184.1 coordinate 16,661, forward strand.
CTTCTCCAAGCCCCGGCCTCCGAACGGAACCGCAAGCGCGAACAGCTCCAGACGCTGGAGCAGCTGACCGGCAAAATGCCTTAAAAATCCCGTAAAAACGCCCTTCCATCCGCTCTTCCGTGTGGACTCGGCTAGGGCCGTCCGGGCCAGCCTTGAGTGGGAAATAGGTTAATATAGGGCATATAATAACTTATTAAATGATTTTTATTGAGTATATTCTGCGCAACAACCCCGCAAGTTGAATGCCCCGCGGTGCAATTCGTTGCACTGTCAATTGGCACCAAGGGTCGTGCAGCGCAGTTGGGGTAAATGTTCCCGCCATTGCGGCCGATAAAACTACCCATGAATCATCTCTTTCGGAGCCCAGGGCCTCCGCCACGGACGCCAGCCCTCTGCGTGGATTAGCCCACCCCATGAAGCCACCCCGACCTCACCCGCGCACCCGGCTGCTCTTGGGCGTGCTCCTCCTGCCCGCCGCGCTCGGCTGGGCCATCCCGATCGAAACCGGTCTCCCTCCGGTGGAGCATTTCCGGGGGCGCGATTACGGTGGCTCGGCGGACAACCGTAATCTGGCCATCAGCGATCTCGGGTTGGTCTATTTGGCCAACTCCAGCGGCTTATTTGAGTATGACGGCGTCCGCTGGCAGCCCCTGGGATTTGCGGGGGCGAATATGGTTGGGGACATGCTGGTCGATGGTAATCGCCTCTGGGTGGCGGGGAGCGACGCAATCGGCATCGTCGAGCCCGATGACCTCGGCATCCCCCGCTTCCGCGACCTGCTTTCAGAAGCTCCCGAGACCATCCGTGGCCAGCGGTTCTGGACCCAGATGCAGCGCAGCGAAGACGCGGTCCTGGTGCAGTCCGAACACAACCTGGCCATGATCGACGGGAAAGAACGCGTCCGGGGCTGGACCTTCGAAGCCGGCGTCGGTGGGGCGTTTGTCCTCCGCGGCAGCCTCTATGTCTCACTTTACGACAACTCCCTCCTGCGTCTCGATCCCGGGGAGGAGCAATTCATCTCCCTGCCACCCCCGCCCGAGGAGTGGATCGCGCTGCGGTCGGCGCGGAATTTCGGAGACGGCCGGATCGCCCAAGTCAATGTGAACAACGAGGTGGGGTGGTTCGATGGCGAAACCTTTCGCCCCCTTCCCCTGGATCTGCGGGATGATGCAGGAGAGGAGCCGGAGTTCGTCAGTTTGGCTGTCCTTCCGGAGCACGGCCTGCTTGCCTTGGGCACGGTGCGCTCAGGGCTGTACATCATCGATGAAGAGGGTCATTTGCGCGCCCACTTCACCACCCGGGAAGGGCTGCCCGAAGATTCGGTGCACCGGATTGTGCCGGATCCCGCGGGAGGGCTCTGGCTGGTCCAGGACAAAGGCATCACGCGGCTGGAGTACCCCGGGCCGGTGGTCTATTACAACGAGTACTCCGGCCTGCCCGGGCCGGGCACGGCCGTGGTGCGCCACCAAGGGCGGATCTATACAGCCACCACCAGTGGTCTCTTCCGCCTCACGGAACAACCGCTTCCGGGCCAGCC
>REEB01000089.1 GCA_007695295.1 Puniceicoccaceae bacterium
CCCGGAGGGGTGCCAGCCTGTAGCCGGTGGTTGAGCGCAGCGACACCACCGGATCACGTCCCCCACTCCAGGCACGCACCCCGGAGGGGTGCCAGCACGCCTTCTCCGGGGTCATCGCTACACGAGATAACGCTCGTCAAATTCGATTCCCGCCTTCTGCAACAGGAGGACGTATTCCTCCCGGAAGGTGCGGTGGCGATGGTGCTCCTCTTGCCGGACGATATAATCCTGAACCACGGCCATTGCAGAAGCGCTGACCGTAAAGGCTCCATACCCCTCCTGCCAGCGAAAGGAAGGTATCGACTGGGACTCCGCTATCCAGAGCGACGATGCCTTTTTCACCTCGCGCACCACGCCCGCCAGAGAATGGGTGGGTTTGAGCCCGATGAGCATATGCACGTGATCCGCCATGCCGCCTATGCCTTGTGACACCCCGCCCAATCCCCGCACGGCTCCACCGAGATAGTCGTACAGCCGTCCCCGCCAAACGGGAGCAATGACCGGTTCGCGATTTTTCGTGGCATACACCACATGGTACAGAAGCGAGGTGTGGGTGGAAGGCATGGGTTGGGTGCTGGCACCCCTGCCGGGGTGCGGACGTATGGGCATTCCAATTTCCGGTGGTGTCGCTGCGCTCAACCACCGGCTACACGCTGTGATGCCTCCGGCATCGTGCAACACAAATGATCGGCGAATTCGATCGCACCCACCCGTGATCGGATGTCTACCGAGCTCCAATCCGACAATCCGATTGTCCCCCGCTTCCCCGAGAAATGCGGCCCTGCCTCCAACGCCTGGGACTTCCGCATCCCGGAGGAATTTCAGCCGAGGACACCCACCGCGCATCCCACGCATGTGACTCCGGCATCCCGGAGGGATTCGCACCACACTTCTCACGCCCATGCCCCCCGCACCCCGGAGGGGTGCCAGCCTGTAGCCGGTGGTTGAGCAACGCGACACCACCGGATCACGTCCCATCCCCAAGGACGCACCCCGGAGGGGTGCCAGCCTGTAGCCGGTGGTTGAGCAACGCGACTCCACCGGATCACATCCCATCCCCAAGGACGCACCCCGGAGGGGTGCCAGCGTGTAGCCGGTGGTTGAGCACCGCGACACCACCGGATGCACACCCCGCCCCACGGAACGCATCCCGGAGGGATGCCAGCGGCTCTCGACCCCCCAGAGGCGCCTCCATTGTATCTTTTCCATACATACACGAAGATGCCAACAGGGTACTCCCGGGGCGGGTAGATTGATTCGTCACTCGCTCTGCTGCTCGCCCTGCGGCCCGATTACTTCGAAGGCCCGGGCGGCCGCGGCCGTGCGGTTGTCCACCCCCAACTTGGCGTAAATATTGTGGGCGTGTTTCTTGACCGTGTTGAGAGCGGTCCGGAGGATAACAGCGATCTCCGGGCTGGTTTTACCTTGGGCCAGCCAATAGAGCACTTCCGCCTCCCGCGGCGTGAGGCCGAGCTGTTGCAGAGGCTCGGGAGAAATCATGACCAAGTGCTCCTCCAAGGTGACCATACAATTGGCCGAGGTATTCCCGGGATCGGTGAAAAGCCGCGCCACCAGGCTGCCCTTGGGCCGGGGAAAGCGAATCATCGGTTCCGCCCGTTCGCCGATCCACCCTCCCAAGTCCGATGGTAATCCCGTGCCGTCCCAGTCTGCAAAATACTGCTCCAGCAGGTCCCAGGCCCGGCGGGTGGCAAACTGAACCGTACCATTGCCCGCCACCACCAGGACCGCCTGTTCCAACGACTGTTCAAGTTGGCGCTCCGCCTCGCGCCGACGACGAACCTCGCGTGAAAGCGCCTGATTTCGTTGCTCCAGCGTCTTGCGCAGCATCCGCATCTGCAGGTGCGTGTTCACCCGGACCAGAACTTCCTCCGGGGCAACCGGCTTGCGGAGGTAGTCCACCGCACCCGCCTCAAAGCCCGCCACCGTATCCGTGGTATCGTTGAGCGCCGTCATCATGATCACCGGAATGGCGGCGGTTTTCGGATCGGCGTGCAGCCGACGGCAAACTTCGAGTCCATCCAGATCGGGCATGCGCACATCCAGGAGGATGAGGTCGGGCCGCAGCACCTCCATCCGTTCCAGCGCCACCGCCCCACTCTCCACCACCAGCACTTCGAAATTGGCTTGGTTGAGCACGTCGAAGACGACGGCCAGATTTTCCGGGACATCGTCGATAACGAGGATGGTGGCGGGGCCGATCATGACGTGGAGGGATCGGCTGGCTCGGCAGCATCGAGGATACGGCTCACCTCGCCGAGGCGAAACCGGGCCACGAGCACCAGAAGCGGCTCAACCAAAGACCGGGTCGCGGGATCCTCGCGGGCGATCCGCTCGAGTTCGTTTTTCAGCCCGACCGGCTCCCCGCGGTGGGCGAGGGCCCGCAGGCGTTGAAGCTGGACGGATGAAAAGCGGGGGGCGGAAGCGGTTTCCTCAGGCGGCGGTTCACCGGTCTTTCTGGTCCAAGCCAGTGCAAGCAGTACCCCCAGGGTTTCAAGCAGGTCTTCCAGGACCACCGGCTTGGCCACCCAGCCATCGAAGCCGAGCGCGAGCGCATCCGCTCGGGTAAAGCCAATCGCACTGGCGGAGTAAGCCACGACAGGCAGGGTTTGCCCCCGGGGCAGTTGACGAAGGCGGCGCAGAACTTCCGCCCCGTCGACCGGGGTCATCCGCAGGTCGAGCAACACCAGATCGGCCGGAGATGCGGTCAGCGCAGCCAGCGCTTCCTCCCCGCCGGCGGCCTCTGCCACCGTGAAATCGAGCGGCTCGAGCAGTTCACGCACCACAGCCCGGTTTTCCGGCAGGTCATCGACCACGAGGATACGGCGGCGCGGTCCTTCGTATCCGGCTACACCTGACAAAGTCACCTTGGTCGCTCTTTCCACGGGAGCAACCTTCGCGGGCAGCCGGAGGAAGAAGCGGCTGCCCCGGTCCGGCCCGCTTTCGCAGCTCAGGCGCCCGCCCAAGGCTGCGGCGAGGCGGCTTGAAATCGCCAGCCCCAGCCCCGTGCCCGGCTCCGCCCCACGGCCCGCCCCCACTTGGTGAAAGGGTTCGAAGATCGCAGCTCGCTCGGTCTCAGGAATTCCCGGACCCGTATCGGATACGAGGATACAAAGCAGACCATCCCGGTCGATCGAAACCTCCAGCGCAACCCCGCCCGTTTGGGTGAATTTAACCGCGTTGCCGAGAAGATTGAAGAGGATCTGCTCGATCTTTTGCGCATCCAACAGGAGCCGTTTTGGCACCTCCGGAGCCACCGCCACCCGCAGGTCGAGGCTTTTTTCCTCGGCCCGGGGGCGGAAGGCCGCGGCGAGGTTGCCGACCAGGCTGCGCAGGTCCGCCGGCGCGGCGTGAACCTCGATCCGGCCGGCTTCGATGCGGGAGAGGTCGAGCACTTCATTGATCAGGTTGAGGAGGTGATGGCTGCTGGAGCGCAGCGTCGCCACCCGATGGCGGTTGCGCTCATCGAGTCCGGGATCCCGGTCCAGGATCTGCGCATAGCCGATGATGCTGTTGAGTGGCGTGCGCAGCTCATGGCTCATGTTGGCGAGAAAACGGCTCTTGGCGCGGTTGGCCTGTTCGGCCGCATCCCTCGCCTCGCGCAGGTTTTCCTCGCTCTTGGTCAGTTCGCTCGTGCGGGCCGCGACCATGCCTTCCAGCCGCAGGTTCTCCCGCCGACTCGCCGACAAACGCCAGCGCACACTGCCCCAGACCACCAATCCGAGAAAGGCCACATAACCCACTGCGGCCGGCCCGCTCAAATACCACGGCGGATGGACCCGGAAATCCACCATCGCCGGCTGCATCGACGTGCCCAACTCGGTCTTCGCTTCGACCATAAACCGGTACCGCCCCCCGCCGAGATTGGTGAAGGAGCGGGTCGCCTCGTGCGACCAATCCGTCCATTCATCCTCGAACCCTTCCAGCCGCGTTCGGTAACGCACTTCGACACCCGGGGTCATGACCGGGGCGGCAAATTCAAAACGCAGCGCTCGCCGCGAATGGGCCTGCTCCCACGCTTGCGGAGTGCCGGCCCCGGCATGGAGCACGTCGCCCCCGGCATAGACCACCCTCCGGACCAGCACGACGGGTTGGCGAGGCTCCACTCCGAGAGGCGCCCGGCTCACCTCCCACCGCATCAAACCACTCCAACCACCCACCCAGAGCACTTTGGGTTCACGAAATTCAATGAGTTTGTAGAGAGAGCCTCCGATGGGCTCGAAAAGCCCGGGGGGGATCCAATTCCAGCTCGGTTCCTCTCCGTCTTCACCGGGGATTTGGAGGCCTGCATAGGTTAAAAAGTCATCCTCTTCGCCTCCTTCGGGAAAGACCGTTGCCCAACGCCGTCCGAGATCGTCCTCGACCATCACATCCCAGAGCCAGCCTGGCAGCGGCGGTCGTTGCGGCAGAGTCTCCCGCGGTTGAATGGTTGCGCTTTCCGCATCCCAAAAAAACCGGCCGCTCGGAGTGTTGACCAGCAGCAGGCCGTCTTCCACTTCCACGAGAAGATGCTCGCGAGTCGGCAAACCCTGCTCGGGACCAATCCGCTCGATCTCCGCCTCGGTTGCCCATGCGTCTCCTTCCCCGACGCTTCGCAGCCGGATCAACCCCGAGAAAACCGTCCCCAGCCAGACGGAGCCGTCCTCCGTTTCGACGATCGACTGGACATAGTCGTCCTCCAGCCCGGGCACCACCGGGCCCGCCCTCCACTCGCCATCCTCCCGGTACACCAGCCCCAGTCCGATCCGGCCGCCGACGAGGATTCGATCCGCGTCCTGTTCTGATGGATACAGAACACGCACCAGTCCGTGATCACGCCAGACCGTTTCCGGATCTTCTTCCGCGGCCAGCCGCAGCACCCGCCCTTCGACGGCGGCAAAGAGGTCGCCGTCATGCTCAAGCAGATCAAACATCTCGCCGGTGATCCCAGCCACCTGCTCCCACCGCGGCACTGCGGGCGGCGCCACCGCCTTGAGCCGGAAAAGGCCGTTGCCGGAACTGAGATAAACGTCCTCGCGGTGGCGGAGTATTTTGGTCACCGAAACCGCCGGCAGCCCCATCGTGCGGTCGAAGTAGGTCACGGCTCCGGAGACGTCCACCCGGGCGATCCCGCTGTTCAGCGAGCACCACAGCCCGCCTTCGGCGTCTTCGGCGAGGTGGAGGATGGTATTCGTCCTCAAGCCGGTCGCTTCCGAAACCAGGAGATCGAAGTCGCCTCCCGGCGTGAGCACCGCGACCCCGCCATGAAGAGTGCCCAGGGCGAGCCGCCCGTCGGCCAGGCGCAGACCGCGGTTGACCAAGGACTGCCTCAGGAACGCGTCCGCCCCGGTCGGATACGGCTCCACCTCGCCACCCCGCCAGTGCCAAAGCGCGTCTCTCATCGTGACGACCACAAGCCCGCCTTCGTCCCCATCAAGGATCTGCCGCGGGCCGGGGGCTTTGAAGAACGGCGCCTCGCAGACCTGCACCACTTCGTCACCATCCAGCCGATACAGGCCATGGTCCAAGTTCTGGATATACACGGCCGATCCGCTCCAGAAGCCGTAGATCATTTTATCGGTCTCGAACCGCCAGACCGTCATCCGCTCCTCCTGCCAGCGCAGCATCATCCGCCGGGTGAAAAAAAAGAGCCCCTCGGGTGTGTCGTGGAGATCCCACACCTCCCCGACTTGGGCGCGGTCATCGGCGGAGAGTTCATCAAGCAGGGAACGCCATTGCCAAGCGCCTCCCGGCCCCGGCAGCAGCAGGCCGATTACATTGATGCCGCAGACCGCGAGCGACCCGTCCGCCCGTGCGGCGACCCCGTAGAGAAACGAGGAGCCCGGCACCGGGATGCGCATCCACCGCTCGCCATCCCAAGCCATGACCGCGCCATAGTTCGTCATGTAAACCACGCCATCGGCATCCTGGGCGGTCTGGAAGACTTGGTTGTGGCCGCGGTAGTCCGTCGGCGAAAAGTTGCGCAACGGCGGCAGACCCGCTTCCCGCAGCTCAGGCGTTTCGGCAACGACAAAAGCCCCCGAAGCGATAAACAATCCGAGAAATATCCCAGCCCATGCGGAGGAGTGACAAGCGGCCAACATCTAAAGTATTTAATTCGTCGACCAGAATAGCAAGACTGCACCGGCCCGGCCATACTCCCATGGGAGCATGTGCCCTCCCGCGGCGGTCAGGTCAGGCCCCGGCCATGTCCGCAAGGTAGAGGGTGCAGGACGGACGCTTTGCGCCGGGATAGGCCTTGGCCGGCACCACTTGGAGACGGAATCCGGCGCGCTCCAGCCGATTCTCGAAAGCGCCATCCCGCGCCGCGGACCAGATGGCCAGGCGCCCCGTTGCCTTCAAGGCGTCCTTCAACAACCCCAGACCGCTCCGCCCATAGAGGCGGCGGTTGGTCTGCTGCACCATCGGGGTCGGCCCATTGTCAATGTCCAGGACGATGGCGTCGCAGGCCTCCGCACCCAGCGCTGCGAGAGTGGCAAAGACATCCTCGCACCGCACCTCGACCCGCGGATCCTCCAGCAACCGGCCGTTGACGTTTTCGAGAAAGCGGCGGTTCCACTCGATCACGGCCGGCATCAGCTCAGCCACAATCACCCGGGCATCCGGACCCACGCTTTCAAGCACCGCCCTGAGGGTGAAACCCAGGCCCAGGCCTCCGATGAGTATCCGCGGTTCCGCCAAGCCGGCCAGACGCTCGCAGCCCCGCTCGCCCAGCTCCAACTCCGAGGCAGAGTTGCGCGTATTCATCAAGTTCATACCGTTGATGCGGATGCCATACTCGCCGTCATGCCGGCTGAGCGAAAGCGTCGCCCCGTCCGGAGTCTTCGTTTCGGCGAGTTGTTGGGTCGGCTTCATGCGATCCGCCCAGTGAGCACCCGAAACCTCCCGGCGTAAAGCCCGGCCCTGCGGCGGGGCGCCGGCTGCCAATCGCCGGCGGCCCTGCTTTTGCTTTTACTTTTCAGGAGCGCCTCCCACCCTAGCGGCCATGGCGGAATCCGTTTCCAAAGTGCGTGAATGGCTGGAAAACCTGCAGAATGAACGGCCGTTGGATGAGTGGGAGGCCCGCCTGACCCCGGACACCGCCACCCCCTACTCCCCCCTGCCCTCGGCCTTCGGCCGCAGTTCCGCCGATGCCGGCGCCCTCCTGGCTGCGGCGGGCGCCGATAAAACTGTCCGCGATCTTCTCCTCGACCCGCGGACCGCCGCCGACGCCGCCCGTTACCTCGGCTCGATCGAAAACTTTGTCGGCACCGTCAAACTGCCGGTCGGCCTCGCCGGCCCCCTGCGCATCCGCGGCACTTTCGCCAACGGCGACTACCTGATCCCCCTCGCCACCCATGAGGCCGCCCTCGTCGCCTCCTACCACCGGGGCGCGGTCGCGCTCTCCGAAGCCGGCGGCTGCACCGCGCTCACCCTCAATGAGGGCGTCACCCGGGTGCCGGGATTTGCCTTCGCCAACCTTCGGGATGCCGCCCGGTTTCTCGCTTGGGCGGTGCCGATGCAGGACCAGTTCCGGGACGTGGCCGAGGCCACCACCCGGCATGGCCGGCTGGCCGACCTCAGGCTCACCGTCGAGGGCTGCCATGTGTATCTGCATTTTTGCTACAAAACCGGTGACGCCGCCGGGCAGAACATGGTCACCGTCGCGACCCAGGCCGTCTGCGACTTCATCGCCGCCGAAGCCCCGGTGAAGCCGCTGCGCATCTATGTGGAGTCCAATCTCTCCGGCGACAAGAAAGCCAGTGCCATCTCCTTCAGCGCAGTCCGCGGGAAGAAGGTCACCTGCGAGGTCTGCCTGCCCGCGGACATCCTCAGGCGGCGCCTCGGAGTGGACGCCGCCGCCATGGAAGACTACTGGCGCATGTCCGCCGTCGGCGGAGTGCTCGCCGGCACGCTTGGCGTACAGGGCCACTATGCCAACGGACTCGCGGCGCTCTTCATCGCCTGCGGTCAGGATGCCGCCTGCGTGGCGGAGGCCGCCGTCGGGGTGACGCGGTTTGAAACCCGCGGCGATGCGCTCTATGCGGCCGTGACGCTGCCGAATCTCATCGTCGGCACCGTCGGCGGCGGCACCGGGCTGCCCTCCCAGGAGGCCTGCCTGCGGCTGCTCGGCCTGGCCGGGGCGGGCCACGCCAACGCGTTTGCCGAGGTCTGTGCGGCGGTTTCCCTGGCCGGTGAACTCTCCATCATCGCGGCGATCGCCTCCGGCAACTTCACCCGTGCCCATCAGCTCCTGGCCCGGCGGCGCAACCGCCGGCAGTCTTGAATGAAGCGCTGGTGGATTTATCAGCGCGAACGGTTTCCCCTCCACCAGCACGGGCCGCTGGTCTTCGCCTTCAGTTTCTGCGCCGTGATCTTTTCGCGCCTCCTGCGCGGTGAACACAGCTTGCCGGATGCTCCCCAGACGGCGACGGCCTTCGTCACCGCGCTGCTGTTCTTCCTCCAACTCCGCATCGCCGACGAGTTCAAGGACTTCGAGGAGGACACCCGCCACCGGCCCTACCGCCCGGTGCCGCGGGGCCTCGTCCGCCTGTGGGAGCTGGGGGTGCTTTTTGTCATCTGCGGCGCGATTCAACTTGGCCTCGCCCTCTGGCTGCACCCGCCGCTGCTGATCCTGCTCGGCGTCACCTGGCTCTACCTCGCGGCCATGAGCAAGGAGTTCTTCGTCCGCGACTGGCTCACCGGACGCCCTCTCACCTACCTCTGGAGCCACATGCTGATCATGCCATTGATCGACCTTTACGCGACCTCCTGCGACTGGTTGGTGCACGGCCTCACCCGCCCGCCGCCGGGCATAGTTTGGTTTCTCGTGGTCAGCTTTTTCAATGGCGTGCTCATCGAGTTCGGGCGCAAAATCCGCGCCGCGCCGGATGAAGAACCCGGCGTCAACACCTACTCCGCACTCTGGGGACACCGGCGAGCGACCCTAGCCTGGCTGATCGCCCTCGGGCTCAACTTTACCGCCGCCGCCATGGCCTCGGCGCAGACCGGAGTGTTGCTTCCCACCGTCCTTTTGCTCCTCGTCATCCTGACTCCGTCCTGTCTGCTCGCCCTTCGCTTCATGCGAACCGGCGCTTCGCGGGATGCCCGGCGCCTGGAACTGCTTTCCGGCCTCTGGACTCTCGCCATGTATCTCACCCTGGGGCCGGTCGCCCTCTTTCTGCTTCGCTCCTGAATGCACACCATCCTCCCCACCGGCGCTCTTCCCGACCAAGCCACCCTCGGCGGCAAGGGCTACGCTCTGTATCGGCTTTCCAACGACAGTTTTCAAATCCCGGCCTGGTTTGTGGTCGGCCCGGATTTTTTCCACGACTCCGCCCCAGCAGAAGAAACGCTGGAGACGGCCCTGCGGGAGCACGCCTTCTCGGATCACGACCTCAACCGGCTTCGCGAGGCCCTCTCCGGCTTGAGTGGAAACCGGTTCGCGGTCCGCTCCTCGGCGGTGGACGAGGACGGGACGGGCGCTTCCTTCGCGGGCCAGCTCGATTCGTTTCTCAACGTCCCGCCCGGGGAAGTTCCGGAGAAAATCCTGGCGGTCTGGCAATCGATCCTCTCCCCCCGCCTCACCGTCTACCGACGCGAAAACCACCTCCCGCCGCCCACCCGGGTTCCCGCGGTCCTGGTCCAGCGAATGGTCGCCGCCGAGGCCGCCGGCGTGGCCTTCAGCGCGGATGTCGTCAGCGGGCGGCGCGCCGTCGCCGTCGTCAGTGCGGTCAGAGGTCTGGGTGAAAAACTCGTTTCCGGGGAAGCCGATGCCGACACTTGGCGGATCGACCGCGACGACCGCATCGTCGAATTCACCCCGGCAGGTCCGGATGCGGCCCACCCTTCGATCGATGAAGCCACCGTGCGCGCGGTGGCGGCGCTGGCCCGCCGCTGCGAACGCCACTTCGGGCGTCCCCAGGACATCGAATGGGCGCTGGAAGCGGGCGAACTCTACCTGCTCCAATCGCGCCCCATCACCACCCTCGCCTGCCGGGCCGATCCCGACGGCGTGCTCAACATCTGGGACAACAGCAACATCGCCGAAAGCTACGGCGGCGTCACCACCCCTCTGACGTATACGTTTGCCCACTACATCTACAGCGAAGTGTACCGGCAGTTCTGCCGGATCATGCACGTTGCCGAAGACGTGGTGGAGGACAACCGGGCTGTCTTCAACAGCATGCTCGGGCTCGTGCGCGGGCGGGTCTATTACAACCTGATGAGCTGGTACCGGATGCTCGCCCTCCTGCCGGGCTTTCGCTTCAACCGCCGTTTCATGGAGCAGATGATGGGGGTGAAGGAGGGTCTGCCCGCCGCAGTCCTCGCCGGCCTCGAGGACAATCGCCTCGGAGCGCGCCTGCGCGACGCCGGCCGGCTCGCCTGGGCCCTCCTCGGGCTCATCCGCGCCCAATGGCGGCTCCCCGCGATGATCCGCCGCTTTCACGCCCATTTCGACACCACCCTCGCCGCCATCCCCCGGCCGCTCGAAGAGCTTCGCGCCGACGAACTCATCGCCCACTTCCACCGCCTCGAAGAGCAATTGCTCAGCCGCTGGGACGCCCCCTTGGTCAACGACTTTTTCGCCATGATTTACTTCGGGCTGCTCCGCTCCCTCACCGAAAAGTGGTGCGACGACAAGGACGGCACCCTGCAAAACGGTCTCCTCTGCGGCACCGGCGCGATCATCAGCGCGGAACCGGCCCGGCGCATTCACGAAATGGCCCGACTGGCCGCGCGCGACCCCGCCTGGACCGACACCCTCCTCGAGGCCGATCTCGTCTGTATCCGATCCTCTATGACGAAGCAGCCGAAGTTCTCCGCCGCTTACCAGGCCTACCTCGATCGCTTCGCCGATCGCTGCCTGAACGAACTCAAGCTGGAAAGCCCCACGCTGCGCGACGACCCGCTCCCCCTCCTTCGCTCCGTCGGCAACCTCGCCCGCCGCCTCCGGGAAGGCAACGCGCCCGCCGCCGGCGTTGAACAGCAATTGCGGGAAACCGCCGCCCGGACGCTTGCCGCCCGCTTGCGCGGCCGGCCCCTCCGCCGGCTCGTCTTCAATTATGTCCTGAAAAATGCACGCCGCCGTGTGCGGGACCGTGAGAACCTCCGCTTCGAGCGCACCCGTCTTTTCGGCCGCATCCGGAGCCTTTTCCTCGAATGCGGCCATCGCCTCGCCGCCGTCGGCGCACTGGACGATCCGAGGGATGTTTTCTTCCTCGAGCTGCGGGAAATCGTGGGCTTTATCGAAGGCACCGGCTCCACCACCGACCTGAAAGGTCTCGTCCGCATCCGCCGGGAGGAGTTTGAAGGCTTCCGGTCCCTGCCGCCGCCCGCCGACCGTTTCGAAACCCGCGGCATGGTCGCGGTCGGCAACACCTTCGAGCCCCCCACGCGGCCACCGACCGACGCTCACGCGGATGGCGGCCTCCGCGGTCTCGGCTGCTGCCCGGGAATCGTCCGCGGCCCCGTCCGGGTCGTCACCGACCCCACCGAGGCCCGCCTGCAGCGCGGTGAAATTCTCGTCGCCGAGCAGACCGACCCGGGTTGGATCACCCTCTTTCCAGCCGCCGCCGGCGTCCTTGTCCAGCGCGGCAGTCTGCTCTCTCATTCCGCCATCGTCTCCCGCGAGATGGGCATCCCCGCCATCGTCTCCGTGTCCGGCCTGCTCGCGGGCCTGCGCACCGGCGACTGGGTCGAATTCGACGGCACCACCGGCATGATCCGCAAACTCGAATCCCCCGAGGCATGAACCCGGCCGCCACCGAAGCCGCCGGCCGGGCCGATTTCAGCGACATCCGCTACGCCCAGGTCTGGGAGGATGCCGATCTCCTGCCCGCCGCCTTGCGCCTGCGTCCGGGGGCGGTCTGCCTGTCCATCGCCTCCGCCGGCGACAACGCCCTCGCCCTGCTCAGCCACGATCCCGGCAAGGTTTACGCCCTCGACCTCAATCCCGCGCAACTCCACTGCCTGGCGCTGCGCGTCGCCGCCTTCAAGGTCCTCGACCATGCCGAACTGCTCGTCCTCGTAGGCTCGCGTTCCGGCCCGGACCGGGTGGCGTTCTATCGCCGCTGCCGGCCCCTGTTGGATGATGATGCCCGCCGGTTTTGGGATGCCCGGCCGGAGGCCATTGCCGCGGGCATCGGCAGCGCGGGCAGGTTCGAACGCTACTTCGCGCTCTTCCGCCGCCGTGCGCTTCCACTCGTCCACCGCCGTGCCACCATCAAGGCCCTGCTGCAATCCCGCCCGCCCGAGGACCGGCTCGCCTTCTTCCAGCAACACTGGAACACTTGGCGCTGGCGCGCACTTTTCAGAATCTTCTTTTCCCGATTTGTCATGGGCCGGCTGGGACGCGATCCGGCTTTTTTCAAATACGTCGAAGGCTCCGTCGCCAGCCGCATTCTGGACCGCGCCCGCTACGCGCTCACCGAACTCGATCCGGCCGGCAATCCCTACCTCCACTGGATTCTCACCGGACACCACGGCGACGCCCTCCCCTGCTACCTACGCCCCGAAAATTTCGAAACCATCCGCCGCAACCTCGACCGGCTGGAGTGGCGCCTCGCCACGGTGGAGGCGTTTGCCGCCTCGTTCCCCGAAAGGGGCATCGATGCCTTCAACCTCAGCGACATTTTTGAATACATGTCCGAGGCCAACACCGAGTCCCTCTTCCGCACGCTGCTCGCGGTCGCCCGCCCCGGCGCCCGCCTCGCCTACTGGAACATGCTTGCGCCCCGCTCCCGCCCGGCTTCCCTCGCCGCCGACATCGAGCCGCGCCCCGAAGAAGCGGAGCGCCTCTTCCGCAAGGACCGTGCTTTCTTCTACAGTCGCTTTGTCGTCGAGGAGGTGGTCCGATGATCGGCGACTTGGCCGGCCTGCTGATCTTTGCCGCCTATTTTGCAGCCGTCATCGGCGGGCTTTTCTGTCTTCGTCTCGTGGTTACGGTCTCGCCGGAACTGAGTCGGAAAACCGTCCACGTGCTGCTCGGGCTCGGCTGCCTGGCCTTCCCCTGGCTCTTTGCCTCCGCGCTTCCGGTCCTCATCCTCTGCGCACTCTCCCTTGCGGGGCTCGCGTGGATGCGGACACGGCGGGACTCCTGGCGCGACCTGCTCCACGGCGTCGGCCGGGTCTCCTGGGGAGAATTCTGTTACCCGCTCGCCGTCACCCTGCTGTTTCTGCTCCACCGGGATCCGATCCCGGACTTTGTCATTCCCATTCTGGTGCTGGCCCTGGCCGACGCGGTCGGCGCCCTCATCGGCCTCCGGTATGGCCAATCCCACTACAGCACCGACGAAGGCAGCAAATCACTGGAAGGCTCGGTGGCGTTTTTCTTCGTCGCCTTTCTCAGCACCCACCTCTGCCTGCTTCTCGGCACCGAGACCGGAAGGGCGGAGTCGCTGCTCATCGCCGTCATCATCGGCCTGCTCGTGATGCAGATCGAGGCCATCGCCTGGCGCGGTCTCGACAATCTTTTTATTCCCCTCGCCTCCTTTCTGCTCCTGCGGGCCTACCTGCCGATGGAAACGGCGGCGCTGGCGGGCCGGATCGCCCTGCTCGTGGGGATCTTCGGCTTTTTCCTGCTGCTGCGGCGGCGGACCTATGCCCGCGACGCCACCCTCATCGCCTCCGCCCTGGTGCTCTACCTGCTCTGGGCAGTCGGGGGCTGGCTCTGGGCGTTGCCCGCCGTGCTCACCGCCCTGGTTTACAGCGCGCTTTGTCCCCGCGAGGGGGCCGATGCCATCCACCGCCACGGCCTGCCCGATCTGGCATCGATCTGCGGGGTGGCGCTGTTCTGGCTCTTCCTCCGCGGCGGGACCGACACCGCCGGCTACAACCTCCCCTACCTGGCGTCCTGGGCGGCCCAGATCGCCATGCTCGTCACCGCCCACCAGACCCGCCGCCGGCCCGGCGCCTCCATCATGTGGATCGGCCTCTTGGCGGGCTTGGCCGGCTTGGTCGTGCTGCTGCTCCCGACGCTGCTGCTGTTCCGGGGCTCCGCTCTGGCCGCGGCCTTCCCGGTCCTCTTTGCCGCCGGCGGGCTCGCCGGAATCGTCTTCTGGCGTCTGGAGTGGACACGTCGTGGCGGCACGAATACGCCGGGCCGGCCCGCGCGCCAGCTCGCCTATGCCCTCGCGCTCTCCCTGCTCGGGCTGATCCCTTTTGTCCGGCTCTCCGGTTTCTAACCCCTTCCGCCCATCATGCCCACACTCCTGCAAGCCGACCACCCGGATGCCTGGCGGGACTTTCGCGCCCCCCCGGCTTTTCCGCTGCTCTCCCCGGAGGAATGGAGCCTTCTCCCAGCTGAGGCCCACTTCATTCTCCACACCGATGGTTTCGTGCACGCCCGTTGCTCGGTCTGGACTGAGAGTCTGCCCATGCATGAAGGTGCCCAGCCCGGCGCCGTCGGCCACTTCGAATGCGTTGATGCCCCTGCGGGCGAGGCACTGCTCGGAGCCGCCTGTGGCCACCTGCTCGGGCGGGGCGTGCGCCTCGCCATCGGGCCGATCAATGGCAACACGTGGATGAAGTACCGCCTTGTCACCGGCGGCGGCAAGCGTCCGCCCTTTCTGCTCGAGCCCTTCCATCCGGCTTTTTATGTGGAGGCCTGGCGGCGGGCCGGCTTCGAACCGCTGACGGAATTCCACTCCGGTCTCTTCCCCCCGCAGGTCGATGACGATCCCCGGCTCGACCGCGTCCGCAGCCGCCTCGATGCGCTCGGAATCCGTATCCGAAATCTGGATGTATCACGTTTCGACGACGACCTGCGCGCCATCCACGCCGTCTCCACGGTCAGTTTTTCCGCCAACCTGCTCTACAGCCCCATCTCCGCGGACACCATTCTGGCGCTTTACCAGCCGCTCAAACCCCGGCTTCAGCCGGAGTTTGTCTGGATCGCGGAGCACGAGGACCGCTGCGTCGGGTTTTGCTTTGCCATCCCCGACCTCGCCCAGGCGCAGCGGGGCCAACCCGTCGACACGTTGGTGGTGAAGTCGCTCGCCACCCTGCCCGAGCGGGCTTATGCCGGACTCGGCCTGCTGCTGACCCAGCGCGCGCACCAGGCCGCCGCGGCTGCCGGGTTTCACTCCGTCATCCACGCGCTCATGCACCCCGGCAGCCGCATCAAGCACTTTGGCAAAGCCGAGATGGAGGTGTTCCGCACCTACACCCTTTTTCAACGCCGGCTGTGAACCTGGTATCCCTGCTTTACGACCGGGCCGCCTCCATCCCCGACCTGCCCGCCATTATCGACGGACGCTGTGGCAGCGAACGCACCTTCGACTTCCGGCATCTCGAGCGCGAGATCCATGCCTGCGCCGCTCGGCTTCACGCCGCCGGAGTTGAGAAGGGTGCCCGGGTTCTGGTCCTTGTACCGATGCGGGCCGAGCTATACATCACGCTCGCCGCTCTTTGGCACCTCGGCGTCACCGCGCTGTTTCTCGATCCCTCCGCCGGCCGCCACCACATCGCCCAATGCTGCCAGCGGACCCGTCCCGATGGCGTCATCGGCATCCCCAAAGCCCGCCTGCTTTGGTGGTTTCACTGCCCACTGCGGCGCATCCCGAAGAAGTTCGTCTGGGGCCGGCAACTCCGCCTCCATGCCGGGGCCGCGCCCCCACCCCCCGTGGCCGAGACCACCGACGATCATCCCGCCATCCTCACCTTCACCAGCGGCAGCACCGGGCAGCCCAAAGGGGCCGTGCGCACTCACGGCATCCTCCACGCCCAATACCGGGCCCTCCGCTCTGCCATCGCCCTCGAGGCCGGTGAAATCGAGCTGGCCACCATGCCGGTCATCGCCCTCGTCAACCTCGCCGCCGGCATCACCACTCTGATCCCCGACGCCGATCTCTCGCGGCCTGGTTTCATCCGCCCCGGGCCCGTGCTCGACCAATGCCGGCGCTTCCGGCCCGACCGCTGCGTGGCTTCGCCCGCATTTCTCTCCCGGCTCGCCGAATCTTCCGCAGAGGCCGCCACCCCGCTTGCGTCGTTCAGAAAAATCTACACCGGCGGGGCCCCGGTTTTTCCCCGCACCCTGCGCCGGCTCGAGTCCGCATTCCCCAACGCCCGGCTCACCATCCTCTACGGCTCCACCGAAGCGGAGCCCATCAGCCACATCCATTGGTCGGAGGTAACCGCAGCCGACCGGGACGCCATCAAGTCCGGCGCAGGCCTGCTCGTCGGTCCCGTCGCCCCGGAGACATCCCTTCAAATCATCGACGACCGATGGGGCCAACCCATCCCCGCGCAAACCGAAGCCGATTGGCGCGCCGCCCGCCTTCCGCCCGGCCGGATCGGCGAGATCGTCGTCGCCGGCGAACACGTCATCCCGGGCTACCTTGACGGCATCGGCGACGAGGAAAACAAAGTCCGGGTCGGAGACACCGTCTGGCACCGCACCGGTGATGCCGGCACGCTTGATGCGGAGGGCCGCCTCTGGTTGCTGGGCCGGTGCGCGGTCCGGTTTGAGCTGGAGGGCCGCCCGGTCTATCCCTTCGCCATCGAGTGCGCCGCAGTGGAAACGTTCGATGTGCCCCTTGCAGCCTGCTGCGCCCCCGGCGGCCGTCCCCACCTGGTTCTTCCCGACACCCACCCCGGTCCGCTGCCGGCCGATTTCACCTGCGGACCCCACCGCATCGCCTCGGTCCGCCGCCTCCGCATCCCGCTCGACAAACGTCACAACGCCAAAGTCGACTACGCACGGCTGCAACGCCTTTTGTAGTTTACATAATAATACAAGCCCGTCCCGGTCCAATTTCGCCCATGTTCAACATTGAGACACCCTGTCCAAGCCCGTATTCCTGACCCTACTCATAATCGTATTCGTAATCCTAATCGTAATCCCGTTATTCATCAGGTCCTGCGACGTACCCCGATGATTCTTCATCGATGCAGATGGGAGATTGGCACTCGATCAGTCGATTAGGATTACGAGCAGGATTACGATTACGACAACAGCGCGGCTGACTTCATCCAACAGGACGGCTGGCTGCTAAAGCCTGACGGCCCGGCGGACGCTGTCCGCAGGGCTGGTCGATCACCGGGCCGGTCAGCGTGGTTTTATCATCAGAACATAAATCCCGCAGGTGAGGAACAGGAGGTTCGGTATCGGTGTGATCCGCGCAATCCGCTATCACTCCTCGGCTACAAGCAGGCGGAGCCACAGGCCATGGGCCTCGTAGGTTTGGAAGTCGCGATCCAGTGTCACGAATACCACGTTGCCCGCGATAGCGCACTCACGACAGTGCATCTGCCCAAGGCATGCCTTCGCCTCAACGATTCGGTGCGACTTGATGTCGATGCCGGGGATGTCGAGGAATCAAATTGGCTTCTCCGGTGTATTTGCAGGCAGGACTTTGCCGACTGGTTTGATGACATCCGCGAGTTGCGCAACGTACCAAAAGCTGGACAGTGAATCGTTTTTCACGCCGTCTGCTCCCTTGTATTGACCACAGATTTCACAGATGGGCACAGATAAGAAAGGATGCGGGATGGGTGAGCTGGCGCGAAAGCGCCATACTGACCCATCTTTAGGATAGACTACTATCTGCAAGATGTTAAAGTCGCTTCATGCCTAAGATTGACGGTCGGAGTTTGGATCATGAAACCAGCGAGCATTTGCGCATTCTGGCGGTGCGGCGGGTCAGGGAAGACAAGGAAGCGCCCAGCGAGGTGATGCAGTCCCTGGGCTTGTGCCGGACCACCATCTACCGCTGGCTGCGCGCTTACGACAGAGGCGGATTCCAAGCGTTGCGCTCCAGCAAGGCGGCGGGTCCGAAACCCAAACTCACCGAAAAGCAAAAACAACAGGTGCGCACTTGGATCGTGGGCAGGGACCCCCGCCAGTACGGCTTTGTTTTCGGCCTGTGGACCCGCACCATCGTGGCCGCGTTGCTGGAGAAAAAGTTCGGCGTGCGGCTTGGGCTGACTGCGGTGGGGCGGTTGCTCGCCAGTCTGAAAATCACGCCCCAGAAACCACTGCGGCGGGCCTATGAGCGTGATCCGCAGGCCGTGGAGCAGTGGGTTCAAACGGACTATCCGAAGCTGCGCCGGCGCGCCAAAC
>REEB01000021.1 GCA_007695295.1 Puniceicoccaceae bacterium
ATGAAGCGGCCGTAGTCGGCGACGAGGGCGGAGTCGGGCGGGGGCGGCGTGGGCAGGGGGGGTTCCGCCCCGGCTGTAGTGGATGGGGTCATGGCGAGAAGGAAAAGGGCGGCAAGGACGGCGGCGGGCAATGCTGAAAGCATGGTGGGCGGGGGTGGGTCAGGTGCCGCGGGTGTTGCCGAAGAGCTCGATGTGGAGGCGGGGGGCGAAGCGGAAGCCGCGGGCCAGGCAGGCCTGGACGAGGGCGGGCGTGCGGGCCTGGAGGATGGCGGCGTCGGTGCCCTCGGGCATGAGGAAAATCTGGTGGGGATCCGGCGGCCGGGCGAGGGATCCGAGCAGGGCGTCGATCTCGGCCAGCTCCTCCGGTGAGCGGACCACGAATTTGAACTGCACCGAATAATTCTGTATCCACGCATCGAGGACGGCGGGTTGCAGGCGGAGGGCTTCGTGGCGCTCGCGCCAGGCCGGGGAGGCGGCCTCGCCGGGGGCGGAGTTGGCCAGCTTGGGGCTGAGGGAGGCGAGGTCGCAGTCGATGCCGGCGGGCGGGAGGGTGCCGGCGGTTTCGATGCTGAGGTGGTGTCCGCGGCCGGCGAGGGCGGCGGCCAGTTCGTGGATGCCCTTGGCGACCATCGGCTCGCCGCCGGTGAGCACGATGTGGCGGGCTGGCGGGAGGGCATCGACGCGGGCGAGGATTTCCGCGATGGAGAGGTCCGGCCCTTCCGGCTTCCAAGAGGCGTAGGGCGTGTCGCACCAGACGCAGCGCAAATTGCACCCGGAGGTCCGGATGAAAATGGAAGGCGTGCCGATGAGGCTGCCTTCGCCCTGCAGGGAATGGAAAATTTCCGCGATGCGCATGGCCGTCTTCGATTGGGAGGGCAAACCCGGCGGGAGGGAAGGCAGAAGTGAGCGCCGGCGAGGCAGGGTGGAAATCAGTGGTGTTTTTGGTGGACGGCCCTCTGCTCAGGCAGTTCAAGTGTCGGGCGCTGCTTCTGTGGAGGGCGCTGTGCAGATCGCCAAGTAAGTCCCGTCCGGGCTGCGCAGGTAGGCAACGGCCTGCCCCCAGGGCATGGTTTCCGGTCGGCGCAAAGCTGTGGCTCCAGCGTTCAGCGCCTTGGCGAAGGCCGTCTCTACGTCGTCAGTATAGAAAGCCAACTCCACCGAGGAGGAGACTTGGTCCATCGGGAAGCCGGGCATGAGCAGGGCGCCCAAGGCTGGCGTGGCAAACTGCACCGTGCCTCCCGGCAACCTGAGTTCCCCGAACTGGTAGCTTCGCGCCGCTTCCCGCCCCGGAAACTGCACGTCCGGATCGAGTAACCCTACCTTGAAGCCGAAGGCCTCCGTGTAGAAGCGCAGAGTTTCGGGCACGTTCGTTACGTAGATGACGGTCGAGGCCAGTTGCATGGAATTCGATCTGATTTCGATGGTTTGTCCAATTCTCCAAGGCTTGGGCAACCTGTCACCAGAGCTGGTCGGATCCAATGAGAGGGCATGGCCGATGGCTACCGGCCAATCCCGGTCGTGAACCAGTCTATAACGAGAGAATGTGGTTCAACCGGGATTTCCATTCGTCCTCGTCGATGACTTCGAATCGCATGGTTTTGCCGTTCATGAAGGGGACGCAGTCGTTCCAGTTTTTTAACTGGGCTTGTTCGGTGCAGAGGTCGAAAACGGAGCGTTTGTAGGTGGTGTCGGCGCTTTCCCTCAGGTGTTTTCCTTTCGTCTCGAGAACGAAGACGCGGGAGAACGGGTCGCCGGCGTTTCCGTTTTCGTGGGAGACGGCAAAGATGAAGTCGGCGAAGATGCGGTTGCGCTTCCAACCTTGCACGCGGTAATCGCGCCGGGAGGCGTTACGATACCAGAAATAAAGCTGGTTCTGGTCGTCGAGGTAGGAGGCGACGGAGAGTTCGAGGCCATTAATCGATTCTTCGGGAATGGCGTCGAAGAGGCCCAATTGGAATGGTTGGTTGTCTTGCTCGCGCACGGCGCGGCGTTGTTTGGCGCGGACGGGGATTTCGCGGGGCAGCCGGTTGGGCCAGTTTTCGGAGAGACCGAGGTCTTCGGCCACGACCATGAAGCGCATTTCGTCGGTCTCCAGAAGTTGGAGGAAGACGGATTGGGCGAGGCGGTCGCGCTCGTCTTCGAGGATTTTCCGCAGTTCCTCCAATACGAACACGTAGTCGAGGGCGGTCCGCTCTTCGCCGTGCTTTTCAGCGACAATGCGAAAGCCGCGTTTGGCGAGATCGCTGCCGCGCCACGGATTGGGAATGACATCGAGCAGGTGGCTGGCGGCGAAGGCAAAGAGTTTCGCGTCGAGGGCGGGCTTTTCAAATGCTTCGCCTCGCTCGGAGTCGGCTTGAGTGAGAATGCCTTGATCAAGGCCGACGGTGTAGCGTTTGCCGGTGCCGGAGGTTTCCCCGAGGGCGACGTTGCGCATGGCTTCGATGGAGACTTCGTCCCAGGGGACGCGGGAAAGGATGTCGGCTTCGTAGTGGACGAGGCGCCATTCGCCTTGGTCGCGGATCATAAAGGCGGGGAGGACGATTTTTTTGGCGGCTTGTTTGTCGGCCCGCATGGGAATGTTTTGGAGCGGGCCGAAGTCGGGCTCGACGCCGGCGGCGGTGACATAACCGGCGAGATCGCCCAATCCTTCCTGGCTGAACCCGCGCCGCACGTCCTGGATCAGTTCACGGCCTTTGCGCTGGTAGCAGAAAACGTAGCTTTCATCGAGGAGCTTGCGACCGGTCTTGCGCGCCTCGGGTTGACGGAGGATGCGGCCAACGAGTTGGGTGAGGGCGTTTTTCGAGCCGGGGTTGGTGAGGATCGCGAGGACGTAGGCGAAAGCGCAGTCCCACCCTTCCTGGAGGGCCTGTTTGGTGATGATAAACCGGATGGGGCAATCGGGGTGCATCAATCCCCCGGCGTCGTCCACTTCCTTAAGTTCGTTTTTCTGACTCGTTTTGATGGCGATCATCTCCGGAGTGATGCCGGGATACTGGAGCAAATACTCCTTGGCGTCCTCCGCGTGAACGACACCGGGCCGGCGTTGTTCCTTTCCGGTGCGCTCGACCTGAATCAGGCAAATGGGGCGGATGTAGTGGTGGGTCTCGGCGCGGTATTCTTCCGCTTCCTCTTCAAGCCGGGCGCGGTGCTCGACGGCGGCGAGAAGGGTATCTCTCCAATTTGGCGAGGCGCTGTCGGCGAGGTTGAGGTCGAGCTTGATCATTTCCTCTTCGAGCAATTCCTGTCCGGTGATGGCGACGAGGACGTTGGACTCGCGTGTCGGCGTCGCGGAGAGTTCCAGCAGGAGGCAGGGGTTGAAGCCTTCCAGTGTTTCGCGGGCGATTTTGCCGTAGGCCTTGTGGCCTTCGTCCATGATGATCAGCGGACGAAGCAAGCGCAGGGTGTTGCCGAGGGAGGTTTTAATTTGGCGGCCCCAAAAGCCGGGGTGCTCGTCGAACGTGTCCAGATTCGGGATTTCCCGCAATAGTTCGGCATGGGCTTTGACATCTGTCTCGGGCGGAAAAAAGCGGTCGAAGCCGCCGCTGTCGCGAAACATCCGGAGTTGCTCCTTGGTCTCGCGGCTGGCCGCCG
>REEB01000020.1 GCA_007695295.1 Puniceicoccaceae bacterium
GCTGTTTCCCCCTCCTCTTCCGAAATTCCGTCTGTCCCGTTTCCGCTGTTGTTTTCTGCAGACGGCGTAACCGGCCTGCCCGCGCCGGGCCCGGAAGAGGAGGCCGTCTTCCCCGCTCTGTCCACCACCGCCATGGCCGCGCTGCTGCTGGCATGGCGGGCGAAAGCGCCTCCCGCCACCGTGGTGGTCACCGACACCCCGAACACGCTCGACGCCCTCTATCAGGATTGCCACAGCCTCAATGCCTGCACTCTGGACAACATTCACTACTTTCCCGCCTGGGACGGGCCCTCCGGCACCGACACCCGCGGCGGTGCGCCGGATCTCCTCGGTGACCGTCTCCAAACCCTTCTCCAGACCAGCGCACCTTCTCCCTCCAGCCCGCACATCCTCCTCACCACTGTCCAGGCCCTCATGCAGCGCCTGCCCGCCCCCGATCAGTTGCGCAGGGACTGTCTGACCCTCCGCGCGGGCATGACCCTCCCCCCCGAATCCCTCTGCGAAACCCTCCAGCATCTCGGATACGATTTCCAGCCGGAGGTCATGGACAAATCCGAGGCCGCCAAACGCGGAGGGGTCGTCGACCTCTGGTCCCCCCACCATCCCTTTCCGCTGCGCCTCGATTTTTTCGGCGACGAGATCGATTCCATCCGCTTTTTTGATCCCGCCCGTCAGCGTTCCCTGGAACGGGTAACCGAAACCGACATCCTTCCCGCCCGAGAGCACGACGAGGCGGTCGCCCCCGAAGCCACCCTGGCCGACTACCTGCCCGAAAACACCCGCTGGGTGCTTTTCGAAGCGGATTCGCTTCTCCAACATGCCGAACGGTTTGCCCAACTGAACGAAGAAGAGGACGAGGCGCAATCTGTACTGGATCCCGAGGATCTGCTGTCGCTCATCCATTCCCGCGCCGGTGGCGGCATTCTCCGCACCGGCGACGGCCTCGACGGTGTCCCCCTCCGTCTGGAACTGTATCCCGCCGAAGGCCTCACCGCCTCCCGCAACGGTCCCGGAGAACCCGAAGCTCTCGAAAACGCCCGCATCGCCCTGATCGAGTCCGAATCGAGCCTGACCCAAAAAGGATGGACCGTGGTGTTCGCCTTCAATACCGACGGCTCCCGCGCCCGCTTTCTCGAAGCCTACGGTGCCCGCCTGCCGGAAGACCCCAGGCTTCACATCGTCCACGGCATGATCGCCGAGGGCTTCCGTTTCCCCGCCCTCAAGCTCTCCGTGCTGGCTGAAAGCGACATCCATGGCATCCGCAAACACACCCGCAACAAATACGACAGCCACTCGCCCACCCGCAAAGGCGCCAGCGCCGCCGGTGCCCGCATAACCGAACTCAGCGATATCCAGCCCGGCGACTGGGTGGTGCACATCGATCACGGCATCGGCAAATACCTCGGCCTCTACGAAATCACCTTCGACGGCAAAACCCGCGAGGTGCTCACCATTGAATACGCCCAGGGCGCGAAACTCCATCTCCCCGTCGGCCAGGCCCACCTGCTCAGCCGCTACGCCGGCCTCGGCGGCGGCGTCACCCCCGAACCCCACACCCTTGGCGGCGAGCGCTGGAACCGTCAAAAAGTGATCGCCGAGCGCGCGGTCCGCGATCTGGCCGCGCAAATGCTCGAGACCCAGGCCAAACGCGCCGCCATGCCCGGCCACACCTTCGCTCCCGACACCCCCTGGCAGGCGGAATTCGAAGCCACCTTTCCCTTCACCGAAACCGCGGACCAGGAAACCGCCATCGCCGCGGTGAAACGCGACATGGAGGACAGCAAACCCATGGACCGCCTCATTTGCGGGGATGTGGGCTTCGGCAAAACCGAAGTCGCCATGCGCGCCGCTTTTAAAGCGGTCATGGACGGCAAACAGGTTGCCGTCCTCGTGCCCACCACGGTGCTCGCCCTCCAGCATTTCCAAACCTTCACCGAGCGCATGGCCGCCTTCCCGGTGCGCGTGGACATGCTCAGCCGCTTTCGCAGCGCCGCCGAACAAAAAGACATCCTCGCCCGCGCCCGCCGCGGCGAAATCGATATCCTCATCGGCACCCACCGCATCACCTCCAAAGATGTCGCCTTTCAGGATCTCGGGCTGGTGATTATCGACGAGGAACAGCGCTTCGGCGTCCGCCACAAAGAAAAACTCAAGGACATGCGCCAGCTCGTGGACGTGCTTACTCTGAGCGCCACCCCCATTCCGCGCACCCTCTACCTGAGCCTCACCGGGGCCCGGGATGTCAGCAGCATCCAGACCGCCCCCCGCGAACGCCTCCCCGTCCACACCGATGTCAAACCCTTCGACCTCCATCTCATTCGCAACACCATCCTCCGTGAACTGAACCGCGACGGCCAGGTCTTCCTGCTTCACAACCGCGTGCAAACCATCCATTCTCTCGCGCAGAAACTCGAACAACTCATTCCCGAGGCCCGCATTGTCACCGCCCACGGTCAGATGCCCGAACGCCGCCTCGAAAACATCATGCGGAAGTTTTCCGACGGGGATGCGGATGTGTTGCTCTGCACCACCATCATCGAAAGCGGCGTGGACATGCCCAATGTCAACACCATCATCATCGACCGCGCCGACCGCTTCGGTCTCGCCGAACTCTACCAGCTCCGCGGCCGTGTCGGCCGCTACAAACACCAGGCCCACTGCCTCCTGCTTCTGCCGCCCGACGGGCGTATTTCCGGCGTGGCCCGCGAACGTGTCCGTGTCCTCCGCAAATACTCCTCGCTCGGCGCCGGGTTCAAAATCGCCCTTCGCGACCTCGAAATCCGCGGCGCCGGCAATCTTCTCGGCTCCGAGCAAAGCGGGCACATCGCCGACATCGGGTTTGATCTCTACTGTCAACTCCTCGAACAAAGCATCCGCCGCCTCAAGAAACTCCCGCCCCAAAAGCTGGTCGACGTGAAAATCCGCGCGGATTTCCTTGATTTGCGGCCCGCCGCCGGGGAATCCGACGATGCCTGCTGCCTGCCGGTCACCTATATCGAGGACGAATCCCTCCGCGTCGAAATTTACCGCCGACTGGCCGGCCTCGCCACCTTCGGGGCCGTGGATGAGATTCAGGAGGAGTTGCTCGACCGCTTCGGACGCATGCCGGCCGCAGTCCAAAACCTCCTTCAGCTCGCCCGCATCCGGGTGGCCGCCAGCCTTCAGGATATCCGGGATATCGATGTCCGCGCCAAAAAAGTCTATCTCACCCGGAACGGAAACCTCCTCACCCCCAACCACCGGCTGCCGCGTCTCCACCAAAAAACCGCACCGGACCTTCTCCAGGAGCTCCTGGAGCTTTTGCGGCAGATGGACCCCGCTCCGAAAAAAGGTTGACCGTCTGCGGGCGACCCGATACTGATCCATCCATGAATTTTTCTCCCCGAACCTACGGAATGATCACGCCTCCAGACATCCTTTTCAACCTCAACCCTTTCGGCCGGTCATGAGCGGTGTATCCAAAACGCCAGAAGAACTCGCCGCATATCTCGACGGAGTCCTCGACGGTCCATCTGAGACCTCCATCACCTCGGTCGCCGGACTTCGTGAAGCCGGTCCGGCTGATCTTTCGTTCTTAAACAATGCCAAAT
>REEB01000019.1 GCA_007695295.1 Puniceicoccaceae bacterium
AGGCGCTCGAGCAGGTGGTGGCTGACCAGCTTGTTCAGCCGAAGGCGCTCGTGGAGGGCGGCCGGGGCGGTGAGCGGAGCGGCATAATCGACCCGGACATAAACGCCGGCGGTGTAGCGCTTGTCGGGCACGCGCACGAAGTCCCGCTGCCCGAGGTTTTCGACCTCGGAAACGGTCCCCTGGACGGCGGCGATCTCCTCCTTGAGGGAGTCAATCAGCTCGTCGACGGGCTTTTCCTGGCCGCGGGTGTCCAGGATGAAGGTGGAACGATAGGTGGTGGTGTCAGGCATTTTCGGATGCGGATTTTCGGTTGAGAAGATTCATGGCGGGCTCGGCACCCTTGTCAACGAGCAGCTCGAGCCCGTCGAGAAAGGCGGGCAGCCGCTCTTGGAGGAGGGCGGCCTGCTCGGGAGGGAACCGGCCGAGCACGAAGTCCTTGAGGTCGATTTCCGGGGGCGTGCGGGGACCGATGCCGAGGCGGAAGCGGACGAAGCCGTCCCCCGTTTTGGCCAGCAGGTCGGCGATGCCGTTGTGGCCGCCGGCGGAGCCGCCGAGGGAGATTTTGAGCCGGCCGGTGGGGAGGTTGATTTCGTCGTACACGATGACGGCGGCCGCGGGATCCCAGCCGTGATAGGCAAGGATCCGCTGCAGGCAGCGGCCACTTTCGTTGACGTAGGTGAGCGGCTTGGCCAGCCAGAGGCCCGCAAGGGGACCTGCGGCAAGGCGAGCCACTTCGGCTTCGAAGCGCTTTTCATGGCGCCAACTCGCGCCATGGCGGGCGGCGAGGGCATCGAGCAGAACGAAGCCGACGTTGTGCCGGGTGCGTACGTAGCGGAGGCCGGGATTTCCCAGCCCCGCCACCAGCCGGTAGTGCATTGGTAAAGAACGACGCCCCGGTGGCGTGGACGACTCCGGGACGTGGGAAAGAGGTTATTTCTCGGCCGGTTCGGCGGCAGCGGCGGGCGCGGTGGCGGCGGGAGCGCCTTCCTCGGCGGCTTCCTCCTCCTCGACTTCGCTGGCCACACAGGAAACGACCGGCTGCTCTTCGTCGTCGAGAACCTCCACCCCTTCGATCGCCGGAAGCTCGCCGATGTGGATGGTGTGGCCGACCCGCAGGCTGCTGACGTCCACTTCGATGTGCGACGGAAGGTCTTTCGGCAGGCAGCGCACCTGGATTTCATGGGCCACAATTTCGAGCACACCACCATCGATTTTCACGCCGACAGCCTCACCTTTGGTGTGTACGGCCACGCTGACGTTGATCTTTTCGCTCGCGGATACCTCATGCAGATCGACATGGAGAATCCGGTCGGTCATGGGATCACGCTGCACTTCCTGCAGAACGGAAAGGCGCGGCTCGCGGCCATCCTGCTCGATCTCGATGATGGCGGTGGAGTCACCCACCTCCTTGAGCAGAAGCCCGATCTCTTTGGCGTCAATGGCCAGCGACTGGGGTTGGCTGATCTTGCCGTAAAGAATGGCGGGGATTCGCCCCGACGCCCGCAGGCGGCGCGAGATGCCGCGCCCGCTGCCCTCGCGGTCCAGGACGGTCAGTTTGAGCTGTTTCATGGTCGACTATTCGTTAGGTGAAAGGAACCGCCGGAGGGCGGGGAAAAGGGAAGACCGTGAAGAACCGGCAGGTCGAAAGCAATCAAAACTTTAGGTCAACTGGCCTGCCACGGAACGCGGCCGCGGCGGCGAACCAGAATCGCATCGGAACCGGTCCCGTCCATTCTCTCAGACAGCTCAGCCGGGGCGTTCGACCGACACGACTTCGTCGTTGCGGAAGGTCACCGAAGCCTGCACTTCGCGGCCTCCGCCGGTGCCCACGGAGACACCGCCCCCCACCCCGCCCCGGCGGCCATAGCTGCCGGTGCCGACACCGATGCCGATGCTCGGACGCGTCCGCACGTAATCCCAGACCTCAACCTCCCCTTCCGCGGTCACGCGCCGGGATACGCGATCCGGGGAACCGAGGGCGATTTCGACCATGCGCTTGGTGTAGCCGATCTCCACCTGGCCGAGGCGGAGGTTTTCCTGCACATCCTCGGGCAGGGAGGCGAAATAATCGCGGTCCCCGCGGATCCGGGAATCCACCGTCGCACAGGCCGCCAAAAGGAAACAGGCGACCAGGAGGCCGGGCAGCGTCCGCCCAAGTCTGCCGGAGAGAGGGGCGTTGCCCCACCCATGAGGCTGGTTTCGCATGCTCTTAGATATACCCGGCGGGGATGGATTTCAACCTTGCCAGGCTCAGAAGGGGGCTCGCCAATGATCGCTTCGCTTTCAACCCCTTTTGCCTAGGGCGCGGGCCGGGCAAACTCCGCCAGCAGCCGGATGTAGGCGGCCTGATAGTAGATGGCGTTCTCGGTGATCTCCCAGCTGTTCATCGGCCAGGGCTCATTGAAGTCGGCGTAAGCCTTGGCCCGGGGTTGCCCGCGGATCCACTCAACCGACCCTTCCTCTCCATCGCGGCTGCGGCCCCCGTAATTCTGGTTCGGACCACCCACGACATAGCCCGGCGGGGGATTGTCCGCCAAGGGGGTGTTGAAATTGAAGCGTTCGTGCCAGATCCGGGTCACGGAGTGTTCCGCGCCGTGGCGGCTCATGTTGGTCAGGTGGACCACCGAGTGCGGATTGACGCCATGAAAGTGGTGCAGCAGGTCGCGGGCGCGCTCATGCAGCCTGCGGCGGTCGCTCTCTCCCAACCCCCCGTGCTCGGCGGCGAGCAAGGCGGAGAATCCGAAAGCCGCGCGGGGATTGTTGCTTCCCCAGTGGTAAGCGCCGGTGTTCATCCAGCTCCGGTAGAGATCCGCCTCAGGTGGCGGAGCCCAGTCCCCGCTCGCGGCCGAGCGCGCCAGTTGCTGACGGATGCGGTCGGCCAGCCCGGCTTCCGCGCCCGGCATCCCGGCATACTCGACCAGGGATTCTCCCGCGCCGCCTCCGTATATGCTCCAAGTGCCTTCGGCCAACTGCCGCCTCGTCGGCGCCCAGCGCAAGAGGGCTTCCTTGAAACGGTCTTCACCGGTCAAGGCCCACAGGTGCACCGCCGCAATCGCTTCTATCCGCCGCTGCTCTTCCACGCTGCGATTGGCCCGGCCGCTTTTGATGGTGCCGTCGTCGAGATCGGTCGTGTGCGGGGTGGCCTGGTACCAGTCCCAGGCCCGCAGGGCCCGCTCCCGCAGATCGTCGGCGAAGTCCTGCCACTCCTCGAACTGCGCGTAGACCCGGGCGGCATGGGCCACGACACTGGAGAAGGAGATGGCGGCCCCGGTGCAGGGAGGTCCGTAAAACCGCGGCCGGCGATCCTCGCTCTGGGGCCAGACAAAGCCGGCATATGTGATGTGCCCCATCTTGATGAAGACCCCGCCGTCCGCCTCCTGCATCCGCACCAGCCAGTCGAGCTGGAATTTCAGCTCATCGAGCAGATCGGGCAGGCCGTTGCCCGACTCGGGGATGTTGAAGTCGTCACCGAAGGCCTCCGGGTTGGCCCGCCAGGCGTAGAGCAGGGAGTGGATCGTGTCGTGGTTGAAGGGTGGATACTTGTTGGTGTCGCCGGCATCCATCCAGCCCCCGGAAAGGTCGCGCT
>REEB01000268.1 GCA_007695295.1 Puniceicoccaceae bacterium
CCGCCGGCGCCGGCGGCGAGGCGGACGGTGCTGCCCGCCGGGTTGGTGAAGACGCCCTCGGTGACGTGGAGTTCGGAGCGACGGCTGAAGACGGAGGTGAGGACGAGGAGGTTGTGGTTGGTCAGGCCGGTGGGGCTGGTGAGGATGGCGTTGCCCGCCGTTGAGGTGCCCTGGACTTCGATGGACTGGCCCTCGTTGATGTCGCCGTTGAGGGTGACGTTTCCTCGCAGGATGAAGTCGCCGCTGCCGGCGGTCTCCGGGGCGAGGTTGAAGGTGCTGTCTCTAAGGATCGGGGGGTTGCCGGCGAGGACGCCGCCGTCGAAGTTGAAGGTGATGTTCCTGACCTCGAGAGCGCCTTGGATGTCGAGGATTCCGGAGGCTTGGACGAGGGTCTGATTGTTGTGGTCGATGGAGAGGGTGGCGCCTTCGTCGATGCGCAGAACGTTGCGGTTGGTGAAGGTGCCGTTGGTCTTGCTGAAGGTGGAGTTGGTTTCGATGAAGAAGTCGCCGTCGTTCTCGAGCTCGGCCCACCATCTGCGCTCGCCGCCGGCGCCGGCGGCGAGGCGGACGGTGCTGCCCGCCGGGTTGGTGAAGACGCCCTCGGTGACGTGGAGTTCGGAGCGGCGGCCGAAGATGGAGGTGAGGACCAGGAGGTTGTGGTTGGTCAGGCCGTTGGGGCTGGTGAGGATGGCGTTGCCTGCCGTTGAGCTGCCCTGGACTTCGATGGACTGGCCTTCGTGGATGTCGCCGTTGAAGGTGACGTTTCCTCGCAGGATAAAGTCGCCGCTGCCGGCGGATTCGGGGGCGAGGTTGAGGGTGCTGTCTCTCAGGATCGGAGGATTGCCGGCGAGGATGCCGCCGTCGAAATTGAAGGTGATGAGCCTTGCTTCGAGTGCGCCCTGGATGTCGAGAGTGCCGGCGGCTTGGGTGAGGACTTGGCCGGCTCCGGTGATGGAGAGGGTGGCGTCTTCGTCGATCTGCAGGAGGTTTCGGTTGGTGAAGGTGCCGTTGGTCTTGCTGAAGGTGGCGTTGGTCTCGATGAGAAAGTCGCCGCGGTTGTCGAGATCGGCCTGCCAAGTGCGGGGGCCGCCGGCGCCGGTGGCGAGGCGGACGGTGCTGCCCGGTGTGTTGTGCAGGGTGCCGTCGGTGACGCGGAATTCAGCGAGGCGGCCGAAGGTCGAGGTGAGCTCGATGGTGCCGCGGTTTTCAAATCCGGTGGGGCTGGTGAAGATTGCACTCGTGGCTCCCGCATGGCCTAGAATGCGGAGGGTTCCCTCCTGGTCGAAGGTGTCGAAATCGAACGTCGAGTTGGCCCGGACCGTGATCAGGCTTTGATTGAGGAGGCGGTTGCCGCTCCAGGTGCCCCCGCTCCAGAGAACGTCGCCGGACTGGATGCGTGCGAGATTGCCGACCTCAAAGGTGCGGCCGCTGGCGGCGAAGGTTCCGACGGCGGTGTTAAGAAGAAATTCGCTGATGGTGGCGTTGACATCGAGGGTGACGGTGAAGTCGTCCAGCGCCCCGAGGGTGATGGAGGCGGCGTCACCCGGGTCGGAGGGCCAGCCGGCGGGCAGCCAGTTGGCCGGATCCGACCAGTCGCCGCTGAAGTTGGTCGAGCCGGGAGCTTCGCCAATCCAGGTGAAGACAGTGGCATCCAGACGCAGCGGGAGAAGGCAGCTGAGAAGGAGGGCGAAGAACGGAAGGGAGGTAAGCGGAAGTCGGGTGCGTGGCAGCGATGGCCGGGGGAGGAGGGCGGAGGGAGCGGTCATGATGGTTGGGCGGGCTGGAGTGGAGGAGGCAAAGCCCTGCCCTTGGACCCGGAATCAACGGGCGGGCCGGAGACGGGCGGGTGCGGGCAGGGACGGCATTGGATTGGTACGGAGGAAACGGCCACGATTGGGCCGGAAGAATCACAAGAAGGCAGGGTGCTGATACCCGTGTCGCCTCGAGAGAGCAATGAGAAAAACTGCTCAAGCGGCAAATTCGAACTATTGTATTTTATTTGCAGTGAAACCAATCTGTTGGTGGAGCGCAGAATTTCGTCACCGTCCGGAGCGGGTCGGCCGGCCCAATCCGCGTCTTCCTGCTGGAACGGGACGCGTTTTGCAGGGGGTCGGCGGGGGAGGTGTCCAGGAAGGAAGAACACTGGAAAAGCTGATCTGATTCGCGTTTGGCAGAGGTGCCAGGGGTGAGCCGATGGGACTCCGGTGAAGCCAGTGTTCCCTCGGTCCTGGCTCTTACGCAGGCGGGGACGGCTTGGCGGCGATTCCAAGGCGATCGGGTCAGAGGGGCCGGGGGGCACGGCCGCCCAGCGGGTGCTGTTGGCAGAAAGTGGACGCCCCGCCGGGCCGGCCTGGCCATCGGCGGGGCGCCATTATGAAGGCCTGATGGCGTTGCTACTCCCGGGCGTCGGCAAGGACGAGGCGGAGGAAGCCGGCGTCGTTGGCGTCCTCGGCGATGGGCTCGAGCACGCGGATGCGGACGGTTTCCATGGTGTTGCCGACGAAGAGGATCTCCTCGGTCAGCCCGGACTCGGTCCAGGACTGCATGTCCTGAGAAAACTGATACGTGGCGGAAACACCGTCGGCATGGCGGCGGCGCTCGAACTCGAAGGCGAGGTGCCGGGTGGCCTGGCCGTTGCTTTCCACCGTGACGACGACCGGGCGGGGCAGGAGAGAGTGGTCGGGCGCCCACGGGATCATGCCGAGAAAGTAGCGGGTGAGGTTGTTGATGCCGGTCTTGCCGGGGTCGCCGTTGGGGCCGCCGATGGCGGGGTCGGCCCGTTCCTCGGCGGTGTAGAACTCGTCCAGCCAGTCATCGAAGGAAATGATCCCCGGCCCGACCCGGAGGAGGGCGGAAGTCGGAGTGGTGTCGACCTTCCAGCCGCGGCCGCGGCGGTGGCCGGCGCCGCTCCAGGCATCGAAGGTGCCGCTGACGGAGGCGGCGGTGAGGATGGTGAAGGTGTCGCCAAATTCTGGCTGAAAGCCGTCCAGGAGAGTGGCTTCGATGGCTCCGGCGAGGGTGGCGGATCCGGTGACCGCGACCAGGTCGTGCTCGGTCTCAGGGGTGAACCCGGCCACCTCCACTGCGAGGGTGCCCGCGGCCTGCTGGGTGTAGGCGCCGGTGATGGCGAGTCGACCGGGGCTGGCGCCGGGGATGAGGGAGCCCGCGTTGTCGAGAGAAGAGGCGACCGTGCCCGTGCCTTCGAGGCTGCCGCCGTTGAGCAGGACCGGCCCGCTGGGATCGAGGGTGGCGTTGTTGAGGAGTGTCTGGCCTGCTTCCTGGGTGTAAGTGCCGTTGATGGTGAGGGTGAGATCACTGTCGATGCTAACCAAGCCGTGGTTGATTACAGAAGTGCCGCTGGCCGGGAAAGTGGTATTTTGCCGGACCAGCAACGACCCGAAATTCTCGAAGTCGGAATTGATGGTACGCAAGCCACCCTCGCCGATAACTGTCTCCACCGTGGCGTTGGCCGCATTGGTGAAAAGGCCGTTGGTGACGCGGAACTGGGAGCCGCGGTTGGCGATGGAAGTGAGGAGGAGGTGGTTGTGGTTGGTGAGGCCGTTGGGGCTGGTGAGGATGCCGT
>REEB01000208.1 GCA_007695295.1 Puniceicoccaceae bacterium
GGCTGGGCCATGGTCAATCCCCAGCCCGCCCCCGCCGATGCCGCCCTCCTTCCGCCGGACGGCCATGCCCCCACCCCGGCTCGCCTCGACCGGGTCTTTCCCGCCGAGCTGGTCTACATCATACCCCGCCCGCCGGACCTGATCCCGGGAGTGGCCGATCCCCGCGTCGGCTGGCCGGGCGATGAAGCCCTGCCCGCCGTCACCATCGAGTTCGCGCTCCCGGCCGACGCCCCCGCCGCCGGCGATCTCCGCCTGCCCGGCTATTACAAAGATCATGCCGTGCACATCGTCTTCGAGAAAAGCAGCGGCCCCGGCACGCTGCCGGCCCTCGACAACCCGGCCTCCATCACCGCCCGCTTCCCTCTCCCCGCCACCGCCGCCGGCGCTCCCCTCGGTGTGTATTTGTATACCGGGGACACCATTTTTTCCTGGACGCTCCCGGCCGCCGAAGGAACGGAAGGCAACTGAAGCGACCGGCCGGCGGGTGAATAGTTGACTCCGTCCTCTTGTTTTGAAAGCTCCCCTTTCTCGCCCTTTTCACCCCATGGATCCCGTCAAATTCTTCCTCCCCGACGAAGCCCTTCCCTCCCGCTGGTACAACCTGGCCGCCGACCTCCCGAAGCCCCTGCCGCCGCCGCTCCACCCCGGCACCGGCCGGCCCCTCGGGGCCGATGACCTCGCGCCGCTTTTCGCCGCTGCGCTCATCGAGCAGGAGATGTCCACCGAGCGCTGGATCCCCATCCCCGAGGAAGTGCGCTCCCTCCTGCTCCAGTGGCGCTGCACACCGCTCTACCGCGCCCGCCGCCTCGAAGCCGCCCTCGGCACCCCGGCGAAGATTTTCTACAAATACGAAGGCGTCAGCCCGACCGGCTCCCACAAGCCCAACACTTCCGTGCCCCAGGCGTTCTACAACGCCCGCGAAGGAACCCGCCGCATCAGCACCGAGACCGGCGCCGGCCAATGGGGCTCCTCGCTCGCCCTCGCCTGCCAGGCTTTCGGCCTCGAATGCCTCGTTTACATGGTGCGGGTCAGCTTCGACCAGAAACCCTACCGCCGTGCGCTCATGGAGGCTTTCGGCGCCACTTGCATCCCCAGTCCCAGCGACACCACCGCATCCGGACGCGCCATCCTCGCCGAGAATCCCGACTCAACCGGCTCGCTCGGGATCGCCATCTCCGAGGCCGTCGAAGTCGCCGCCACCCACGACGACACCCGCTACTGCCTCGGCAGTGTGCTCAACCACGTCCTCCTCCACCAAACCGTCATCGGCCTCGAAGCCATCGAGCAACTCAAGCTCGCCGGGGCTTGGCCGGATGTGATCGTCGGCTGCACCGGCGGGGGCTCCAATTTCGCCGGCATCGCCTTTCCGTTTCTCGGGGAAAAACTCCGCGGCGGCAAAGACGTCCGGCTGGTCGCGGTCGAGCCTTCCGCCTGCCCCACCCTCACCCGCGGTCGGCTCGCCTATGATTTCGGCGACACCGCCAAACTCACCCCACTGGTGCGCATGCATACCCTCGGCAGCTCGTTCATCCCGCCCGGCTTTCACTCCGGCGGCCTCCGCTACCACGGCATGGCCCCGCTGGTCAGCCACATCGTCGATCTCGGCCTCGCCGAGGCCACCTCCTTCAACCAACTCGACTCCTTCGCCGCCGGCGTCCGCTTCGCCCGGGCCGAGGGCATCATCCCCGCCCCTGAAGCCTGCCACGCCGTCGCCGGCGCCATCCGCGAAGCCGAACGCTGCACAGCCGAAGGCCGCGCCGAGACGATCCTCTTCAACCTCTGCGGCCACGGCCATTTCGACATGCAGGCCTACATCGACTACCACGCCGGCAAACTCCGCGACTACGCCTACCCCGAGGAGGAAATCGCCCTCGCCCTCGCCGGCCTCCCCACCGTGCCCGGTTCCGCGCAAGGCATCTGAGCTGCAGCGCCAATAACCAGCGTCCGCCAGATTGGCACGAAAGGCCTGCAGCTTTTCCGAAGCCGAAGCGACAGCCGCTGCCGCCAATTGCCCATGGCGGCTCTCAACTTCAGAACCTAGGTCGTGGCTGCGGGCGTCACTGATTGCAAACCGTCCTCCCATCGGTCTGAAGTTTGGACATTCGCAAAACCGTCGAAGGCGCGATCCTCAACAGGCCAAGGCAACGCCCTGGTTATCAGTGAATGACAACATCTGCCCTGAAGGGGCAAAATCCGTTTCCGCGTAAACAAATCCATCGCGCCCCTTCAGGGCGCATTATATGAACCGTTGAAATCCTGCCGGTTGGGCTGGGCTGTGGAATCGAAGCACCTTTGGTGCTGAGAAATGTCCAAACTCCAGATCGGTACGAGCCGTCCATGGCGGCCAGACCAGCGAAGCCTGCTGGCTCAGCATCGATCTGACGGATCTTGGCTGCAACACTCGCACACCCCGCCCGCAGGGCGCGGCGACCTGCAAAAGGGGTCGACCTGCAAAAGGGGTCGACCTGCCGACCTGCAAAAGGGGTCGACCTGCAAAAGGGGTCAGTCCCCTATTCTTGACATTTTTCCTCACCCGGAAGACGAGCCCGCCGCTTTCATCCGCCCAGGCGGGGCGGCGGACCACGGCAGGTGGGGGGAAGGGTTTCCGGCGCCCCTGCCGGGGCGCGATCGGGGTGGGGTCGCCATCCGGTGGCTGGCGCCACCGGCTCATCTCCGACGCGCCTCCGGCGCTGTGTTCCAACGACGTTGTGCGGAGCGCTCGGCGAGCCCGCTACCTTGAAGGGATCAGGCCGGCGCTTCGATGTGAAATTCGGGCGCAAAAAGGCGGCCTTCAGCGACGCAGCGACGGCGCAAAAGGGGTCGGTCCGGAATGGCACTGACTTACGGCGGTTTTGGGATGCTACCCCTACAGGGCAGAAACACACTTCACCCAAGACCCAGGGCGGCGCTGGCGCTTGCCCTGGGCTGTCGGATGCAGCCCCGTTGGGCTTAAGTCAGCGCCATTCGGGTCAGTCCAATTCTTGACATTCGGCTTCCATGGTGGCGAGGAGGGCTGCATCCGCGCATTCCCGCTCCGAAACCATCGATGTGTTTGGGCTCCTCACCTTCGACTGTGGGGCGGGAGGCTGGCAGTTGCCGAGGGAGGCGGCATGAATGAGAGCGTTTGCAGGGGCGACCACAGGCGATTGCCCCTGGACGCCGCTTTCGCCCCGGGGCTCGGCTTGCACAGCCGAT
This sequence comes from Puniceicoccaceae bacterium, assembly GCA_007695295.1. Taxonomy (GTDB): domain Bacteria; phylum Verrucomicrobiota; class Verrucomicrobiia; order Opitutales; family Opitutaceae; genus REEB01. The sequence continues at coordinate 3,196 of REEB01000208.1, forward strand.
GGACACGGGGGACCTCGTCGCCAACCAGGCGGGTTTGGCGGAGCCAAGGCACCTGCCCACAATCCACCGGCCGTCTCCGTTTTGCAGGCCCCCTCAGGCCAGGCCCACGGGGCGGTCCTCACGGGCGGAGCGGTAACAGGCCCCGATAAAGGCCACCGCCGCCCGGCCCTCCGGACCGCCAATGGCCGGCGCCCGGCCTTCCCGGCAAGCACGGATGAAGTCATCCAACTGGGTACGGTGCGCGTCTCCCCAAGCCCACTCCTCCGCGGGGGCGACGGCCGCTTTGTCCACCTCCTCTGTCGCCGCCCGGGTTCCGCCGCTGGCTACTTGCCGCGCGTGCGCGGTGGCTACCTTTCCGGTGACGGTGGCTTTGCCCTCAATCGCGAGGGTGTGGAGGGCATCGCCTTCGATGATGAGCGATCCTTTGACGCCATGGAGGCCGAGGCGGGCCGGAAAACCGGGATACATTGCGGTCGATGCGGTCAGTGATCCAATGGCCCCATTTTCAAATTCGATGGTGGCACAAACCAGATCCTCCACCTCGATGCCACGGTGGGCGGCGGTGCGGGCACGGGCGTAGACCCGCTCCACCGGACCGGCCAGCCAGAGCATGAGGTCGACGGTGTGGATCCCCTGGTTCATGAGGCAGCCGCCCCCGTCCATCTCCCAAGTCCCGCGCCAATCCCCGGAGTCGTAGTACTGCTGGGTGCGGTACCAGGGCACACGCACATCGACGGCGATGAGGGGGCCCAATTCACCACGATCAAGAACCCCGCGGGCCACGACACTTGCCGGATCGAACCGATGCTGGGAGATGACCCCGACCCGCCGGTCCGAGGCGGCCGCCGCCGCCAACAAGCGGTCGCAAGCCTCGACGGTGACATCCATCGGTTTTTCCAGGATGACGTGTTTGCCCGCCTCGAGGGCCTCGATGGCTTGGGCGGCATGCATCCCGCTGGGAGTGCAAAGGGTCACGGCCTCGATTGAGGCATTCCCGAGAACCTCGCCCCAAGTGGCGGGCTGGAGTCCAAACTGTTCCGCCAACCGCTTCATGCGGTCCGGATCGATGTCGCAGCAATGCGTCAGGCGGGCTTCGGAAGGCAAGGCCGCCAAGGCGCGGGCATGGGTGGGGGCGATGCTTCCGCATCCCAGGAGGGCAAAGGTCATCGGTTCGCTCATGAGCAACTAAAAAAACAACCCAAACAGGATCGGCCAGCCGGAGCAAGCGCTCTCCCCGCAGCTTCACTCCCGACCGGGTGCAATCCCGGAGGTTGTCACAGCTTTTCGAACCTCGCCATGCCGGAGCCGCCACGGTTTGCGATCGGTGCTTCAAGTCCGCGCAGCGGGAAACGATGCGCACAGGAGCACGATGTGTACACCATATTCATGGAGGCACGGGAGCACGATGCTCCCATCTGAAGTTTGGACATTCGCAAAAGCGCCGAAGGTGCAATCTTCAACAAGCAAAGGAACCGCCTTGGTTATCAGCGAATGACAACATCTGCCCTGAAAGGGTAAAATCCATCTCCGTGTAGCCAGATCCATCGCTCCCCTTCAGGGCGCATTGTATAAACCGTTGAAAGCCAGCCCGTTGGGCTGGGCTATGGAATCGACGCATCTTTGGTGCTGTGAAATGTCCAATTTCCAGACGGGAGCAAGGTGCTCCCGCTACTTTATCACCCCGCGACCGCGGGGTCGGCACTGCGCGACTCGCAATCGCTTTTCTTTCAGTTTTCAGCTTTCAGCTTTCAACTTTCAGCTTTTTCCAAGTCCCTCTCCCCACCCGCCTCGCCACCCCGGCGGCTACGGCCCCAGGCAGCCGGCACGGAAACAAGATGCTCCCGCCACTCTCACGGGGCTGCGCCAAGCCTAGCGGTCCACCACGTCCACATCCGGCCATTCGGCCAGCTTGCGGTGGAGGGTGCGGCGGCTGATCCCCATGAGTTGCGCCGCCTTGGTGCGGTTGCCCCGGGCTTTGAGGAGGGCTTCGCGCAGGAGGCGTTTCTCGTTTTCCTCCACGGAAAGACTGGGCTCCGGCGTGCGCGCCACCGCTTCACCGCCGGCCGTGGCCGTGCTCTCGGACGGCACCGCGAGGTACTTTTGATCGAGGTCGAACTCCGTGACATTTTGTCCCCGGTAGAGAACAACGGCGTTTTCGGCGAAGTTGCGCAGCTCCCGGATGTTGCCGGGCCAGCGGTAGTCTTGGAGGCGAAGCAGGGCGCCGCGCGAAAAAGTCGGCGGCTCGACTTCATTTTCCCGGGCGAACTCCCGCACGAAGTGATCGAGCAGCAGGGGAATGTCCGCGGTGCGCTCGCGCAGCGGAGGGAGGATGATTTTGACGACGTTAAGGCGGAAGTAGAGGTCCTCCCGAAAGGTCCCCTCGCGGACCATTTCCTCGAGGTCGCGGTTGGTGGCGGCGATGAGGCGCACATCGACCTTCATCGGCTTGGAGCTGCCGATGCGTTCGAAGGTCCTCTGCTCGAGAAAGCGCAGCAGCTTGACCTGGGTGGTGAGGCTGATCTCCCCGATCTCATCGAGAAAGAGGGTGCCGCCGTCGGCCGTCTCGAACCGTCCCAGACGCCGCTCGGTCGCCCCGGTAAAGGAGCCCTTCTCGTGGCCGAAGAGTTCGCTCTCCAGAAGCGTGGCCGGCAGGGCGGCGCAGTGGACGGTGATAAACGGCTGCTGGCTGCGGCCGCTGTTCTGGTGGAGGGCCTGTGCGACGAGCTCCTTGCCGGTGCCGGTCTCGCCTTCGATGAGGATGGTCGCCTTCGTCGGCGCGACCAGCTTGACCCGTTCGATGACCCGCCGCAGACCCTCGGCCTGGCCGATGAAACCTTTGAAGCTGAACTTCTCATCGAGCCGTTCGTGCAGGCGGCGGTTTTCCGTCTCCAGGTCGCGGGATTTGAGCGCCCGCTGGATAAGCAGCTCCAGTTTCTCCAAGTTGATCGGCTTGGTGAGAAAATCATAGGCCCCGCGCTTCATCGCCTCCACCGCCGTCTCCACGTTTCCATAGGCCGTCATCATGATCACGGTCGGCCGGTTGGGCAGGGTGAGGGCTTTGTCGATGACCTTGAGCCCGGACTTTCCCGGCATCCTCAGGTCGGTGACGATGACATCGAAAGTTTCGGCTTCGAGCAGGTTGAAAGCCTCGTCGGCGCTGGAGGCGAGGTAGATGTCGTAGCTGTCCTCGAGGGTCTGGCGGAGCCCTTCGCGGGTGTGCTTCTCGTCGTCGACAATGAGGATGGTCGGAACCATTGCCTTCGGAGGAAAGGCGGCCCCGCCCGGGGGTCAATGGGAAAAAATGGCACAATCCGGCTGACCGGGGCCAGCCGGCGCCCGCTCAGCTTGCGCCGACCGGGCCGTGCGGATCGACCAAGCCGGTCTGGACGGCATAGCGGGTGATGGCGGCGACGTTGTGGAGGTTGAGCTTGCTCATCAGGTTGGTGCGGTGGTTGTCGACCGTCTTGGTGCTGACGGAGAGTTTGTCCGCGATGGCCTTGGTGCTGTAACCATCGGCGATGAGCTTGAGGATCTCGCGTTCGCGGGCGGTGAGGAAGTCCGGGCTGTCCGTGGGGTTGTCGGGATTGGCGACGACGGTGCGGATCCATTGCGAAGCCACCGGGCCAAAATAAGTGCCGCCGTCGGCGATAGTCTCCAGGCCGCGGATCAGCTCCTTGAGGCCGGCGGTCTTCTCGATGAAGCCGTGTGCGCCGGCCTGGAGCATTTCCCGGATCAGGACCGGATTTTCAAATCCGGAGAAAACGATCACCCGCAGCCCGGGCTGGTGGCGCAGGACCCGCCGGAGCAATTCGGTGCCGTTGAGCCCGGGCAGCCGGGCATCGAGAATGAGCAGATCCGGCCGGGTGTCCTCGACCATGCGCTCGGCCTCGTGGCCGTCTCCGCTTTCACCCACGATTTCAAAACGCGGATGACCCCGGAGGATCTCGACCAACATCTCGCGGACGGCGGTCTGGTCTTCAACGATGGCAACGCGGGTCATAACGACGAAGCCGATCCTGACCACTGAAAGACCCGGGGGCAAGCCGGCAGGCCCTTCGGACGGCAGAAAGCGCCAAAATACCGGCGGAAGCGTGCTTGCGGCCCGGCGCTCTGCCTTGACTCGCCTCTTCAACCGGAGCATCTTGATCCGGGTAACGCCGCCCGCCGTGACCCAGGGCGGCGGCCTTTTTGACCCAGACCATGCCCCCAGCCAAGCCTCCTCAGTTCAAGAGCAACGTGGTGATCCGTTTTGCCGGCGATTCCGGCGATGGTATCCAGCTCACCGGTACGCAATTCACGTCTGTCGCCGCCCTTGCGGGCAACGACATCGCGACCTTTCCCGACTTCCCGGCCGAGATTCGGGCCCCCGCCGGCACGCTCGCCGGCGTCTCGGGGTTTCAGCTCAATTTCGGCAGCCAGGATGTGCACACGCCCGGCGACCAGGTCGATGTCCTCGTGGTCATGAACGCCGCCGCCCTCAAGGCCAGCCTCTCCATGCTCAAGCCCGGCGGCATCATCATCGCCAATGAAGACGGCTTCGATGCCAAGAACCGCCGCCTCGCCGGCTACCCCGACGAGGAGAACCCACTCGAAAACAACTCCCTGAGCGAGTTTCTCGTCCACAAAATCCCCGTCACCCGGCTGACCCGCACCGCCCTCAAGGGCACCGAGCTGGCGGTCCGCGAGATCGACCGCTGCAAAAACATGTTCATCCTCGGGGTGCTGTACTTCATGTACAACCGCTCGCCGGAGACGACCATCGCCTCCATCCAGGCGCGTTTCGGAAAAAAGCAGCCCGCCATCGCCGAGGCCAACATCACGGTGCTGAAGGCGGGCCATGCTTTCGGCGAGACCATCGAGCTGCAGAGCGGCCGCTACGAAGTCCGCCCCGCCCCGCTCAACAAGGGCGTCTATCGCAGCATCATGGGCAACCAGGCCACCGCTCTCGGCCTCATCGCCGCCTCCGAACGCTCCGGGCTGCCCCTCTACTACGCCTCCTACCCCATCACCCCCGCCTCCGACATCCTGCACGAGCTTTCCCGCCACAAGCAGTTCGGCATCATCACCAATCAAGCCGAGGATGAAATCGCCTCCGTCGCCTCCGCCATCGGCGCGGCCTTCGGCGGCTCCCTGGCAGCGACCGCCTCCGCCGGCCCCGGCATCGCCCTCAAGACAGAAGCCATCGGCCTGGCTGTGATCTACGAATTGCCCTTGGTCATCTGCAACGTGCAGCGCGCCGGACCCTCCACCGGCATGCCGACCAAGATGGAGCAGTCCGACCTCCTTCAGGCCATGTACGGCCGCAGTGGAGAAGCCCCGGTGCCCATCGTCGCCCCCGCCACGCCCTCCGATTGCTTCGACATGGTCCTGGAGGCCTGCCGTCTCGCCGTCGAGTTCATGACCCCGGTCTTTTTCCTCAGCGACGGCTACCTCGCCAACGGCGCCGAGCCGTGGCGTTTCCCCTCCGCCGCCGACCTGCCCACCATCAAGCCCGGCTTCGCGGCCGCTGCCTCCGGCGACAAACCCTTCCTCGCCTATCAGCGCGACGACCGGCTCGTCCGCCCCTGGGCCATCCCCGGCACCCCGGGACTCGAACACCGCATCGGTGGTCTCGAAAAGCAGGACCTGACCGGCAATGTCTCCTACGACCCGGCCAACCACGAGCGCATGGTGCGGCTGCGCCAGGATAAGATCGACGGCATCGCCCGGTTCATCCCGGCCCAAAAAGTTGACGCCGGCCCCGAGAGCGGCGAGCTTGCCGTGGTCAGTTGGGGCTCCACCTACGGGGCCGTCAAAACCGCCCTCCAGCAGTTGCGGGAGGAAGGCGTCGATGTCGCCCACATCCACCTCCGCCACCTCCATCCGTTTCCCGCCAACCTCGGCGACCTGCTCAAAGGCTACCGCTCCATCCTCGTGCCCGAAACCAACCTCGGACAGCTCGTCCGCCTCCTGCGCGACCGCTACCTCGTGCCCGCCATCGCCTACACCAAAGTGCAGGGCCAGCCCTTCGCCGTCGCCGAGATCCGCAACCGCGTCTGGGAACTGCTCAAATCCGCCCAACCTTCCGCCCGCTGACCCCATGTCGACCCAAGCCACCGAACCACCCCCCGCCGTCTTCACCGCCCGCGACCTCGTCACCGACCAGGATATCCGCTGGTGCCCCGGCTGCGGGGATTACTCCATCCTCAAGCAGGTCCAGACCGTGCTTCCCGAGCTCGGGCTGCCCCGTGAGAAGATCGTCTTTGTCTCCGGCATCGGCTGCTCCTCGCGCTTCCCGTACTACATGAACACCTACGGGATGCACTCCATCCACGGCCGCGCCACCGCCATCGCCACCGGCCTCAAGCTCTCGCGGCCCGACCTCAACGTCTGGGTGGTGAGCGGCGACGGCGACTCCTTCTCCATCGGCGGCAACCACTTCATCCACACCCTCCGGAAAAACCCCGACCTCAACCTGCTCGTCTTCAACAACCAGATCTACGGACTGACCAAGGGCCAGTTTTCGCCCACCTCGCCGCGGGGCCAGGTCACCAAGTCCAGCCCCCTCGGTGCCGTCGAGCACCCCTTCAACCCCGCCGCCCTCGCCCTTGGGGCCGACGCCACCTTCGTCGCCCGCTCCGCCGACCGCGACCAGAAGCACCTCCAGGCCATGATCCGCCGCGCCGCCGCCCACCGCGGCACTTCCTTTCTGGAGATCTACCAGAACTGCAACGTCTTCAACGACGGCGCCTTCTCTCTCTTCACCGACCGCCAGACCCGCGAGGACCACGTGCTTTACCTCGAGCACGGCGCCCCTCTCACCTTCGGCCCCGGCCGCCGCAAGGGCATCCGCCTGCGCGACTCCGGCCCCGAAGTCGTCGATCTCGATGCCGCCGGTCTCTCTGAATCCGATCTCTGGATACACGACGAGACGGACCTCTTCAAAGCCGGCCTGCTGGCGCGCTTTTTCGGCGATCCCCGCGGGATCGACGATCCCTTCCCCCGCCCCTTCGGCGTCTTCTACGCCGTGACCCGCCCCACCCTCGAGGACGAAGTCCACGCACAGATCTCCGGTGCCCGCAGCCGCAGCGGCCAAGGCAAGCTCGACGCCCTGATCAGCGGCGAAAACACTTGGGAGATCAAGTAACCCCGAGGGCACACCCCGGCCGCCGCCTTTCCGCCGATGTCGCCGCGCCGTCGCCGCCTCGTGGGCCGGATCCTCTGGTGGCTCCTATTGCTCGGCGCCCTCTTTGGAGCGGGCAATGCGCTGCTCTTCCTGCTCGCCGACGGTCATGGAGCAGCCTCGATCAATGCGCGCTTCCGCGCCGCGCCGGTCCCGGCGTGGTGCCATGCCGGCGGCGGTGCGCTGGCCATTCTCATCGGGCCGTTTCAGTTTCTCGACCGGTTGCGGGGATGGTGGCCCGGGCTGCACCGCTTCTTGGGCCGGGTGTACTTGCTGGCGGTGGCGGCTTCGGCCACAGGCGGCCTCTATTTCATGCCGGCCAGCGAGATTGGCTGGGCCAGCGGTTCGGCCTTCGGCCTGCTCGCGGTTTTCTGGCTTGCGACCGGGACCGCCGCTCTTGTCACCATCCGGGCCGGCCGGGTGCAGGCTCACCGGCGCTGGATGCTACGCAACTACGCCCTCACCTACTCCGCCACCAGCCTGCGCCTCCTGCTCGGTCTCTTCATGGCGGCGGGCCTGGCCTTCCCCTCCGCCTACGTGTTGGCGGCCTGGCTTTGCTGGCTGCTCAACTGGATGGTAGTGGAAATCTGGATTCAGACGTCCCCCCGCCTGCGGAAGGCTGATCCAGGGTCGGTCTCCAGTCCACCAGCTCCAGTTGGAGATTCCGCCGGCGCTTGAAGGTGTTCCAAACCAAGCGAAACGCCAGATCGATGGGCTGGCCGGCGGGAGGGAGCCGCGCGGCCTGGTTCCAGGCCACTCCGGGAAGCCTGCGCCCCCGGGCATCGACGAGGCTGAAGCGGAAATGCTGGTCGCGAAAGACCTCCGGCTCGGCCGGCAGGACCGCTCCCCGGGTGGCGAAGACCGGCTCCGGATGCTCTTGGCCGAAGGGATGCAGGATGTCCAGATCCTCGAGCAGAGCCTCCTGCACCGCCTCCAGGCGGAGCCAGAGCGCAATCGGCAGGACCGCCTCGCCCTGGTCATCGCCGATGGAATCGCGGATGAGGCGGCCAAACCGGGACTGCAGTGCGGCCACGTTTTCCACCGGCAGGGACACCCCCACGGCCATCGGATGCCCGCCCCAGCTCTCCAGCAGCGGGGCGCAAGAGCCGAGCACATCCACCAGATTGACCCCGTCGACGCTGCGGCCGGAGCCCTTGGCCAGATCGCCTTCGCGCCCGAGCACGATCGCGGGGCGCTGAAACTGGCGGCTCACCCGGCTGGCCACGATCCCGACCACGCCCGGGTGCCAGTCCTCGGAGTAAAGCACGACCCCGGCGGCATCGCTCCACTGCATTTCGAATTGCCGCACCGCCTGCTCCGTAATTTCGCGCTCGATCTCCTGGCGCTCACGGTTGAAGGAATCGAGCTGGGCGGCGGTCTGCCGGCAGAAACCGGGGTCGGGGTTGAGCAGCAACTCCACGGAGACGGCGGCGTCCCCGAGCCGGCCGGAGGCATTGATGCGCGGACCAAGGCGAAAGGAGATGTCGATCGGGTTGACCCGCTCCCCGCGGTTCATGCCGGAGATCTCCATCAGGGAGCAGAGACCGGTGCGGCGGGTTTTCTGCAGGATGCGCAGTCCGTGCCGGGCGAAGGTGCGGTTTTCCCCCACCAAGGGCACTAGGTCGGCCACCGTGCCCATGGCCACGAGATCCAGATAGTCGCGCAGGGAAACATCGAAGGCCCGCTGATCGTCTTTCTGGCGCATTTTCTTGAGCAGACCGTGGACCAGCTTGAAGACCAGGCCGACCGCGCAGAGATGGATCGCCTGCGGATCCTGGCCGGCATCGACGTGGGGATTGACCAAGATGGCCGCGGGCGGCAGCGGCACCTTGGAGCGATGGTGGTCAACCACGATCACATCCACGCCCTGTTCCTGCAGGTAGGCCACCTCCTCGGCAGAGTTGGTGCCGCAGTCCAACGCGACAAACAAGTCCGGCCGCCCCCGCTCCAGCGCGCGGTCGATCGCCCCCCGGCTCAGCCCGTAGCCCTCGACCAGGCGCAGCGGCACCACGAAATACGGGAAAACGCCGAAGTGCCGCAGGATGCTGACCAGCAGCGCGGTGCTGGTGACTCCGTCGACGTCATAATCGCCGAAAACCACCACCGACTGCCCGCCGGCAATGGCCTGCTGGAGCCTTTCCACCGCCGTTTCGAGGTGGGGGATGAGAAAGGGATTGCGCAGATCAGCCAGGCGCGGATGCAGGAAACGTGTCCCGGCGTCCGCGTCCCGGATGCCCGCCTTCCAAAGCAGCTCGGCCAGCAACGGGCTGACTTTCAAACGGCGGCTGAGCGTCCGGATGGTCGATGGCGGCGCGGGGGAATAACTCCAAAGCATCGGCTCGTCGGCTCAGCGCGAGGCTTTGCTTCCGGCCACCCACTCATAGTTCGGTGCGATATCGTGGGACGACTCCACATGTCTCCGGTCACCCCGGTGCCACCAGTAGAAGACCGGGCTGGCGATGAAGATGGAGGACAACGTGCCGGTCAGAATGCCGATGATGAAGGTGAAAGCGATGTCGTTGACCACGCCGCCCCCGAAGACGTAGAGCGATCCGGCCGCCAGCAGGGTGGTGAAGCTGGTCAGGATGGAGCGCGTCAGCACCTTGTTGATGGCGAGGTTGACAATCTTCTTCAGACTGCCGGAGGTGTTCATCTGCAGCTCCTCGCGTATTCGGTCGAACACGACAATGGTATCGTTGAGCGAGTAACCCGCGATGAGCAGAATCGCCGCCACCATCGGGGCGCTGAACTGCCGGTCCGAGAGCACGAAGATCCCGATGGTGAGAAGAATGTCGTGGATGGTGGCCACGACCGCGCCGACGCCATAGCCAAACTCGAAGCGGAAGGCGACGTAGAGAAGGATGAGCACGAGCGAAATGCCGATGGCCATGAAGGCGTTCATGCGGATTTCCCGGCCCACCGCGGGTCCGATCCGGTTTTCTCCGACGAACTCCAGCGCGGCCTCCGGGAAGGCGGCGCGCAGCACTCCCAGCACTTCCTGGGCGCGGTCAAACTCGGTCTGGATCTTGAGGATTTCACGCTCCCCGCCGATTTGGCTTTGGTAGAGTGGATTGACCTCGCCGGCGCCCGCCTCCGTCACCGCCGCGCGGATATCCGCGATATCCAGCCGTTCCTGAAACTCCAGCAGCAGCTCATCGCCGCCGACAAAGTCGATGCCGTAGATTTGCTCGCCCTTGATGCCGATGGTGACGACGCCGATGAGCACGATCGCCCAAGAGGCCGCAAAGACCGGCTTGCGCCATTGCAGGAAGTCCCAGTCGGATTTGGTCAGAAAACTGCCCATGGGAAGCTTCTTCAGGTAGCCCGGCAGGATGAGCATCTCGAGCAACAGGCGGCTCACCACCAAGGCGGTGAACATGGTCGTGAACACTCCGATGGCGAGGGTGATGCCGAAGCCCTTGACCGGCCCGGTGCCGAAAAAGATCATCGCCCCTGAAGTCATCAGGGTGGTGACGTTGGCGTCGAAAATCGTCGAGAAGACTTTTTCGAAACCTCCTTGCAGCGCCGCGGGGAGCGATTTTCCGAGCGTAAGCTCTTCCCGGATACGCTCAAAAATGAGGATGTTGGCATCCACCGCCATGCCGACGGTGAGAATGATGCCGGCGATGCCGGGCAGGGTGAGGGTGGCGCCAATACTGGCGAGGACACCGAGAACGATGATGAGGTTGATCGAAAGGCTGATCAGGGCGAGTACGCCGCCAATGGTGAAATAGGTGACCATGAAGGCCGCCACCAGGGCGATCGCGATGACCGCCGCCCGCTGGGCGCTGCGGATGGAGTCCTCCGCCAGCGTCGGACCCACCTCGAAGAGCTCGGCCACCGTCAGGGGCAGGTCGAGCGGGTTGTTGAGGACATTGGAGAGGTCGAGCGCCTCGCGGCGGGAAAACTGACCGGTGATCTCGGCGCTGCCGCCGGCGATTTCCTGGCGCACGGTGGGGGCGGAGTAAAGGACCCCGTCAAGCACGATCGCCATCCGGCCGAGGCGGCCGGTGCGGCGGTTTTCCTGCTCGATGCCGCGGGTGATCTCGGCGAAGCGGGTGCGGCCCTCGGAGGTGAAACGGAGCAAGACCTTGAAGTTGCCGTACTCGTCCATCGAGGGGAACGCGTTGGCGATCATCTCCCCGGTCATTTCCGGGATGCGCTTGATGAAGAGATGCTCCGTCCAGAAGCGATCGCCCCGCTCCACTTCCATGGTCATGACCTCAAACCCCGGAGGCGGTTCGGCATCGGCATCGGCGGGCTCGAGCGTCGGATGCACGAGCCGGAAATCGAGCCGGGCGGGTTTGCGCAGGGCATCGACCACTTCGGGATTGTCTTGGGTGTTGAGGCCGGCGAGCTGGACCTCGATCCGGCGATCGCCGACCGGTCGGATCACAGGCTCGGCCACGCCGTAGGCGTCGACCCGCTGGCCGATGATCTGGATGGCTTTGCGAAGGGCATCGGCGCGCTCATCCGCGGTGCGGTCGCCCAAGGCGGCCGGATCGACCTCGAGGGTGAAGGCCACTCCGCCGCGCAGATCGAGCCCGAGCTGCAGGGCGCTGCGCGAATTATCCAAGAGGTGGTGCAGAAGAATCTCATTGCGCCGGTTGATGTTGACCAGCGTGGCCTCGAGGTTGATCTGCGGAAAATACCGCGAAAGGTCGATCTGCTCCTCTTGGGCGATATCGCGCAACGCGATGAAGGCGGTCGGCGCGGTGCCGTCCTCGACCCGCTGGGCGGCCCGCTCCATCAGACTGGAGAAATTCTCCACCCGGGCCTGGGCAAGCGCGTACTCCTCGAAGGGAGTGTCGCGTGTGGGAACTAGATAAAGTACCGCCCAAGCGACCACAATGACCGAGAGGGCGAGTTTCCAGGTGAGTTTTCCAAGCATGGGGGAGGTCAGTCCAAAAAGAGTGCGGGCGGCAGGTGGGTCAGCTGCCGGCTTTTTTGTCGAGGGCGTGGATGAAGGACTTGCCGACTTCGAGCTTGGTATTGTCGGCCACCTTGATGGTGAAGCGGTCGTCCTTTTTGTTGGTGATCACCCCATAGACTCCGCCGGCGGTGATGACGGCGTCCCCGGTGTCGAGCGCTTCGATCATTCTCTGGTGCTCTTTTTGCTTCCGGCGCTGGGGGGCGATGAGGAGAAACCACATGGCGGCAAAAAAGAGCCCGAAGAACAGAATCTGGGAGAAGAGCACGCCGCTGGGCGCGCCTTCCTGCTGGGCCAGAATGAGGGGGAGGAAATCCATGAAGATCGAATTGGGATTTGCGTTGAACACCCGGTTCAAGAATGAAAAAGGTCACTCAAGCCCTCGGGTTTTCAAAAAGCAAGCCCTTACTAAACGACACACCCATCACCTTGAAGAAGCAGAAAAATCCCGCCTGGTCGGCTGCGCGCTCAGAGGAAATCTACGGCTTCCGCCGCTGGGGCGGGGAGCACTTTTTTGCCGATGAAGCCGGCTTTGTCCGCGTCGCCCCGCTTGCCGACGAGCGGTCCATCCGCATTCTCGACGTCGTCGAAGAGGCCCGCTCCAAAGGCTACGACGCCCCCATGGTGGTTCGCTTTCAGGATTTGCTCCGCCACCGGGTCATCCAGCTCAACGAGGCTTTTCGCACCGCCATTGCCGAAGAAAAGTATGACGCCCGTTACCGCGGCGTCTTCCCGATCAAGGTGAACCAGCTCCGCGAAGTCGTGGAGGAGGTGCTCGACGCCGGGGATCCCTACCAGTATGGCCTTGAGGCGGGCAGCAAGCCGGAGCTCATGATCGCCCTCGCGCTCCACGACGACAACCGCAAGATCATCGTCTGCAACGGCTACAAGGACCGCGAGTACATCCGCCTCGCCCTTCTCGGCAACCGCCTCGGCAAGCCCGTCATCCTGGTCATCGAGCAGATTAACGAGCTGCGCGAGGTCCTCCGGCTCGCGGGGGAGACCGGCACCCGGCCGATGATCGGGTTGCGGGTCAAGCTCAACACCCGCGGCGAAGGCAAATGGGCCACCTCCACCGGTGACTCGGCCAAGTTTGGCCTCACCGCCCTGGAAATCCTTTCCGCCTGCAACGAGATCCGCCGCGAGGGTTACGAGGACTGCCTGCGCCTGCTTCACTTCCACATCGGCTCGCAGGTGCCGAACATCATCACGATCAAGAACGCCGTCACCGAAGCAGCCCGGGTCTATGTACAGCTGGCGCGGATGGGCTTCCCGATGGGCTTCCTCGATGTCGGAGGCGGCCTCGGCATCGACTACGACGGCAGCCGGACCAATTTCGAGAGCTCCATGAACTACTCCCTCGAGGAGTACGCCCGCGACGTGGTCTTCAATGTCCGGGAAATCTGCGTCGGCTCCAAGGTCCCGGTTCCCGACCTGGTCTCCGAGAGCGGCCGGGCCGTCGCCGCGCCCCACTCCATCCTCGTGGTCGAGGTCTTTGACCGGATCACCCGGCAAACCGCCCTGCCACCGGTCGACCCGGAAAAGCCTACCCCGAAAGTCGTCAGCGACCTCGAACATATCCTCAACAGCAGCCGCGGCTACGGTCGCCTGGAACGCTTTCACGACGCTGTTCAGAAAAAGGAAGAAGCCTTTTCCCTCTTCAACCTCGGCTACCTCGACCTCGAGAGCCGGGCCCGCGCCGAAGCCCTTTTCTGGCAAATCGCCCGCCAGATCGACCAGCAGGTCCGCAAAAGCCGCGGCTACCTCCCCGAAGAACTGCTCGAGCTCAAGGGCATGCTGGCCGACCAGTACGTCTGCAACTTCTCCGTCTTCCAGTCGCTCCTCGACCACTGGGCCCTCAAGCAGCTCTTCCCCATCAGCCCGCTCCACCGGCTCAACGAAAAACCCACCGTCAACGCCATCCTCGCCGACATCACCTGCGACAGCGACGGCAAGATTTCCCAGTTTATCGACCTGCAGGACGTTCGCGACCACCTCCCGCTCCATCCCCTCAATGGCAAGCCGTACTACCTCGCGATCTACCTCGTCGGCGCCTACCAGGACATCATGGGCGACCTGCACAACCTTTTCGGCCGGGTCAACGAAGTCCACGTCTTTCTCGATGAAGACGAAGAGGATGGTTTCTACATCGAGGAAACCATCGCCGGCAACCGCGTCGCCGACGTCCTCCAAGGCGTACAGTTCAAACCCGACGAGATCGTCCGGATGCTGAAGCGCCAAGTCGACCGGGCCATCAAGCAGGACTTGGTCAAACCCCGCGAAGGCATCCGCCTGCTCGAGTTTTACGAAAACCTGATGCAGGAAAAGACCTACCTCAAGACCATCGATCTCGCCAAGCCGGGCGCCCGCAAGCGCACCCGCCGCCCCGCCGCCGCCCGGTAGCCGGGGGGCCGCCGCCAGCCGGTCCCGCCGCCCGCGGCCGCGGACCGAACCCTGCGAGCGCTCCGATCCCACCGGTGGTGACGACACCACCGTTTTTGACCGCGATTTCATCGCCCGCCGGGCCGTTCCGGATTGCGTTCCGGTGCCGCATAATTCACCTTGGCGGCATGAATTCCACCGAGTCGCACTGGTGGCACAAACTCCGCACCGAGGCCC
>REEB01000028.1 GCA_007695295.1 Puniceicoccaceae bacterium
CCCATTCAATACACCCTGACAGGGGTGCCAGCCCAGTGGCCACAACGCTCACACAACGGCGGCGGGCTGCCGTGATTACTCCCATCAGGGGAGACCACCTCAATACTTTCTTGATGTTTCTAGCTTTCTAGACAATTCTTCCTGAACAGCAGCGACACCCAGCCCTTTCCATAACCCCGAAAACAATCAAAGCCTCCAGTCATGAGTAAGATCAAAGTGGGCACCCAATTAGAGGAGGCCCTCTACCGAAAGCTTAAAATGGCGGCGGCGCGGGAACGCCGTCCGGTCGGCGACCTCATGCAGGAAGCCGTCGCGAGCTACCTCAGCAGGCAACATAAAAACGGTCTTGTCCGTCTGCTTGAGCGCGAGCCGGCCTTCAAGGTCACCGAGAAGCAGTTCCGCAAAAGCATGGAAGCGGATTTCTACGACCAGTGAGAACACTTCCGTTCCGCTTCTCTTCGCCATGAACCTCGCGGATCTTCGCGACGGCGCGTGCGTCCTGGTCGATGCCAACCTGCTCCTCTACGGCCTGCGGCGGTCCTCCCAGCAGTCTCTTGCACTCCTTCAGCGATGTGCTTCGGGAGCTATCGAGGGAGTGATCACCACCATCATTCTCGCCGAGTTCAATCACCGCCGCATGATCCAGGAGGCGCAGGCCCAAGGCCTCGTGAGCGCCAACCCCGCCCGCGCCCTCGGCGAGCGTCGTAACATCCTGAGCCGGCTTTCCGCTTATGCTGAGGAAGTCCGCAACCTCATCAGCGGAGGCCTTTCCGTGGAGCCGGTTTTGCCGGGAGATTTCCGTTTGGCCCTGGAGTTTCAGAAAAACTTCCTCCTCCTGACCAACGATTCCCTCAACCTCGCCGTAGCCCGTCGCCTCGGCGTCACCGACATCGCCACCGCCGACAAAGCCTTCGAATCCGTCCAGGGGTTCACCGTCTATCACCCCACCGACATCCCATAACACCCCTGGCCACAGCCCGCCGCCTCCTCTAATGGAGGGATCCCGCGGCCGCGGAATATCCTCCCCCGTCGCGGAGCCGCAGAGCGACTTCGTCACCTCCCCATCGCATCACCCGAAAGCGCTCCTCGCTTCCGCCACACCCGCGCCTCATCCCACCTCCGTAGCGGAGCCGCGGAGCCGCTTCGTCCCCCACGGCCACCCCGGACGCCATGCCTCCGAAAGCGTATCCTAGATTCCGCTACACACGGAATCACCCTGACCACGGCAGAACGTGATCACCGGGCGCGCCGTCTCCCATCGGTGCTGATCAACATACATCGGAAGTTTGTGCCTTTTCGGCTCCGCCCTCCGGCCTTTGGTTTCCGCCCCCGGGCTTCCGGCCTCCCTCCCTTCGCGCCCAGATCGAGGCCAGCAGGGGCCCGGTCAGGTTGTGCCAGACGCTGAACAATGCCCCCGGCAGCGCCGCCAGCGGCGTCAGGTGCACCATCGAGAGCGCCACCGCCAGCCCCGAGTTCTGCATCCCCACTTCCACGGTGACGGCCCGCCGCTGTGCGGCCCCGAGCCGCAGCCAGCCCCCGGCCAGCCAAGCCAGGCCCAGCCCAAACAGATTGTGCAACACCACCGCCGCCAGCACCGCGTAGCCCGCCTCCGCGATCCGGTCCACCGAGCGGCCCAAGACCGCCCCCACGATCAAAGCGATCGTCACCACCGAGACCAGCGGCAACACCGGCAGGCACCGCTCCACCGCCACCCGAAACCACCGCCGCACCACCAGCCCCAGCACCACCGGCAGGAGCACGATCTGCACGATGGAGAGGAACAACCCCCAGGCCGAAACCTCCAGCCAATGGCCCGCCAGCAACAGCATCAGCACGGGCGTCAGCAACGGCGCCAAGAGGGTCGAAACCGAGGTCAGCGTGACCGACAGGGCCACATCCCCACGCGCCATGTAGGCGATCACATTCGAAGCCGTCCCTCCCGGGCAACACCCTACCAGGATCACGCCCGCGGCCAGCTCCGGCGGCAGTCGCAGCCCCCACGCCAAGCCCAGCCCCACCAGCGGCATGATCCCGAATTGCGCCGCCACTCCAATCGCCACTTCCCGCGGCCGGGCCAGCACCCGTCGAAAGTCCTCCACCCGCAGGGTCGCCCCCATCCCAAACATGATCACCCCCAGCAGCCACGGGATGTGCGGCAGCACGAAGGCAAACGTATCCGGTTTTCCATACGCTAGTATACTCACCGCCAGGACGGCGACGACAAAGTAGCGCGTCGCCCAGCCACCGATCCTCTCCACAAGGGTCACCGGCGCTTCCCGCCCGGGGGGCCTCCGTGGTCCTGCCTGTTCCGTTCTTTGTTCATCGAACCCGGGCATTTCGTGCACCCCCGGGACCATGTCCAGCCCGAACCCACCACCGGCCCCGGCCTCCGTTGCGCACCGTGCTTGCTTCGCCCGCCTTCACCACTTAGACACGGCCACCGATGAATCCCGCCGGGAATGCTTTTGTCAGCGTGGATTGGGGAACGAGCCGGTTGCGGGTGCGGCTGGTCCGCCGCGGACCCGACGGCCAGTGGATCGAAGCCGGCGAATCCGCCACCGACGAGGGCGTGGCGGCCGCACCCGACGCCTCCCCCAGCGCCCGCCGGGGCTGGTTCGCGGAAACCCTCCGCAGGCGGGTGGCCGCTCTCCCGGACGGCGCCGAAGCACCGCCGCTTCCCCTGGTTGTCTCCGGAATGGCCGGCTCGAATCGCGGCTGGCAGGAACTGCCTTACGCCTCGACCCCTTTTCCGCTCGACGGCGGGGCTATGGTCTGCCGGCACCTCCCGCCACCACCCGGGCTGGGGCCGGTTCTCCTCGCCTCCGGCGTGCGAACCGCGACCGAAATCATGCGAGGCGAAGAAACCGAGATGATCGGCCTGGTCGCCGCCCTCCCCACCGATCCCAGCTGGCAAAACGGCTGGCTGCTGCTCCCCGGCACCCACAGCAAACACTGCCGGATCCGCGACGCCGTCCTCGAGGAGTTTCACACCGCCATGACCGGTGAGGTGTTCCAACTCCTCTCCAGTCATGGTCTCCTGGCCCACGCCGTCATCCGGGAGCCGCCGAACGCTGGGGACGACCATCCCGCTTTTTTCGAAGGAGTGGCCGCCGCCATCGATACCGACCTTCTCTTTGCGCTCTTTCAGGTCCGGACCCGGCAGGTGTTGCGCGGCGCTTCCCCGGAATCGGGGCGTGCTTTTCTCTCCGGCCTTCTCATCGGAGCCGAACTGCGCCCGCACATCGCCGAAGGCCCCTCTGGTCCGCCCATCCTGGTCGCGGCGGACGAAGCCCGGGCGCGGCTATACTGCCGGGCGGCCGCCGCGGCGGGTCTGGAGAAACGGCTTCGCCCGGCGCCGCCCGGGGCACTCCGGCGGGGACTTGTTCTGGCTCACGCGCGACTACTGGAGCACTTCCCTCCACCTCCTGGCCCGCACCCCGCTTCCGCCTCCCCTCCGTAGCGGAGACGCGGAGCGGCTTCGTCACTCCCCGCCGCATCGCCCGAAAGCGCCCCGCGCTTCCGCCACACCCGGCCAGGGCACCGCAACGACCGGTTCTCCGC
>REEB01000160.1 GCA_007695295.1 Puniceicoccaceae bacterium
CGGTGGTGTCGCTTCGCTCAACCACCGGCTACACGCTGGCATCCCTCCGGGATGCTGGAGTCAGCGGGGTGGAGACGAGTTTGGAAGGGTGACGAGTGAGGAGTGAAGAGTAATATGGGTGGCCTGCGGTCGCGGGAAAGCAGGGGGAGCATCTTGCTCCCGTGCGGCGGGGTAAGGGTCCGCCGTCTCACGACGGCGGCTACGGGGGAGGGTAGGGGGGATTGCTCCGCCTGCGCCGCGAGCGGACTCCGGCGTGACCGCCTTCCCTCTCCGCGGTGCTCCGAGCGAAGGCTGCTGGCATCCCTCCGGGATGCGTTTGTTTTTGGTGCGTGTTTCCGGTGGTGTCGCTTCGCTCAACCACCGGCTACACGCTGGCATCCCTCCGGGATGCGGACTCCGGTGTGACAGCCTTCGCTCGCAGCTCCGAGAGAAGGCTGGTGGACCGCCGTCTCACGACGGCGGCTACGGGGAGGGGCTTCGGGGTGTGGGTGGTCAGCCCATGATGGCGCGGATCTGCGAGCCTTCCTTGAGCTGATCCGCGGGGATGAGGGTGCCTTCGACGGGTTGGCCGTCGCACTCGAGGGACCGCAGGCCGCGGTTTTTGCGGTCGGGATTGCTGACCTCGATGTGGATGGTTTTGCCGCGGAAGAGGCGGCGGGCGGTGAAGCCGGGCCACTCCTTGGGGAGGCAGGGATCGATGCGGAGCCCGTCGACCTCGGGGCGGATCCCGAGGATGTGCTGGAGGGCGGTGTAGTGGGCCCAGGAGGCGGTGCCGGAAAGCCAGGGGACGCGGGAGACGCCGAACTGCTCCGAGAATTGGGAGTGGGTGCTCTGGCAGTGCACGTAGGGTTCGATCTGGCGGAGTTCGGCGCGGTCGTTCTGGGCGGCGGGCAGGAAGGAGCGGTAGTAGGCGTAGGCCCGGTCGCCCCGGCCGAGCGCGATTTCGGCGAGGACGGCCCAGCTCTGGGTGTGGGAAAAGATGCCGGCGTTTTCCTTGGTGCCGGGGTTGAAGAGGACGGCCCGCATGACTTGGACGGGGATTTTGACAAAAGGCGGGGCGCACATGGCCACGCCGAACTCGGTCGCGAGGCGGCTCTGGACGGCATCCATGGCTTTTTTGCCCTTCGCTGCGTCGGCGGCTCCGGAGAGCACGGCCCAGCACTGGGTGTTGAGATAGATTTTCCCTTCCTTGGCCTTGCGGGTGCCGTAAACGGTGCCGTCCTCCCCGATGGCCCAGATGAACCAGCCGCCGTCCCAGCAGACTTCGGCGATGCGGCGGTCGAGGGCCTTGAGGCGGCGCTGCGCCCAGCGGCGTTCCTCGGGCAGGCCGAGGGTGCGGGCGAGATCGGCATAGACGTTGAGGCCGAGGCGGACCTGGAAAGCGACGAAGACCGACTCGCCGTGGTAGCCGAGCTTGAGGCAGTCATTCCAGTCCGCGGAAAGGCCGCAGGGCAGGCCGTTGCGGCCGGTGCGCTCGAGGTTAAACTCGAGGGCGCGGCGGAGGTGACCCCAGACCGGCGCTGCGCCTTCGTCGGCATAGGGGACCTCTTCGCGGTAGAAGTCGATGTCGCCGGTTTCGGCCACGTAGGCCGGGATGGCGTTGAAGAACCAGAGGCAATCGTCGCTGCGGTAGCGCTCGGGATCGGTCGGGGGCATGGCGCCGGGGCGGTGCGCCCAGGGGCGGATCTCCGGCTGGGCGCCGCCGGTGGAGTCCTGCCCGGAAAGCATGAGCAGGAGCCGCTCCCGGCAGACTTCGGGGAGAAGGTGGGTGACTCCAAGGACATCCTGGACGGTGTCGCGATAGCCGAAGCCGTCGCGTTGGTCCCCGGTGTAGAACACGGAACACGAGCTATAAAATAAGAAGGTCATGAGGGCGTTGTAGGCGCCCCAGACATTAGCCATATCGTCGAAAGCGGGGTCGGGGGTTTTGACTTGGCAGCGGTCGAGCAGACGGTGCCAGTGGGCCTTGAGGCGGGCAAACTCCTGCTCGCAGGCCTGGCCCGAGCCGAATTTCTTCAACGCCCGGCGGCCCTCATGCTGGTGCCGGCCGGTGCCGAGCAGGACGAGGATCTCGGCTGTTTCTCCCGGAGCGAGTTCGAGGTCGCTTTGGATGGCGCCGCAGGGGTTGTCGGCGTAGGCGCGGCTGCCGGTGCAGGCGCCGGCCTCGACGGCCTGGGGATTGTGAAAGCTGCGGTATTGGCCGATGAAGGCCTCGCGGTCGCAGTCGTGGCCGGCGATGGTGCCGCCGAGCTGGGTCATCCACCACCAGCGGGACTGGTCGCGGTGGGCGAAGTCGCCGGGGTGGGCGGGGAGACTGCCGCAGGAGGAGACGCTGATGAAGCCCTTTTCCCAAGTGGCCCGGGCGATGAACTGGGTGTACTGGAGGTTGAGGGTGTCTTGGATGAGATTCCACTCGGTGGTGAACTCGGCGAAGGAGAAGACGCTCAGTTTGCGGGCCTTTTTCCCGGCATTGGTCACCCGGAGCCGCCAGTATTCAAAATCCTGATCCAAGGGGACGAAGTAGAGCGATTCGGCGCGGATGCCGCTGTATTCGGATTCCAGTGACGCATAGCCCGGCCCGAAGCGGGTGGTGCAGCGGAAGGCATCGAGCGGTTTGCCGACGGGTTGCCAGGCCGCGGACCAGAAGTCGCCGGAGTCGCGGTCGCGCAGGTAGAAGGGGCGGCCCGGCTGGTCGGCGGGCACGCTGTTGTAGCGGTGTCGCAGGAAGCGGCCGGAGGCGGGGGAGTGGGAGAAGGAGTAGCCGCCGGCCTGGTGGGTGATGATGCCGCCGTAGCGGCGGGAGCCGAGGTAGTTGGACCACGAACGGGGGGTGTCCGGCCGGGTGATGATGTATTCGCGGGCGTCGTTGTCGAAGTATCCGTAGTTCATGGGGAGAGCGTTGGCGGACCGCGGTTGGTGGCGCACCGGAGCGGCCGGTCACTCCGGCCGGGAAAACTCCGGCGGTCCGCCCCGCGGCCGCGGGGTCCATCCGCAGTGGAACAAAACCCGCCCCTCCACGCCAGCGAAAGCGGACAAGGAGGGAATGAATGTTGGTGACCGCGAACAACCGTTACCCGGATCCGGCACGCCTCTTCCAATGGCATCACGTCGGAGTCCGCCCGGCGAAGGAGGTTTGGGCGTGGTCGTGGCCGTTGAGTCCGGCATTGGCCTGGCAAAGGACGAAGCGACCGCGGAGGGCGGAAGATGCGCGGGGAGGGCGAGGAGGACCTCGTTTTCGTCGAACTACCCATGATCTACCAATTTGATCGCAATCGGTAGTTGGCTGGGCGGCGGTCAACTACCGAATCCTTGACGATCGGTACTTCATTGGGAGTTGGTTCGAAGTGGGGGCCCGGTCGCTGCTTCGTGGCCGTCACGCCGGCGAATTTCCGGGAGGCGAACGGGGCGGGGTGCCGAGGTTCCGGGCAGGTTTGCCGGGGGCCGGGGCTGAGTCCCGCGCCATGGTCGGCGCCGGAGTGCATGGGAGCTACGTCGCGGGCGGACCGGAGGGCCTTGGCAAGGCGGGTGGTTGCAGAGGCCGCAC
>REEB01000066.1 GCA_007695295.1 Puniceicoccaceae bacterium
CGGGAAACCTCATCCTCTACACCGACCCGCGGGGTTTCCAGACCACCTATGCCTACGACGACCTCGACCGTCTCGTGCGGATGGAGTCCCCGCCCGTCAATCCCGGCGGCCCCGTCGTCGTCACCCGCCACGAGTACGATGCCGCCGGCAACCGCACCGCGACCATCGATCCTCGGGGCGACTATTACACCACCCGCTT
The DNA here is from genome assembly GCA_007695295.1 of Puniceicoccaceae bacterium. GTDB lineage: Bacteria > Verrucomicrobiota > Verrucomicrobiia > Opitutales > Opitutaceae > REEB01. The sequence goes on from REEB01000066.1 coordinate 200, forward strand.
TTTCCACGACGCGCAAAACCGCCTCATCCGCGAGGAACGTCCCACCGGAAGCGCCGCCCAGCCCGGCGATCCCGCCGTTTACCGGGTCGAGTACGACCACGCCGGCCACGTCGTCCGCCTCGTCGATCCACGCGGCGACAACTATTCCACCACCATGCAGTACGATGCGGCCGGGCGGATGATTCAGGAGGAGGCTTCGCTCTTCTCACCGCTGGGCGGGACTGGTCCCGCCATCACGCTCTTCGACTACGATCCGGTTGGAAATCTCCTCACCTTGACCGATCCCAGAGGTTTCGAGACCACTTACACCTACGATGCCCGCAACCGGGTGGAAACCGTCCTCGATCCTCTCGGCAACCTCACCACCTTTGTTTACGACGCCGACAGCAACCCCATCCGCCGCACGGAGTTGGATGCGGCCTCCGGAATTGAGCGGGTCCATACCTTCGACTACGACGTACTCGGCCGGCTGACCGAGCAGACCGTTGCCGGCATCTTCACCACCCGCTTCGTGCTCGACCCGCTCGGCAATGTGCTCCGCACCGAAGGTCCCTTCAGTGGACCGGACGGCCTCACCGCCACCGTGCGCACCTTCGACGGACTCGGCCGGCTGCTGACCGAGCGCGACGCCGAAGGCCACCTGCGCACGTTCGCCTACGATCCCGCGGGCAACCTCATCGAGGAAACCGACGGCCGCGGCTTCACCACCCGATTTGCCTACTCACCGGCCGGCCTCCTCGTCACCGAAGACCGTCCCTATGGCCCGCCCGGCTCCCAGGACCATCACCGCTTCAGCCTCGAATACGATGCCGCCGGCCACCTCATCGCCATGACCGATCCCCGCGGGGAGGAGTACCGGACCACCTTCGGCCGCGATGCCCGTGGCCGGGTGCTCTTCACCGAGACCCGCATTGACGCCGAAAACAATTTCCGCGAAGAGGTGACCTACGACGCCGTCGGCAACCCCCTCACCCGCAAGGATGCCAATGGCCGCCTCACCACCATGGTCTATGATGCGGCCAATCGCCTCGTCCGCATCATCCACCCGGACAATCTCGATGAGCGCTTCACCTACGATGCCCTCGGCAATGTCCTCACCCACCGCGGAACCGGCGGCGCGGCCTACACCTCTACCTTCGACTACGACCCGCTCGGGCGCATGATTCGCGGCACCGACCCCGAGGGCCAGCAGGCCGCCATGACTTACGACCGCTGGGGTAATGTTCTCACGGATACAGCTCCCTCCGGCACCATTTCCAACACCTACGACGCGCTCAACCGCCTCACTTCGACCACCGATGCCGACGGCCACACCACCACCTTCACCTTCCCCGGCATCACTCTGGAGACGATCGTGACTGATCCGCTGGGCCGCACCACCAGGATCATCAGTGACGGCCTCGGCCGCGTCATCCGGGAGATCGATGCCTTCGGTCGCTCCATTCACTACGAGTTCGACGCCGCCGGAAACCTCACCGCCACCGTCGATCGCCGCGGGATCCGCAACGAGTTTGTCCATGACGCCCGCAACCTGCTCCTCGCCGAGACCCTCGCCGTCGGTAACCCCGAGTCAGTCGCCGCCGCCTACGAATACGACGAGGTCGGACGGCTCGTCCGGGCCATCGATTATCGGGGTGAGTTCTACGAAACCACCTACAAATACGATGGCCTCGGACGCCGGATCGAAATGACCCAGCAGGTCGGCACCCCCGCCAATCCGCTCGAAGCCAAAACCACCTTCACCTACGACGCCGTCGGCAATCTCACCTCCGAGACCGACGCCCGCGGCCACACCACCACCTTCAAGTACAATGACCTCGACCAGCTCATTGAGCTGAAGGAACCGACCGGTGCCGGCGAGGCCAAGACCTCCTTCGTCTACGACGACGCCCGCCAGCGCGTCGAGGTGATCACGCCGCTCGGCCACTCGATCTTCTTCACCTACGACCGGGTCGGCCGGATGCTCACCGAGACCGTGCCCACCGAGGCGACCCCCGCCCATCCCACCGGGCAATTTGTCCGCACTTGGGACTACACTTACGAGGGCACCTCGCTCCGCATCCGACACACCGATTTCAACGGTGTCGTCATCGACACCTACCACGACAGCCATCGCCGCCCCGTCCGGGTCGAGGATCCCTCCACCGGAACCGTGACCCTCGATTACGACGCCGCCGGCCAGCTCATCCGCCGCATCCAGGGTCGCTTCGTGGAAGAATTCACCTACGACGAGGCCGGGCGCATCACCGCCATTCACGACGCCCTCGGCCTCCGCACCACCTACAGCTACGACGAGGAGGGCAACGTCCTCACCGAGACCGATGCCCGCAATGCCACCACCACCTTCGAATACAACGCCCTCGGACAGCGTATCCGGATGGTGGATGCGCTCGGAGGCGTCACAACTTTTGCCTACGATGCCGTGGGCAATCTCACCCGGCTGACCGATGCCGGCGGCTCCACCACCGACTACACCTATGACGCCCACAATCTCATCCGCACCGAGACGACCGCCTCCGGTACCCGGCTTTACGTTTACGACAAGGTCGGCAACCTCAAGGAAGTCATCGACCGCGACGGCCGCCGCCGCACTTTCGACTACGACTCAGCCAATCGTTTGACCAAGGAGAGCTGGTTTGTCGACGGGGGCAACCAGCCGGTCTCCACGATTTCCTACACCTACAAGAAAGACGGACGCATCGAGTCGGCCAAAGGTGGCGGAGCGGAGATCAAGTTCGATTACTACGACGATCCCCTGCAGCGGATCAAGGAGGAGGCGGTCGAACTGCCCGGTGAAGTCAAAGTCAAGCTCCTCTCCGACCGCGACGCCTACAACCGGCCCCTCTTCGTCAGCATCGAGGACAAAAATGGAGTCCTCCAGGCCAGCACCCTCTTCGACTACGATTCCATCACCGGCCTGCTCGGGCAGATCCGCCAGGCCGGTGCCTTCGTCGCCGACAAGCGCGTGGTTTACACTTGGCAGCCCGATGTCGCGCGGCCCGCCCTCATCGAGCGCCACGGCTCCCTCGGCAACGCCCCGCTCTTCTCGACCGCCATCACCCTGGATGACCGGGGCCGCATCACCTTCATCGACCACCGCACGCCCGCGGGCGGCTCCCTTCAGACCTACACCCTCGGTTACGATGCCGCCGACCGCCTGATCGCCCGCACCACCCCCGGGCACACCAGCACCTTCGCCTACGATGTGCGCGGCCAGCTCCTCACCGCCACCCACAGCCATCCCCACCTCCCGGATGAAACCTACGCCTATGACCTCGCGGGCAACCGCATCGCCTCCCACCGGCAGGGCGCCGGCATCGTCATCGGGGTGGACAACCGAGTCGAATCCGCCGATCCCGTCGTCTATGAATACGATGGCGAAGGCAATGTAACCCGCCGGATCGACGACCATACCCGCCGAGTCCACGAGTACACCTGGGACCACCGCAACCGGCTCGTCAAAGTCGAGATCCGCGACTTCAGCGACAACCTCATCCGCACCGTCGAGTACAGTTACGACGCCTTCGACCGCCGTATCCGGGAACGTATTACCGAGCACACCACCCTCAACGATCCCGTCACCACCCGGCTCTTCCTCCACGGCAACGAAGGCTTCTGGGCCGAACTCTCCTCCTCCGGAGCCGTCCGCATGGTGTACCTGCGCGGCGAGGATGGCTTCGTCCTCGCCCAGGATGCCGGTAGCGGCCTCGTCCACTGGTATCTCGGCGACGAGCAGGGCACCATCCGGGAGGTGGCCGACGCCGCCGGTGTCATCGTCGACCGGATCGCCATCGACTCCTTCGGCAACCTGCTCAACCGCACCCAGCCGGACCTCTACCAGCGCCACTACCTGACCGGTCAGATCTTCGACTTCGCCACCGGGCTGTATTTCCTGAATGCCCGGCACTACGACCCTGATCTCGGCCGCTTCATCAGCGTCGACCCGATCGGGTTCGCCGGGGGTGACACCAACCTTTACCGCTACGCCAACAACGATCCGGTCAACTTCATGGATCCCAGCGGCCTCAGTTCCCAGGGGACGGGCAAGATGGAGAATGCAACCGCCCGAGGCTGGATTTCCGGTATTCTCAGTTTCATTACCGGACTCTTCAACATCCCCTTGCATTTGGAGAACCTGGGCACTTTCTTCAAAGGCTTGGCCATCGGCGTCGGCGAGGTGGCGACGGAGTTCGGCAAAATGATCGGCGATGTCGGCCGGCTCTTCGGCTACAAGACCGACGAAGGTTTCCAGAGCGGACTGTTCCAGATGACGCAGGACATGCACAGCTTCTCCGATGTGGTGCGGGGTGTGGGCATGGTCATCGCCGCACCGTTCATCGGACTCTTCGAACTCATCGGAGCCACCTTCAGCGGAGACCCCGAGCGGGCCGGCAAGGCCTTGGCGGGAGCACTGCCGCTGCCGACCAAGCTCGCCAAGGCGGGCACCAAACTGAACTCCCGCACCTCCATGCTTGCAGCTCTCGGAGATCACACGCGATCGGTTCCAAGGGGCATGCTGAACACGCTTCGGCCACCGCTTGTCACCGAGTTGGCCGCCGGTTTCCGCGGCATCCGGGCGACGGCGAGTTTCGCCGCCAACGTGCTGCCGGGCCGGGTTGCCCAGGGACTCCTGCGCCTGGAGGACCGGATCGATGCACGCGGCTTGGTCGGGTTCGCCCAGGACTCCGCCCGTTCCGTGCAGGCGGGCATCCGCTCCACCCCCTCGGCCGTGCGGGATCTGGGTATGCGCATGGCTGATCGCTTCCGGGAAGTGGGACGCAGCTTCTTCGATGAAACCCGCCCGACCGACGGACGGCGCTTTGTCACCGATACGCCCGAGATGCGGGTGCGGGCTCGGATCGAAGCACAGGCCAAAGCGGAGGGTGACTTCGCCTACCGGGCGGCCTTGTATTCCTCGCCGAATGCGACCCACAAACTCGCCGACGCCGTGCGCCAGGACCGCATCCAGCATCTCCTCGAGCGCAATCTCGAACCCGCCACTTTCCAAAAAGCGGTGCGGCGCGAGATCGCCTCCGACATTATGGAACTGACCCGCCGGGATGTCTTCCAGCAGAAGCGGGCCCAGGGGCTCTCCGAGGATGCCGCCCGCGAAGCGGCTTCACGTGCCGCCTTTAAAGCCGGCACCAAGTTCTACCGTCAACTCCGCAACGTCGACAATCCGGGACCGGCGATGGCCCGTGTCGACACCAGCACCCTGACCGGCGCCGCCTATCTCCACTACCTCGGGGCGGATGCCTCCATTGTGAACGCCGCCCGGCGGGGCGACCCCACCGCCAATGCCATGGTGTACCTGCTCAAGGAAGGCCGGGACTGGCAGCCGTTGCGCACGGAGCTGGTCAAGCAGATCCGCCAGGGCCGTACCCTCGATCAGTTCGAGCGTATGGGCATCACGGATAGAAACCTCTTCAACGCCCTCGAACGCGCCTCGAAGTCCCTTGCGGACGGCCAGGAGCTGGCCGTTCTGGGAAGCTTCCAGACCGACTTGGTTACCTTTGCCAACCGGCACATGATCATGCGCGCGGCGCAGGAGGGACGCATCAACATGCGGGCTCTCTCCGAGGCCTACGGCTCCGGCGGCGAGGCCCTCGTCCTGGGGCGGATCATTCCCGACCTCGGAAAACGCGGCGGACCCTTCTCCGGCGACGGCGACTTCGACTTCGCCATCCTGAGCCGCAACGACCTCTCCCTGCCCGGCCGCGAAGCGCTCATGTTCGGCGAGGCGCGCACCTCCTGGGAGGCGGCCCAGTTCCGGAAGTTCCTGCCCGAAAAGTACCAAAATCTGGAGTTGGATTTCGACTACGCTAAATACGAGAATTTATCCCTGCGCGGCTTCGAAACCACTTTCCGCGGCCGCGGCCTCTTTGCGGGCGGCGAATTCTCAGGCCGGCAGCAGTCGCTCATTTACGGTGAAGGCGGTGCGCTGGTCAGGGATCTCCCCGCGCTCTTCAGCCGCGTCAGCGGGCAGAGCCCGCAGGCTGCCATCCGAGACGGAACGATGTTCCGGCTCGACGGCTCATTCCTCGACACCGCCACTTTCCGCGGCCACCGCGTCGTGTCGAATTCCGCCTACGACACCCTGACCACGCTAAACTACGGGCTGGGCATGCTGAATATGGAGACCATTTCCCGCACGGTGGTTTTCCCGGTGGCCGCCTTCAATCTGCTCAACGATTTTGCCGCCCGCGGGTCGACCGCGCAAAACGACCTCCGGCCGCTTATGCAGGGGAGCGGACTTTGGACCGCCCTCGTCCGGGCTTCGGGTCACAAGCTGGGCTTCCCGGAGGTTTCCGGATCGTCCGGGTCGGGTGGTCGAACTTCTGGCGGAGCGCCTGGGGCGACCGCTCCGGGGCTCTCCGTTGGCGGCGCCACGGTACCGGTGCCCGGATCGCCGTTGCGGGTTGATCCGGCCTGGCGGCTGGCCGGCGGATTTGACGATCTCGCGCCGGCGGAGTCCGATCCGCTCTGGGATGACCTCCTGGCCGGTCTGCAGGCGGCGGCCCTCGAGGCCTGGGGCGCCGTCCTTGGTCACCTGCCGGAGCTGGACCTGGTATTTGCCTTCGATCGGCTCGATCCAGGCGTGCTGGGCTTTGCCACCATCCTGGAGACCGGAGAAAACGGACGGCCTCACTCCGGTATCATTACGGTGGATACGACCGGAGCGGGCCACGGCTGGTACCTCGAGCCCGAGCCGGGTCGCCATGAGACCTTTCCCATCCTTCTGGAGGGCCGTGCACTCCGGGCCGCGCCCGGCACCGCGGCGGAGGGCCGTTTTGATCTCTATACCTTCGTCCTCCACGAAGTCGGCCATCTCCTTGGTTTCACCTCCGCTTACGAGGCCTTTGCTTCCGGCGTGGAGCGCGTTCCCACGGGAGAAGTCTGGCTGGAGCTGCCCGGAGTGCGTGCCCGGCTCCATCATGACGCCGATCATCTCCATGCCGGCATCCATCCGGGAGCGCTTATGAATCCCTACCTGCAGCCGGGTGTACGCAAACTGCCCTCGGTCTTCGAAGGCGCCATTCTGCGCTCGGTCTGGCAGCAGGCAGATTTGCTCCACCGGCAAACCGGATTCCGTCCCAGCTTTCAACTCACCGATCGCCCCCTCGGTTTTGTCGAACTCTCCGGCGCGATGGAGCAGGACCGCGACACCGCGATGCCGGGCATTGTCAACGGCCGCTTCCTCGGCGCCAATGCCGACGGCTCCCCGGCGGGCTGGCGGTCATTCGGACCGGTCGCGGTGCTCGATGGCGCGGCCATCCTTTCTCCCGGCGCGGGCCGGCTCTTCACCGACCTCTCCCAGACCTTCTTTCTTCCCGCCGAACCAGCCGTCCTGCGCATCGTGCTGGCGGAAGTCGGTCTCGACGCCGACCGCCCGGGGCCGCCGGATGCCTTTGAAATCGCCCTTCTTGACGCCGTCACCGGCTTCCCGCTCGCCGGCCTGCCCGCCATTGACGGGAGCGACTCCCTTTTCAACCTCCAGGCCGACGGCACCCTCCACCTGGCCGCAGGCGTGGCCCTGCCCGATCTGCCGGACTTCGTTTCCGGCACCGTTCTCGCGATGAACGGCCCGCTGGTGGTGGAGATCGACCTCGTTCATCTGCAGGAAGGCCGGCTGGGCGCCCTATTCTTTGACCTCGTCACCCCGGGTGAATCCGCTTCGAAGGTTGCAGTCAGCGAAGTGATGCTTTTCGCCGCCGGAACCGTGCTGGAGCCGCCCGTGGCCGGCGATGACCGGGTCGTAACCACGCGCGGCACTCCGGTATGGATTACCGTATTGGAAAACGACTTCGGGCTCGGCCACCCGCTCGATCCCTCCTCAGTGGAAATCGTCGACGGTCCCGCCCACGGCAGCGCGGTGGTTGATCCGGAGACCGGGCGCATCCTTTATACGCCGGAGGCAGACTTCCTCGGTGAGGACAGCTTCACTTACCGCGTGCGCGACACCGCCGGCCAGCTCTCAAACCTCGCCACCGTCACCATCACCGTGCGCGAAACCAACGCGCCGCCGGTGGCCCTGCCCGGATCGGCCGAGGTGTTGGAGGGCGGCTTCGTCATCATCGACCTTCGCCCGCTGGCTGAAGATCCGGATGGTGATCCGATCACCTTCATCATCGAGACCCCGCCGGCCGTCGGCGAGCTGACCGCGATCGCTCCCGGGGTTTACCGCTACCAGACGGCTCCCGGCTTCACCGGAGAAGTGAGCTTCACCTGGCACGCCAGCGACGGTCAGCTCCAGAGCGAGCCCGCCACCTTCACCATCACCGTGGTGGCTGACAATCAGCCGCCGGTCGCGGTGCCGGATTTCTACGAAATGCCCCAAGGAGGAATGCTCGAGGGCAATGTGCTGAAAAACGACTTCGATCCCGATGGCGACACCCTCACCGCCGAACTCGTCACGCCACCCGCCCACGGCGTGCTCCTCTTCAATGCGGACGGCACCTTCACTTTGACCCCCGATCCCGATTTTGTCGGCACCGTGATCTTCACCTACCGGGCTTTTGATGGGCGCGCCTTCAGCGAATCGGCCACCGTCACCATCGAAGTGCTGCGCGTCAACCGCCCGCCCGTGGCCCATGATGGCACCGCCGTCACGCCCGTCGACCGCATCCTGACCGGCACCGTGGCTGGCCTTGCCGAAGATCCCGACGGCGATGCCCTGAGCTTCGAACTCGTCTCCGGTCCGGAGCGCGGCCGGCTCGAGTTTTTCGCCGACGGCAGCTACCGCTATACTCCCGATGCCTTCTGGAACGGCCCGGTCAGCTTCACTTGGCGGGCCTTCGACGGCGAACTCCACAGCGGCATTGCCACCTTGACGATCGACATCCGCCGGCCGCCGACCCTTGGCTACTTCATCCGCGAGTACCATATCGACGGCTTGGCTTGGCTGGCCCGTCCGATTGAAGTCCCGCCGATGCGGCCCCTGCCGCCCGCCGAGTTGAGCCCCTTCGACGAGGACGAGGCTTTGGTCGCCGAAGGTGAGTTGCCGCTGATGGATGAAGACGAAGACGCCACCTCCGAGGAACCCCGGGAGGATTCATGAGCGGCTGGGACCTACGATCGGGCGGCCCGATTCGGACTTCAGTTTTTCCGCTTCCGACCCCATATTAACCTCAACCCCTCTGCAATGATCCCGAAGAAAGTCATCGAAGCCGCCCGGGCTCTGGCCCACCTCGATCGCTCGATGCTGTCCTTTACCGAAGAGGTCCGTCACGTCCTCCGCATCCTGCGGGATGCGGTCGATGCCGACACCGTCAACCTCGGAACCATGGACTACGCCTCGGGGGAGGCAGTACATGTCTCGCTGGATGGTTTTCTGATGACCCCGGAGCGAGTGGCGCTCCTGCCGAAGTTCATCAACCAGCATCCGATGCTGCGCTATGCCCGGCAGCATGGAGAGCACCCGCCACTGCGGTTTTCGGATTTTCTCAGCCGGCGGGAGTTTGAGGAGACCGCCCTCTACCGCGAGTGCTACCGCGGATACACCCACAGCATGGTGACCTTCACGGTGGCGGCGTCCGCGGGCCTCAACATCAGCGTGGTCCTCTCCCGGGCGAGTTCGGACTTCACTGACGAAGAATGTGCGATTCTCTCCATCATGCAGCCGCAGATTCAGCTCTTTATCCACAACGCGCTCTTGCGGCGCTCCATGGGAGTGGTTGCAGGCGCCGAGCCCGCCGACCGTGGGGTGATTGTCGGCGTCGGCAACCGCGTGCTCATGCTCGACGAGCGGGCGCAGGCCATCTGGACGCGGCATCTGAGCCGACAGCATTCCCGCCTGCCGCTGCCATTGGCCCGGCTGGCTCTGCGGGGCGGGATCTTCGAGCAACCGCATCCCGAAAACGGGCGGATCCTGTGCGCGTCGTTTCGCGGGATCTGGGAGGACTGGACCCTGATGCTCTGGGAGATCCAAGATCCGGCCCAGCTCCCGACTCCCTGGAATCTTACCCCGCGGGAAAAAGAAATCGGCAGTTGGCTGATCCGCGGCAAAGGCCGCCACGAGATCGCCACTCTCCTCGGCATCAGCATCCGCACCGTGCACAAGCACACGGAAGCGCTCTACCGCAAGCTGGAGGTGGACAATCAAGTGGCCGCCATCCAGACGCTCGGGACCGTTTTCAACGGCCAACACCAGAGCGTGCCCTCGCGGCCGCTGCCGCACACGGTCGACCACTTCACCCTGTACAGCGAGCCGAAAGCGCCCGACTGATCAGCGAAATGTAGTTGGATTCCTGTGACAAAAAACCCTCCGGTGCGCGGCCGTTGGCAGCGCGGCCGGAGAGCGACGCCCGTCTTCATTTATCGCGGCCGGGGCCCGTGTGCGCCTCCACCCGGATTCGGTCCTTCGACTCAAATTTTACAGCAATCGGCGGGTTGGCACGGCCCTTGCTCAAAAGGAGTGGTTTGTCGCCTGCCCCGGTGTTTTCCGCGGCAGCGTTCTGTAAAACCTCACCACCACAACCCTTGATTCAATCCAACACCACTATGAAGCTACCGGCTAAACCGAGACTCTTTCTCTGGCTGAGCTGCCTGTTGACCCTGGCCTTGGCGGCGGCGATCCCGTCGTCGTTGCAGGCGGACACGACCGAGGCGAGCCTGCTGGAGACAGGACTTATCACCCTCGAGGAGATTCAAGCCTTCCTCGCGGACGGTTACGACCTTGATGAAATCGCCGACCAAGTCGGCTACAAAGCAGAGTACATGGAGATGGTGGCCGAGCACGGTTTCCACGCCTATGGCTTTGACTTTTTCGTCACCAGTATGCTCTGGACGGTGATCGCGGCCGGGCTCGTCTTCATGATGCACCTCGGCTTCGCCACCCTCGAGAGCGGCATGACGCGCTCGAAGAACACCGTCAACGTGCTCTTCAAGAACGTCTTCATCATCAGCATCGGCATCTTCACGTACGCGCTGATCGGCTTCAACACCCACTATCCCGGGGATTGGATCATCCCCTACTGGCTGGGTATCGGCGGTCCCATCGACATGGGTCTCAACGACGACTTCACCCTCGGCTATGGTGGTATAGGCCTGGCCATGACAGGGTTCGGCGACTTCATTTTCCAGGCCATGTTTGCGGCCACTGCGGCGACGATCGTTTCCGGTGCCGTGGCCGAGCGGATCAAGCTTGGTTCCTTCATGATTTTCACGGTCGTCCTGGTGGCGATCGCCTACCCGATCGCCGGTTCCTGGCACTGGGGCGAAGGCTGGCTGGCTGAGCTGGGCGGCGGTGAAAAGGCCTTCTACGATTTCGCCGGCTCCTCGGCGGTGCACGCTTTCGGCGGATTTGCCGCGCTCGCGGCGGTCATGGTGCTTGGCCCCCGCGCGGGCAAGTACCTCTCCGGCGGCAAACTCAGGCCGATCCCCGGCCACAGCATGCCGCTGGCCACCATCGGAGTTTTCCTGCTTTGGTTCGGCTGGTTCGGATTCAACGGCGGGTCGGTGCTTTCCGCTGAGCCGAAATACCTCGGCCTCGTCTTCACCACCACCGCCTTGGCCGCCTCGGCCGGCGCCCTCGCCTCGATTTTCACCTCCTGGGGTCTGCTGAAAAAGCCCGACCTCACCATGGCCCTCAACGGCGTCCTCGCCGGTCTCGTCGGGATCACCGCCGGGGCCGATGCGGTCGGTCCGTGGGCCTCGGTCTTCATCGGCGCCATTGCCGGCGTGATCGTGGTGCTGTCGATTCTGTTTTTCGACAAGATCAAGATCGACGATCCGGTCGGCGCGATCTCCGTGCACGGTGTCTGCGGCATCTGGGGCACGGTCGTGATCGCGTTTTTCAACCCCGAGATCTTCCTCGGATCGCAGATCATCGGCACGCTCGCCTTCTGTCTCTTCGCCTTTGTCTTCGCCTACGTGCTGGCACTGGTGATCAAGGTTGTGATGGGCTTCCGCGTCACGGCCGAAGAAGAGGAGGAGGGGCTCGATCTCTCCGAGCATGGTTTGGAGGCCTACCCCGACTTCGGCACGGTCACCAAGTAAAACTCACCAATGGCCGCCCGGCCGGGGAAACACCTTGCGCCGGGCGGCAACCCTCCCTAAACCATTTACACACAGCACCTCGCTTTAAAAATGAAACTACTGATTGCGATTATCAAACCCTTCAAGTTGGAGGAGGTCAAAGAAGCCCTTTCCGAAATCGGTGTGGAAGGCATGACCGTGACCGAAGTCAAAGGCTTCGGCCGCCAGAAAGGCCACACCGAGATTTACCGCGGCAGCGAATACACGGTTGATTTTCTGCCCAAGGTGAAAATCGAGCTGGTCGTGGCCGACGAGACGGTTTCCAAGACGGTCGAGACGATCGCCAAAGCAGCCAAGACCGGCAAAATCGGCGACGGAAAGATCTTCGTGGTCCCGATCGACGAGGCCGTGCGCATCCGCACCGACGAGCGCGGCGACAGCGCGATCTGAAGCCGCCCTTCGCCACCTTTGTCCAATCACTCATCAGCCCGCCTTCCTTCGGGGAGGCGGGCTTTTCCTTTCAATGCAGGCTCTGGAGAAATTTGAAGATCTTCACGCTGTTGGGCAGCTCGAAGAGCATGATGGCCAGGTAGACCGCGTAGAGCAGGGTGACAAAGGACAACGGGTCGAGCCAGAGGGAGTAGGCGAGGAGGAGGCAGTTGATGACCAGGCCGAGGAAGAGCAGAATCACAGCCACGACGCTGCGGTCGAGCTGTTTGGAGGAGGCTTTGGGGATGGCCTTGGCGACCTCCTCGCGGTAGTATTGGGCGGGAATGTCGCCGTAAATAATGCTCAGGAGAAAGAGAAACAGGGGCACAAAAAGCATCGGCCAGAGCCAGCGTCCGCTTTCCGGAAGGTCGCCCCGAAGGTAGGAAATAAGCGTGAGAATGAAGAAGACCCCGCAGAGGATGAGGGCGAGGTGTTTCCAGGGGGAGACGCGGTAATTCTGGGTGGGATCGAGAATCTCGCTCATGCAGTCGGGCGCCGCCGGGCAGGTGGATGCAGGCGCGGCGAGAGATCGGTGAAGACGAAGATCGGTCGGTCGGTCATGTAGGCTGATGCCACTACAAACCGGCTCGGATTGGAGGGCAAGCATGGGCTTGGCACCGAGTGCCGGCCGATCGCGCGGAGGCCGGGTTTATTCCCCGTCGAGCTCGAAGACCTCAATGAGGGCGAGTCCCTCGTTGGAGGAATCACGATTGGTGAGATGGACCGTGTAGACGCCGGGGAGCAGGTCGACCAGGAGCATGGCATCGAGCGAACCCGCGGGCGGGAGGGTGGCGCCGAGCCGCTGCACCGCCGCGAGGAGGCCAGTGGAGGGAAGCAAGTTCCAGTTCTCGTTTTTCTCCAGCATCTGGCCGGAGTGATCGAAGAGGCGGAGGACGGGATCGGGGATGACGCGGGAGGCGAGGACGCCGCTGGGGTCGAGCCGTCCCAATTCCGGGCCGAGGCCACGGATGAGCACTTTCTTCGGGACCCCGGGAGTGCCGTGGATGACAAAGCCGGCAATCATGGTCCGGCTGCCCGGGCCGGCGATTCCGCGGGTGGAGATGTTGAAGAAGCGACTGCCGGCCGTCTCCGGGGCGGCATCATAGACCTCGATGAGGGCGAGACCAGTTGTCCCGCCCACGCCGGAGACCTGTGCGGTGTAGGCGCCGGGGGCGAGGATGGCATGAATAATGGCATCGCGGCTTCCGGCGGCGGGTAGGGGCAGGTTGATGGCTGCGCTGGCGGCTTCGATCTGAGAGCGCTCCGGAGAGTCGCCCCAGGCGGTGTTTTCCTTGAGCACGAGCCCGGAATCCTGGAAGAGCCGCAGCCGTGGATCGGCGAGGACGGCATCGGCGGGGAGGCCGCTTTGGGCGAGGGCGGGACCGAGCGCGCGGATGAGCACCGGTTTGGGTTCGAATCCCGAAACGATGAAACCACCGATGAGCACCTCAGCGCCGACGCCGACCGCCCCCCGGGTGGAGATGTTCACGAAACGGGTTTCGCCGGGGGCGGGCTCGAGAAAACCCATGAAGGCGCCGGAGAGTCCGTCCGGACCGGAATAGGCGCCGAGGACGCTCTTGTCGGCGGGGTCGATCTCAATGTCGTAGTGCAGGCCGCCGGTGGTTTCTATCTCCATGACGCCGTCGGCGCGGAGAAAACCCCGGCCCCCGTCGAAGCCGGCCGGATCGATGGAGACAAGGAGGGCGTCGCCGGCCGGACCGACCATCAGATTCACCTCGCCAAGGCCGCCGCCGAGATCGACGCCCGGGTAGAAACCGAAGCCAGCCACCGGCAGCGGCACGACCGGGGGAAGGGAACGTTCACCGGCAAGGACAAGATTATCCCCAATCTGGCCTGAAATTTCCGAGCCTCGGTGTGTCCATGAAACTGATACGTCATCGGACTCGAAAGCGTAGCCGCCCTGGCCGTCATCGAGGAGGTTGCCATTGAAAAAGCCGCCGGTGCCGTCGGCCAGGAAAGCCATGAAAACGGCGGTCTGATTGGGGCGGACATAGATGCCGAAGTAGCCGGCCACGGCGGCGTCGGCCATGGTCAGCAAGTTTCCGAAATAGACGCCGGCAAAGTCGGCCGCCTCCACGGCCACCACCACCGGGGCGCTGGTGGCGCTGCCGGACGGACTGGTGACTTGGAGCCGGTAGGCCCCGGCTTGGTCGGAGCGAAGGCCGTCGATCCGCAGGGTCGGCCCGGTCTCGCCGGGGAGGGGTTGGCCGTCTTTTGACCATTGATAGCTGAGGGGACCGGTGCCGACGACTTGGGCATTGAGCAGCAGAGTGCCGTCAAAGGCTACGAGGGCCTGGGCGGGCAGTCCGGTGATGGCGGGGGGAAAGGTGAAGTCGTCCCCGTAGTCGAAGTCTTCCGGCGGGGCCGGGAGGCTGGACACGATCACCCAGCCATCGGCCCCGGATCGGATGAGCCCGCGATCGGGGAAGGTGGGGTAGGCGGCGCGGGGAGGGAGGGAGGGAACGCTGGCCGGAAGGAGCGGATCCGGGAGGAGGACGTCATCGATGATGTGGAGGGTGCCGTTGAGGGCGGGGATGGTCTGGAGAACCCTGGCCCGGCCGTTGATGACGAGTTCTCCATCGACCAAGGTGATGTCGAGGGAGCGCCCATTGAGGGTGATGGGCGCTTCGGAAAGGAGTTGGGCTGAGGACAGGTTTCCGGGCACGACATGGTGGAGGAGGACGGAGGCGAGCAACCCGGCATTGGCCGGCAGGAGCAGTTCCTCCAAGACCTCCGCGGGCAAGCCGGCGAAGGCTTCGTCGAGTGGGGCGAAGAGGGTGAAGCCCGGAGGATCGAAGTCCGTGGCGGGGCCCGGGTGGGCCAGGACTGTATCCAGTGCGACGATACCGGCGAGTTCAAGAAAGGCGCCAAGCCCGTCGTGGTCGCCGGCGGTCTGGGCGAGGGTGCCGGAGTTGAGCCAGCCGATGGTGTCGCCGGTGGTAGTGTCGGTCCAGAGGAGGTCGACGCGGCTGTCGCCGTCGAGGTCGGGCAGGCCGGCGAGCGAGAGGTGTGGACCCGCGCCGGGGAGGGGAACGTTGGCGACGGCGGTGGCGCCGTCCATGTACCAGATCTCGCGTTCGCCTTGGAGGCCGCGCCAGAGGAGGTCGGCGCGGTTGTCGCCGTCGAGATCGCCGACGGCCTCGAGAACATAAC
This sequence comes from Puniceicoccaceae bacterium, assembly GCA_007695295.1. Classification (GTDB taxonomy): domain Bacteria; phylum Verrucomicrobiota; class Verrucomicrobiia; order Opitutales; family Opitutaceae; genus REEB01. Next base: position 15,839 of record REEB01000066.1, read on the forward strand.
CGGAGAAAGCCGGGCGGACCAGGCTCGTAGTGGAAGGCTCGATACCATCCATGAACCAGGCCGTGACTTCGCCATTTTGCTGGTTGCGCCAGAGAATGTCCTGACGGCCGTTGCCGTTGAGGTCGCCGGTGTGAGTGGGGACGAGGTGGGCGGGCACCTCGTGGAAAGTGGCGACGGTGCGTCCGACCTGGCCGTCGGGCCGGAAGCTGTCGAGGTTCCAGATTTCGATGGCGCCCTGGGGGTTGCGCCAGAGGAGGTTGGCGCGGCCGTCGCCGCTGAAGTCGGCCACCCGGAGCAGTTCCCAGCCGGCGGCTCCGCGTTGGAGGAAACCGGCCCAACGGAGGTCAGTTTCCTGGATCAGCCAGAGGGCGTAGTCATGGGTGGCGGGGTTGAACCAGAGGACGTCGGCCTGGAGGTCGCCGTTGAAGTCGGCCACCTTCTGGACGCGCCAGGGAGAGTCGGCGCCAAGGTTGCCGATGGTGTGGGCGGAGTCGGTGAGGCCGTCCATGAAGTGGAGGACGGCGCGACCGGTGCCGCGGTCGAAGCGGAGGATATCGGCGCGGTTGCTGGCGTTGAAGTCGCCGGTGCGCGGCGGCTCCGCGCCGCTGACGCCGGGCAGGGAGCCGGTGGCGTGGGGCTGGAGACCGTCCATGAGCCAGATCTGGTAATCGTCGCTCCCGGAGTGGCGGAAGACGAGGTCGGTGCGCTGGTCGCCGTCGAAATCGGGAGGGGGGGTGGGCGGGACGATGCTGAGGGTGAAGAGGAGTTCGCCGCCGCCCTGATCGTGAAAGGCCACGAGCAGGATTTCGTAGTCGCCGAGGACTTCGTCGCGCGAGGGGGTGCCGGAGATGAGGCCGTCGCTGAAGGAGAAACCGATGAACTCGAGGCTGCTGAGTTCGCGGCCGGACTCGGTGAGTTTGTAGACGACGGCCTCGTAGTTGAGCAAAACGGGTGGGTCGGCATCGTCGAGATCGGTTTCGATCTGGTAGAGGAAATCGCGGTTCAGGACCACGCCCGCGGAGGGGGCGCTGGTGATGGTGGGCGCCGGACGGTCGGGATCGGCTTCACTGATGGTGAGGGTGAGCGGGTCCTCGGTGACGCCGGCATCGTTTTCGAGCCGGAAGATCACGGTATGCTCGCCGGGAGCGGCGGGGGTGCCGGAGATGAGGCTGGACTCGGGGTCAAAGGCGAGGCCCGCGGGCAGGCCCTCGACCTCAATCGAGGTGGGGAATTGCCCGGTGACAAGGCGGTAGTAAAAGGGCCGGCCGGCGGCGCCGGTGGCGGTGGCGGGGCTGGCACGGTAGGGCGGCGCGGGCTCGGTGATGAAGGTGAGGTCGTCGATGGCGACGAAAGTGCGGAAGTTGCGGCCGACCGAGCGGATCATGAGCCGGGAGACGGCGGCGCCTTCGGGGGCGCGGATCCCGAAAAACTTGTTGCGGTTGTTGGCTTGGGAGGTGGTGCCGGTGAGAAGCTCGGAGGTGCCGTCGGAGAACTCGACCCAGACGCGGTAGTTGTTCGGATTGTCCGGCAGAGCACCGAGACCCTGCCAGTATTGGAAGTTGTTGACCGAGAGGGCGACGAAGCCGAGGGCGACGACGTTGTCGCGGGGGTCGAAAAGGAGGTCGATGATGCCGCGGTTGAGGGTGTTGATGCCGGAGGAGGCGCTGGAGGCGCCGGCGGAGTAGCCCCAGCGGTTGGCGTTTTGGAAATAGGTGTCGTTGACGGTGGCGAGGGTTTCGGCGGCGGGGCGGGCGAGGGTGGCGAGAGCGCCTTCGTCGCGGTAAAGGGGGCCGCGGCGCAGGGTGAGGCGTTTTTCGTTTTCCAGGCCGAAGAGGGCGACGAGCCGGTCGAAGGCAATGGATTCGGCGAGGGCGGGGGGCACGGTGTCGTCGAGCCCGGGGTCGGGGCGGTGGGGGACGGGGCGGCGGGGGCCGTCGGCATCGACGACTGCCTCGTAGGCGAGGGCGCGGGCTTCGTCGATGCGTTCTTGGGCATCTTCCTCCGCGGTGATGGGGCGGTCTCTGAGTTCTTGTTGGATAAAGGCGCGGACGGAGCTGCGGTCGATGTCGAGGAGCGAGTCGCCGTAGATCGGTAGTTCAAAATCTATGACGCCGCCGCGGCCCTCGGCGCGGGCCTGCTGGAGGAGGGAGAGAAACTCTTGGTAGGGCAGGCCGGAGTCGAAGCGACCGTCTTCGGTGAAAAACTCCGCGATGGAGTTGGGGGTGGGGGCGAAAACATCGGTGGTGAGAAAGGAGGCGGTGGCGCGGATGTTGTTGGCGGCGGGCTGGGCGAGGGCGGCGGAAGCGGTGGCGGCGGCCAGGACAACCGAACCAAGGAGGCGAAGGGCGGGTTTCATCGGGTTCGGGCGGGGTTTCAGAAGTTGACGGTGGCGGAGAGCCGAAAACTGCGGGGCGGGGAGTAATTGTAGCCGTAGACGGTCCGGTCGTTGGTGAGGTTGTTGAGGTTGAGCCGGAAATTGCAGTCGAGGCCGCGGATGGTGCGGCGGTAACCGACGGCCCCGCTGACGCTGGTGCGCCGGGGGATGATCTTGTAGGAAGGATCGTCTTCGAAGGCGAACATGGCCTCGCGCGCGTCCGTCCAGGAGAGGCCCAGGGAGAGATCGAGACCGCGGAACGTGCCGTCGCGGAAGGTGTATTTATTCCAAAGGCGGAAGGTGTACTTTGGAGTGTCGTTGTTGAGGCGGTCGTCGTTCCAAGGGAGGGGGGTGCCGGTCTCATCGCGCCACTGGGTGGCGGAAACCTGCCGGAAGACGAACTCACCGTCCTGCTTTCCCTGATACATGAAAAACTGGTGGTCGCGGATGCGGTAGCGGTTGTAGCTGGCGGAGACGATGGTCTCGAAGTTGGGGATGAAATCGATGAAGAAGAACTGGGTGTCGAGGCCTTGGGAGCGGTCTTCGCGGAGGGAGGCGCGCCCCGGCTCGGCGCGGCCCTGGGCGACCCAGTCGGGATCGAAAAACGGACTCTCGGGATCGGAGAGGCCTTGCGGGAGCGGGACGGGGTGGTTGCCGGCCTGGGACTGGGGCACGGCGACGTTTTCGCGGTCGATGTGGTAGATGGAGAGGGCGCCGGAGATGCGGCCGTCGAGGAAGTCGGCCTTGGTCCCGATCTCGTAGCTTTGGCCCGACTGGGGATCGGGCACGAAGCCGGTGGCGATGCGCTGGCCGCCGGTGGTGGAGGGGTCGAGGGCGGAGGCGGTGAGGGCGAAGAGGGTCCAGACGCGGTTGGGGGTGTAGGAAAGGCCGAAGGAATAGTTGGCCTTGCTGGTGGGGTTTTGGTGGACATGGGGCTTGGCCCGACCGACCAGCTCGTTGGTGCCGGTCAGTTCCTGGGACTCCAGCGGGGTATAGCGTGATTCGCGGGCGATCTGGTATTTATCGTAGCGGAGGCCGCTGATGGTGCGGAAGCGGCGGTCGGCGAACGCGGTCTGGTGGATGAGGTAGTAGCCGCCGGCCCAGGAGATGAAGTTGCGGATGGGATCGGCGAGGAGGTGGAAATCCTGGCCGGGCTCCGGCTCGAAGCGGAGCGGATCGTGGTTGTGGATGGACTGGTAGCGCGCGCGGACGCCTTGGAGCCCGGTGGTGTCGTTGGCGCTGATGGAGACGGGTTCGCGGTTGGCGTCGCGGAAGCCCCAGGGGATGTTGTAGTTGTCGAGTTTGTCGTAGGTGATGCCGGCGAGGAAGGTGTGTTCGAGATTAAAGGCCTCGGCGGCGTAAGCGGCCTCGATGCGGGCCTGGGTGCGGGTGCGTTTTTCCTGGCCGCGGTTCCAGTTGTACTGCAGCGCGTAGAAGCCTTCCTCGGACCAGGCGTCGAAATTGGGGTCGAGCGGATTGTAAGCCCACGGGTAGAGGGCGCGGTTGCGCTGGCCGGTGGCGCTTTCGCTGAGCAGTTCGGGGATTTGGCTGAGGGAGACGCCGGCGGTGCGGGAGTCGGAGCGGGTCTGGCTCCAGTAATAACCGAGGTTGATGGAGAAGGTGTCGCTGAAGCGGTGGGTGACCTGGCCGAGGACACCGACATCGCGGCTGTGGCGGTAAGTGTCCGGTCCGGCGTAGCGGAAGGAGCGGCTGGGGTAGCTGAGGAACCCATCGGTGCCGGGGTGCAGCTCGGTGTCGATGAAGCCGAGCGCGTCGGGGGCGCGGAAGGCGGGGGAGATGGGATCTTCGGGCACGGTGGACTCGGTGCGGAAGTACTCGGTCTCTATCGTGATGCGGGTATTTTCCCACGGCTCGAAAGCGAGGATCGGTGCGATGCCCCAGCGGTCTTCCTTGAGGTGGTCGAACCAGTCGTTGCGCGTCTGGTAAAACATTGGCAGGCGGATGCCGATCTGGTCGGTGAGCGGGCCGGTGACATCGAAGCTGCCGCGGTAAAATCCCCAGCTGCCGGTTATGACCTGGGCCTGCCGGGTCCATGTGGAAAGGGGTTGCTTGGTGACGTAGTTGACCACGCCGCCGAAGTTGCCGATGCCGTAAAGAAGGGCATTGGGGCCGCGGATGACGTCGACTTGGCCGACATTGATGGTGTCGGTGCCGCCTTCGCGCCGAAAGCCGTTGCGCAGGACAGCCTGAGAGACAAAGCCGCGGAGGCGGAAGCCGGTCGCGCCGGGGTTTTCGCCGGGCTGCTGGCTGGTGATTTCGGTTTCGAGGCCGGCGGTGAACTGCAGGGCCTCGGTTACGGTGAGGGCGCCGGTGTCACGGATGAAATCCTCCGTGATGATGTCGACGGGGATGGGCAGTTCCTTGACGTTCTGGTTGAGGCGGGTGCCGGAGACCGTATTGGTGGCCCGGTAGCCCTCCTGGCCCTCGGTGGTGATGGTGAAGTCGGGGAGAATGAAGATGTCGTCGTCGACCGGGAGGGGGGTCTGGGCGTGGACCACGCCGGCGAGCAGGGGGATGCCGGCGGCGTAGAGCCAAGCGACGCATCGGCGGCGAAGGCACGATGTGCGAATCATGGAAGGGGGGGATGGGTTTCAGGAATCGGGAGGCAGAGGATAGCCTCCGTGCATTCCACGGGTGATGGAATGTTTGACGGGCTTTTTACCGAGGGACCGGCGGGCTGTCAAAGCTTTCGCGGGGCAAAGCGAGCGTGGGGTCGGGGGCGGCCGCCAGGGGCGGTGAAGCTCCGGGACCAAAAACGAGGAGGCCGTTTCCCGGGCAAGGGGAAACGGCCCGTAACCTCTCCACCACAAAAGTGGACTGAAATGAAGAAAAGAAGCCCGCTCAGCGGAGCACGTGCTGCCACTGGCGCTCTTGGGCGGCGGTGGCGGCCTTGAGGGCGCCGCGGGCGACGTATTCCTTGTAGTTATCGCCGAGGACGGTGACCCGGGGAGCATCGAAGCCCTCTTCCAGCAGCATTGTCTGCAAGGCGACGCCGAAGCCCTTGATGAGGCTGCCGCCGCCGGTGAGGATGATGTTCTGCAGGAGGACGGGGACGCTATCGGGGTCGGCCCGGGCGATGAGGGTGCGGGTGGTGTGGAAAACTTCCTCGAGAAGCTGGCGGCAGGCGGCGCGCACCTGGGTGCCGACGGAGAGCTTGCGGGCTTTTCCGCCGATGATGACGGTGGCGTAGACCGGATCGTCGCCATCGACCATGGAGCTGTGGGCTTCCTTGATCTCGCGGGCTTTGGCCAGGCTGATGCAGGAATCGGGATAGGCCTGGAGGATGGCGTCGCGCACGAGGGTGTCGAGGCGGTCGCCGGCGAAGGTGGTGCTGACCTGTTCCTCTGAAGTCGGATAGTAGCCTTGGATGCGGCAGATGTCGGTGGAGCCGGCGCCGATGTCGATGTAGAGCGAGTTGCGCACGGGATCCACGTAGTTGGCGCTGTCCAGGCGGCCTTCATCGCGGAAGCCAAGGGCGGCGAGGAAGGGCTCGGGGATCATGATGACCTTGTCGAAGATGCCGGCGGCGGCCCGGCGGATGGACTCACGGGCTTCGGCGGTGGCATTGGCGGGAACGCCGACGACGGCCCGCAGTTCGGTGCTTTCGCCCCCATCGATAAGAGCATGGATATGGAGCAGAAAATCGCGGGTGGCGCTGACATCGTCCACGATGCCGTCCCGGAGGGGGTTGACCAGTCGCAGGTGCAGCTTGTGCCTGAGCGCTTCCTGGCCGAAGAGGACATTGACGCCTCCGGGCAGGATGCCGGCGAGAATGCCCTCGCGGGCGTAGCCGACGACGGTGGGAATCTGTTGGGTGAGGAGGGGCTTGCGGGCGCCGGGCTCGCTGACCATGAGGCAGGAGGTGTTGGTGCCGAGGTCGAGGCCGACGAAGAGCAATTCCGGCTTTTTCGGGGCGGACTTGCGGGTGGCGGTTGCAGTGGTGGATTTGGTTTTCATGCGATGGTGATCAGGCGATGGATGAAACTTCGAGAGAGGTGGGTTCTGACAGGTGCTGGGAAACGGCGGGCGACGCCGGCAGGAAGTCCCGCAGCGGAATGATCTCCGCCACGGCGGACCGACGCTCTTCAGCCTGAAGGGCTTCGATCATTTCCGAAATCCGGTCGAGGGGGATGCGCCGTCCGCCGATGCCGAGCGGCCCGCCACGATGCGCGGCGACGCCCTCGGTTTGGGGAATGGTCCGGCCGGCCGGGGGACCTGCTTCGGCCCGGCGGACGTGCTCCTCCTCCACAAATGGATTTCCGACTGGTGGGGTCCACCGCTCCGCAAAGGAGTCCGCCATCAGCCGCTGGGTGAGCGCCGCGCGCCGGACCTCCGCCTGCTCGCGGGCGAACAGGGCGGAGAGACGGCTTTTCGCGACGGCCGGGGCCAGGCCGCTGTGGCGGATCCATTGTCCCACGATGCCGGGCAGTTCTTCGGCCAGGATGCGGCGGGCCGCAAGCGACTCGCCTTCCTGGTGCAGAATGGCCGCTTCGCGAAATCGGGAGACCAGACGGTCCCAGACGGCGGAGGCGGGTTCCTGGCGGTTCCGGAGAGCTGTTGGCATGGTGGGTGGATCAGGCGGTGGACAGAATCAAGATGGCGCCATTTTCTAAGCAGGCCTGATGCCAACAATCTTAAGTATATACTAAACAAATACTTACAAATAAAACTGCCGCAGTCCCCAGGGCAACTGGAGGAAATTACCTACCCCTGGGGTGAATGAAACCAGCAAAGATTGCCCATCGTGCGCGGGCAGCCGGTGCCTCAGGGCTCTCCGGGTTGCGGGCTGCCCGCCTGGGACTGGTACACTTTCCGGAAGTGATGGCCCAGGATGGCGAGGGTGACGGCGGTGGGAAAAAGCTGCCGGCGGCGAATCAGCGTCCAGCTCAGCAGTTTCCAGAAGTGGATGCGCTCGCGACCGACAATCCCCAGCCGGATGGTGGAGCCAAGAAAGGCCCGGAGGTGGGCCCACTGCAGGCGCTGGCGAATTTCCGGGGTGCGGTATTCACGGAGGAAGCGTCGGACGCGTTCGTAGTAGGGCTTCGGGAAATAAATGCCTTCGTAGATGCGACGGTAGCCGCGGTGGAGGGACTCGAGGCTCATCCGGGGGATGATGTTGGTGGAGGAATCGGCATTGTCGCCTCCGCTGAGGCCGCGGATACGGTTCTCGCGGGAGAGGCGTTCGAAGAGGCGCGTTCCGACCGGTGCCTGCAGGATGCCGACCATGGCCATGACAATGCCGCTTTGCTGAATGAACTCGATTTGCCGCTCGAAGATGTCCGGCCCGTCGCTGTCGAAGCCGACGATGAAGCCGCCCTGCACCTGGAGTCCGGCCCGTTGCAGGGTGCGGACGGACTCGAGGAGATTGCGGTTGATGTTCTGGCGTTTGTTGCACTCCGTCAGGCCCTCGGTGCTCGGGGTTTCAATGCCGACGAAGACGGTATCGAAACCGGCCCGGACCATCGCGGCCATCAGCCGGGGGTCGTCGGCAAGGTTGATGGAGGCTTCGGTGTACAACGGGTTGCGGTGTCCCTGTCGCTGCCAGGCCTCGAGGGCCGGCAGCAGCTCTTGGAGGAGGAAGCGTTTGTTGCCGATGAAATTATCGTCGACAAAAAACACCGAGCCCCGCCAGCCGGTGGCGCGGAGGGCATCCAGCTCCGCGAGGACCTGGGTGGTGGATTTTACGCGGGGTCGATGGCCGAGGAGAGCGGTGACATTGCAGAACTCGCAGTCGAAGGGGCAGCCTCGGGAGACTTGCAGGCTCATCGAGGCGTAATCAGCGGGATTGATCAAATCCCAGCGGGGCACCGGCGTGTCCTCCAGGGTCGGGTAGTTAATTGCTGAATACAAACGACGGGGCCGGCCGGCCTCCCAGTCGGCCAGAAAGCGGGGGAGGGTGATTTCGGCTTCGTTCAGCACGAGGTGGTCGACTTCGGGAAAGGACTCCGGCTCGCAGGTGAAGAGCGGACCGCCGGCGACGACTGGCAAACCGGCTGCCTTGGCCTGGGCGATGGCCTTGCGGGCGGAGGTCTTCTGGACCACCATCCCGCCGATCAGCACGAGATCGGCCCAAGCAAGATCAGAGCGGCGCAGGCACCGTACATTCATGTCGACGAGCCGGAGATTCCATTCGCGGGGCAGCATGGCTGCAATCGTGAGCAGGCCGAGGGGAGGAAAGGCGGCCCGTTTGCCGAGAAACCGCAGGGCGAACTTGAAACTCCAGTACGTGGCCGGAAATTCCGGATTGATCAGCAGGGCGTTCATAAAATCGTATCTGACACCCATAGAACTGCGGATGATCCGGCTTGGGAAGTAAAAGATTACCTGTGCATCATTTTATTCCCGAGGAGGAGGAGCCAGCCGTTGGGGACGGTCGGATTTCCGAGGGGCGGCGACGGTGGTCGACGGCTGGCGGTTAGCGGGACACCAGCTCGTTCCAGTAGGAGGGAGACATGCGGTTGGCCTCCTGGATGCAGGCGTCCTTGTCGGCCAGAAACCGGTTGAGCGCTTCGGTGATGGGAAGGCGAAAGCCGCGGGCCTCCGCTTCCTCGAGAAAGTAGGGGTACTGCCCGGCCTTGACGCCAAGGGTGCCGGCGGTCCCGGCCCCGGCCTGCTCACACACGCCGCGAAGGAGGCGTCGCCAGCCCTGGTCACCCCCGACCAGCTCGGCGAGGAGCCCCGGCTCGATGCCGGCGTTGACCCCGAAAGCGACTGATTCGATGAGGGCGGCATTGATCAGGCCCATGGCGAGTTGATTGACGCCCTTGACGACTTGGCCGGCTCCGGCCGCCCCACAGTACTGGAGGAAACGGGGATCGCCCATCGCTTCCAGGAGGGCGCGGGCTTGGTCGCAAGCCTTCGGTTGGCCGCTGAGGAAAAACCGGAGGTTGCCCTCGGCGGCGCCGCCCACGCCCCCGGTGACCGGGGCATCGATGAGCGAGGCCCCGCAACCGGCAAACTGTTCCGCCAGCTCCCGTATTGACGGGGGGGATACGGTGCCGGTGTTGATGATGAGCAGCCCGGGGCGGCAGGAGGGCAGGGCGGTCTCCCTGCAAAACCGGACAAAAGCGTCGGAACTGGGCAGACTGGCGACGATGGCCTCCGCCTGCCCGAAGATGGATGAGGGCTCCGCGATGGTGCCCCCCTTCTCGCGGTGGGCCGTCCGCGCCGCATCGCTCAAGTCCCAGCCGAGGACCGTGAAGCCGGCGCGGGAAAGATTGGCCGCCATGCCGGAGCCCATGGCGCCGAGACCGAAAAAGCCAAGGGTGCGCATGGCTCAGTCCTCCCCGACGGTCTGGCGGTCGGCGCTGGAAAAGGCGATCAGGAGCACGGCGTCTTCCGATCCGATGTTCTCGGCCTGGTGCCAGATATTCGCCGGGATGGTGACGGTGTCTTCAGGGCCCATCTCGCGGCTGGCCCCGTCGGCATCGGTGTGGCGGATGCGCCCGGAGAGCACAAGAAGGACTTCGGAGCAGTTCGGGTGGTAATGGCGCGGATTGGCGCGGCCGGGCCGGAGAATGCAGCGGCCGACGGTCAGGTCGTCGGCGTTACCCAGGGGGCCGCTGGCAAACCAAGTCAACTCGCCCCAGTCGAAGGGGATGCGTTGGGCATGGTCGGATGGTCGGATGAGGATGGCGTCAGGCATGCGGAAAAAGGGGATTCAGGCGGGAGAGAAACAGTGGGTCCGGAGAAAGTCGAGGGCCTCGCGGAGATGACGGTCGGTCTCGGGTTCCTCGCGTATTTCGATTTCCACGACAATGTCGCCCTCATAGCCGTGGTCGGACAAGGTTGAGAACAAGCCGCGCAGATCGACTTCGCCGGTGCCGTAGGGCACGGAGCGGCCGTCTGCGATATCCTTGATGTGGACGAGTACGGTGCGGGAGCCGAGGGCGGGCCAAGCGGCCTGCCAGGGGCAACCGGCGGCATGGAGGTGGCCGACTTCGAGGAGGACCTTCATCCGCGGGTCATTGATCTGCTCCAGGGTGGTGAGGGTGTTCTCAAGACTGTCTAGCGCGGAACCCCGATGGTTTTGCAGCACGGGGGTCAGGCCTCGGGATTCGAGCAGATCAAGGGCACGGGGTGCGCCGCGCACGTAGGCCTCCCGGGTTTTGGCTTTGTAGAGGACGATGGAAGCTCCGAGGGCGCGGGCGGCGTCGGCGGCGACGGCGAAGGTTTCCCAGTCGGTGGGTTGGTCGGGATCAAGGACCGGGAGGTGGAAGGACGTCAGGCGCAGGCCGTGTTGCCCGGCGAGGCCGCGGTAGGCGGCGGGATCGGAGCCAACCTCGAAACGGGAATGCACCCAGGAAGTGAAGACTTCGAACTTCTGGAAACCGAGGTTTTGGTAGGCGGCGAAGGCTTCCGGAGCGGACCATTGCGGGTTGCAGGCGGGACTGGCGACGAGGCGGTTTTGCCAAGCGGCGATGGAAGGTGATGCCATGGGATGCGGCGTCAGGACTTGTTGAAAGTGATGGCTTTGAAGGCCTTGATCTGATCGCGGATGGCCACCTCCACCGGCAGGCGTTCCATGCTGGAAGCGCCATAAAAGCCATCGATGCCCTTGGTGTTTTGGAGCACGAAGGCGGCATCCTCGGGCATGGCCACGGGACCTCCGTGGCACAGCACGATGACATCGCTGCGGACCGAACGGGCGGCTTCCGCGATTTCCATGACCTTGGCCGGGGCGTCTTTGAGGGAGATGCCCGTCTGAGCGCCGATGGTGCCGCTGGTGGTGAGCCCGAGGTGCGCGACGACAATGTCGGCGCCCGCTTCGGCCATGGCGGCGGCTTCCGTGGAGTTGAAGGCGTACGGGGTGGTGAGGAGGTCGAGGGCGGCGGCTTCCCGAATCATGTCCACCTCATGCTGGAAGCCCATCCCCGTCTCCTCGAGATTGGCGCGAAACTGGCCGTCGCAGAGACCGACGGTGGGAAAGTTCTGCACCCCGGCAAAGCCCAAGTCCTTCAACTGGCGGAGAAAGCGGGGCATGGAACGAAACGGGTCGCTGGCGCAGACCCCGGCGAGAACGGGAGTCTGATCGACCACCGTGAGAACCTCCGCCGCCATCTCAACGACGACGGCATTGGCATCGCCGTACGGCATGAGCCCCGCGAGGGAGCCGCGCCCGGCCATGCGGTAGCGCCCGCTGTTGTAAATTACGATGAGATCGATACCGCCGGCTTCCTCGCTTTTGGCGCTGATGCCGGTGCCGGCCCCGCCTCCGATGATGGGGATGCCCCGGGCGATTTTATCGCGGAACGACTTGAGAATGGATGCGCGTGTCATGGTGGTGGGAAAGGGGTGGTCAGGATTTGGTCTGATTGAGCAGCTCGAGAAACCGCTCGATGGCGGCCTTGGCGAAGGCCGGATCATTGATGTTGGCGTCAACTTCCCAGACCGGGATGCGGGGATCGAGGCCGTTGCGCAATGTATCGACGAACACTTGGTCGGTCTCCCAATCGCAGAAAGGCTGGCCTTCGCCATCGAGAATGGAAACGCCCCGTTTGGGCAGGATCACGCCTACGGGACCTTTGGCGGCATTGAGCTTGGCGGCGAAGGCGGTGGCCATGGCGCGGTTTTCCTCGGCATTGGTCCGCATAAGGGTGACGGCCGGATTCCACTCCTTGAGAAGACGACCGCGGTAGCGCTCCGGGACGGTGTTGGCCCCGCCGAAATTCACCATGTCGATGCAGCCATTCGACACCAAGTGGGGCACGCCCCGGCGGCCGGGTGCGGAGAGCCGTTCGGGACCTGCGTCGAAAACGCCGCCCGCGACTTGGTCGGCCCATTCCGTGGTGGTGAGGTCGAGGACACCGTCGATCCGGCCGCTGTCGACGAGCGCTTCCATGGTGCGTCCGCCGATGCCGGTGGCATGGAAGACGAGGACCTCGTATCCCTTGGCCTCGAGGGCTTCGCGGCAGGCGTTCACGCACTCGGTGGTGTTGCCGAACATGGAGGCGGCGATGACGGGTCGATTTCTCGGTGGCGCTTCGGTGGCGGCTTTAACCATCCCGCAGAGGGCGCCGGCGGCTTGGTCGAGGACGCCGCGCAGAATCGAGTTCAAGCCCGCAACATCGACGATGGACGGAATCAGGACAATATCCTTGATGCCAAGGTAGGGTTCGACCTGGCCGGAAGCGGCCGTGGAGATGCAGATTTTGGGCAGGCCAAAAGGGAGGGCCCGAAGTCCGGCCGTGATCACGGAGGTGCCTCCGGTGCCTCCCATGCCGATGGCGCCGGAAATAGCGTCCTCCTGGGCAAGGCGGGTCAAGACGAGGGGGAGCGCTTCGGCCATGGCGCGCATGGCTTCGCCGCGGTCTTTCGATTGCCGCAATGCCTCCAGAGACGAGCCCGCTTCGGCGAGAATGGCATCGGCCTCGAGGTCGACGTGAAATTGGTCGGTGGTGCCGAGGATGCCGGTGTTGAGCGTAAGAACGGAGGGGTGGTTCTCCAAAAGTCGTTTCCGGAGGTAGGCGTATTCCGCGCCTTTGGTGTCAAAGGCGCCGATGAGGCAGATGGGGCGGTCAGGACGGGGCATGGATGATGGGATTAGGGGTTCATTTATGGAACGGGTGTAACCTCGGGCCTGACAAGCATTGATTTGCCGGCCTCATCCTGAAAGAGAAGTGAATCGGGCGCGCTCCGCCGGTGGAAGCGATCGAAAAAAAACGCGCGTGCCGGTAGCACGCGCGTCGGAATTCGGGCCAGGGGTGAGCAACCGCGGATCAACCGAGGAGTTCGGCGACCATGGATTTTTCTTCCTTCAGCTCGTCTTCGGTGGCCTTGATCTTCTGCTGGCCGAAGTCGTCCTGCTGCCAGCCTTCGAGGATGGACCACTTGGCGCCGTCGCTGCGGATCGGATACGAGAAGATGAGGCCCTTTTCGATGCCGTAGGCGCCATCGGAGCAGACGGCGACGCTGAAGCAGTCATCGGCCGGGGTGGGGGAGGTGAGGTGCTTGACGGTGTCGATGGCGGCGTTGGCGGCGGAGGCGGCGGAGGAGGCGCCGCGGGCCTTGATGATGGCGGCGCCGCGCTGTTGGACGGTGGGGATAAACGCGTCCTTGAACCAGGCGTGGTCGGTGATGACCTCCGGCACAGGTTTTCCGCCGATTTTGGCGTTGTTGAAATCCGGATACATGGTGGAGGAGTGGTTCCCCCAGATGGCCATCTGGCGGACCTGGTCGACGGCGACGCCGGCCTTGAGGGCGAGCTGGGTCTTGGCGCGGTTCTCGTCGAGCTTGGTCATGGCGAACCAGCGCTCCGCGGGGATGTCGCGGGCATTGTTCATTGCGATAAGGCAATTGGTGTTGCAGGGATTGCCGACGACGAGGATGCGGACATCGGAGGCGGCGTTGGCCTGAAGGGCCTTGCCCTGGCCGGTGAAAATCTTGCCGTTGATGCCGAGCAAATCCTTGCGCTCCATGCCGGCCTTGCGGGGGACGCTGCCGACGAGCAGGGCCCAATTGACCCCGCGGAAGCCTTCGTTGAGATCCGTGGTGGGGACGATGTCCTTGAGGAGCGGAAAAGCGCAGTCCTGCAGCTCCATGACGACGCCCTGGAGGGCGGGCAGGGCGGGCTCGATCTCAAGGAGGCGGAGCACGACGGGCTGGTCGGGCCCGAAGACTTCCCCTGAAGCGATGCGGAAGAGGAGCGCATATCCGATATTTCCGGCGGCGCCGGTGACGGCTACGTGTAATGGTGCTTTCATCGTAAAGTGGAGATTAGTCGAAAGGGTTCGGGCGGGGCACGCAGAAAAGGGGATTTTATAAGCGGAAATTGTCCCGGCAACCCGTGCGGGAGGGGAGGGAGGGCCTGTTCGGGCCGCGCCTGGGGTCAGGCGAATCGGGGGGCGAGGCGGTGGTGGGCGTCGCGGACCAATTGCTCCGTCGTGGTCCAGTCGATACAGGGGTCGGTGATGGAGACACCGTGGCGGAGGCGGGATTTGGGCTGCGGAAAGGGCTGATTGCCGGCCTCGAGGTTGCTTTCGACCATGGCGCCGATGATGGAGCGGTTGCCGGCCTCGATCTGGGAGAGGACGGCGTCGAGGACCTCGGGCTGGCGTTCCGGCTGTTTGTTGCAGTTGTCGTGGCTGCAATCGATCATGATGGCGCGGGGCAGGCCGGCCTTGTCGAGGAGGGCTTCGGTCTGGGCGACGGTGGCGTCGTCGTAATTGGGGCGGCCGCCGCCGCCGCGGAGCACGAGGTGGCAGTTGGGGTTGCCGCGGGTGGAGACGGCGGAGGCATGGCCGTCGCGGTTGATGCCGAGAAACGTTTGGGGCTGGCTGGCGGCGCGGATGGCGTTGATGGCGATGGGGATGCTTCCGTTGGTGCCGTTTTTGAAGCCGAGCGGCATGGAGAGGCCGGAGGCCATCTGCCGGTGGGTTTGGGATTCGGCGGTGCGGGCGCCGATGGCGGACCAGCAGATGAGGTCGGCGATGTACTGGGGGGTGATGGGATCGAGCAGCTCGGTGGCGGTGGGCAAGCCGAGGTCGAGGACGTCGCGGAGGAATTTGCGTGCCGTGAGGAGGCCTTGGTGGATGTCGCCGGAGCCATCGAGGAGCGGATCCATGATGAGGCCCTTCCAGCCGACGGAGGTGCGGGGTTTCTCGAAGTAGACCCGCATGACGAGGAAGAGGCGGTCCTCGACCTCGCGGGCGAGGGCGGCGAGGCGGCGGGCATAGTCGAGGCCGGCCTCGACGTCATGGATGGAGCAGGGGCCGAGGACGAGGGCGAGGCGCTGGTCGTCGCCGAAGATGATCCGGTGGATGGCGTGGCGGGTCCGCGTGACGGTCTCGGCCTGCTCGGTGGATTTGGGGAGGTCGCGCTGCAGGCGGGAGGGCGCCGGCAGGGTGCGGGTGGCGGAGACATTGATGTCGGAGGTGGGCAGCACGGCGGCGCTTTATCAGGCGGCGGAGCGGCGGGGGCAATGCCTTTTTGGGGCCGTCGGCGGTTGCGGGTATCGGGGTCCGTGCTCTGGGTGAGGATCGCAGGGGTTGTGGCGAGGAATAAGAGCCGCCCCGGGTGCAGGCCGGGACGGCCGTGCGCGGGCTCAGGAGGCCAATTCCCGGGCCCGGGGGAAGAGGACGTTGTTCTCGAGGTGGATGTGCTGGTGGGTATCGGACTCGAGGTCGGCGAGACCGGCGAAGAGGGCGCGGTAGGTGTTGCAGGCGTCGGCGGGCGGCTGGAATCCGTGCGTCAGCTCGCGCAGGCGTGCGAGGGCGGCGTTGGCGCTCTCATGGTCCTCGATCATGCAGGCGATGGGGGCGTCGAGGTTCGGTCCGGGACTTCCTTCTGCGGCCAGGCCGGAAATCGCAGGGAAGAGAATCTCCTCCTCCTTGAGGGCGTGCTGGGCGAGTTCCTGGGCCATGGCGGTGTAAACTCGGCAGACCTCGACCAATGCCGGCGTATGTCCGCCGTGGACTTGGGCGACACGCTCCGCCATGGCGTGGATGCGCGGTAGTTCGCGGCGGAGAAAACCATGGTGGTGCTCGACGATGTAGGTCGCCAGACGATCGAGGGGGAGTTCGGCGGGGTTTGCGGCGGGCGGCGGGCTGCCGGCGGCTTCCCGGGAGAGTGCCTCCAGCATGGCCTCAAGGTCGACCCCCTTGCGGACACAGGCCTCGCGGAGGGTCAGCTTGCCTTGGCAGCAGAAACCGATGTCAAAGGCCTGGAAGACCCGGCTGAAATTGGGCTGGCCGGCGACGATCTCCCCAACGGACTGGTCGGCCAGCGGTGTTCCGGGAGCGGATGGAGTGGGTGGTTCGTGTGGCATACGCATCCAGCTTAGCCGAAAGAAGCGCCCGGTGGCTTGATTCAGATCAAAGGACCGAGCCTTTCCTGCCTTCGGGGGCGGCGGGAGGGCGTGGGGCTGACCTGGCTATGCCGTGCCCGCGGCACCGCGGCGATGAATCATCCGCCAGGGATTGACCCGCCGCTTCCTTCCGGTGATGGATGCCACCGCTCCGAATCATGCGTTCTCCCTCGGCTCATTCATGACCCCACCGCCCACCATCGCCGCCACCGTGCGGGCCGTTCTCACCGGCAAAGCCGTGGCTTACACGCGGCCCGGCTCCCGCAGCGCGATCGCCAAGACCGTTCGCCCGGAGCCGGTTTACTGCCACGCCACCGGTCTGGAAGGAGATGAGCAGGGGGATCCGCGCGTTCACGGTGGTCCGGACAAGACGGTTCATTTATATCCACTGGACAACTACGAATGGTGGCGCGGGCAACTTGGCGGGCATCCGCGGCTGGAAGCGCCCGGGGCCTTCGGAGAAAACCTCACCGTCGAAGGCCTGACGGAGGCGGAGGTGTGCCTGGGGGACCGTTTCCGGATCGGGGGAGCGGTCCTGGAGGTGTCCCAGGGCCGGCAACCCTGCTGGAAGCTGAACGATCACTTTGGTGTGCCGGCGATGGCGAAGCTGATGCAGGAATCCCGCCGGACCGGCTGGTATTGCCGGGTGTTGGACGCGGGTTGGATTCGCGCGGGAGACGCCCTGGTGCTGGAGCAGCGACCCTTGCCGGAGTGGAATCTGGACCGGCTGATGCGGCTGATCTTCGATCGAAACGCGCCATGGGACGAAGTGCGGGCCGGCCTCGAGCTTCCGCTGCCCGAGAGCTGGGAGCGACTCCTGCGGGGTCGCCTGGAACGCCCGTCGGAGGAGGAATCCGCTCCCCGGCTCGAAGGACCACCGGCGGGTTGAAGCCGGCGGTGCGGAACCGCCCTCGGCGGGCGGACCGGTGGGGGGCGGGTTACTTTGCGCGGAGGACCAGCCGGTAATTGCCGGAGCCGAACTCGATCTGCGGGGTGGCCTGCTTGCGCGAGATGCGGAGGCGCTTGTTGCCGGCTGAAGCGGAGGCGGTGTAGGGCGCGGGCAGGTGAAGCACGGCGCGGGTGTTGACCGGAATTTCGAGGGCCAGATTGAGGGAGTTCCCGGTTTTTTCCCAGCGCAGGGCGATGCGGCCGCAGGGGGATTCGAGGCTGCCCTCGGCCCAGGTGAGGCTGCCGCCGGGGCGGGGCCGGAAGTGAATGCGGCGGTAGCCGGGCACTTCGGGATCGAGGTTGATGCCGGCCACGGTGGTGTGGATCCACTCGCCGATGGCGCCGTAGGCGTAGTGGTTGAATGAATTCATCGAAGGCGTCTGGAAACCCTTCTCGATGGTCCAACCGTCCCAGCGTTCCCAGATGGTGGTGGCGCCTTGGGTGACGGGGAAGAGCCAGGAGGGGTAGGACTCCTGCTCGAGGAGGCGGTAGGCGACATCAAGATGGCCGTTTTCGCTCAGTACATCGTTGAGGTAAGGGGTGCCGACAAAGCCGGTGGCAAGGTGCCAGCCCCGCTTGCGGATGTGGCGGACGAGGGCTTCGGTGGCGACGGGCCGCATTTCCGGGGTGAGGAGGTCGAACTTGAGGGCCAGCACGTAAGCCGTCTGGGTGTTGGCGACCACTAGACCTTCGGGGGTGACGAAGCGGTGGCGGAAGGCGGCGGCGACGTCGGCGGAGAGTTTGCCATACCGCCGGGCGAGGCCGGATTTGCCGAGGGTATCCGCGATCCGCCCGAGGAGGCCAGCGCTGTAGGCGAAGAAGGCCGTGCCGATGAGGTCGGTGGGGGTCTCGGCATCAAGGGTGAGCCAGTCGCCGAAGCCGCCCCAGGGAGTGGTGTCGGGATGGCAGCGGATGAGGTTTTTGCTGGAAGACTCGAGAAAATCGACGTATCGGCGGAGGGAGTCGAAGTGGCGTTCAAGGATGCGGGTGTTGCCGTAGTGGCGGTAGATCGTCCAAGGGCAGATGACGACGGCATCCGACCAGGCCGGGCCGGAGTCGTTGCCTTTGGTTTCCCCCGGTTTGGTATGGGGGATGACGGCGGGGATGGCGCCGCTGTCCTGCTGGGCGTCGTCGAGGTTGAGCTGCCAGCGGGTGAAGAACCCCTCAATGTCACGGATGAAGGCGCCGGTGGCGATGAACATCTGGGCGTCGCCGGTCCAGCCGAGGCGTTCGTCGCGTTGGGGGCAGTCGGTGGGCACATCGAGGTAATTGCCGCGCTGGCCCCATTCGATGTTTTGGTAGAGGCGGTTGAGAAGCGGGTGGGAGCACTGGAAGGAACCGGTGGGCGGAATGTCCGAGTGCAGGACGATGGCTTCGATGGCTTCGGGCGGCGGCGGGTCCTCGCGGCTATCCTCGACGATCAGCTCGATGTATTGAAAGCCGTGAAAAGTGAAGCGAGGCTCGAAGGTTTCTTCGCCGTCGGTGGCAAAAGTGTAGCTGTCGGTCGCGCGGGCGGAGCGAAGGTTTTCGTAATAGGGGCGGCCATTGTCCTGGAGGCGTTCGGCGAAGCGCAGGCGGATGGTTTTGCCGGCGCGGTGTTTCATGGTCAGACGGATGCTGCCGGTGATGTTCTGGCCGAGGTCGTAGACAAAACTCCGGTGGTTCCATCCGCCGAAAGCTTTGGCCGGGCCGACCGGGCGCAGCACCTCCTGGGGGCGGACGGCCGGGCCGATGCGGGGGATGAGGGTGGCGGTGACGGCCCCGGCGGGAAGGGCCGGAACCCATCCGTCGGAAGAGCCGCCGGCGCGGTCCCAATCCGGCAGGGCGAGGCGGGCGTCCTGACTTTCGCCCATGAGAAAATCCGCTTCGAGGATGGGGCCGGTGCGCGTTTCCCAGGAAGGATCGGTGCCGACGAAGATGGTTTCGCCATTTTTCAGCCGGACCTCGAGCTGGGCGAGCAGCCGGGGCCGGTCGCCGTAGATTTGTCGTCCCTCGTTGGATACAAAACCGCAGTACCAGCCGTCGCCGAGAATGACGCCGAGGCGGTTGTCCCCTTTCTTCAGGAGCCGGGTGACATCGTAGGTCGAGACCTGGACATGCTTGAGGTAGTTGGTCCAACCGGGGGAGAAAACTTCGTCGGAGATGCGGCTGCCATTGATGGAGGCATCGAAAACACCGAGGGCGGTGATGTAGAGCCGCGCCTCGGCGACGGCGGCGGGGAGGGTGAAACCCTTCCGGAAATAGGGCGCCGGAGCGGAGGTCCACTTGCCGCCGACCACCGCCGACTCGATCCAATCGGCGCTCCAGTCGCCGGCCGTAAGCAGGCCGAGCTCCCACCAGGCTGCTTCCGACCAGCCGGAAGGGCGGCCCCGGGCATCCCAGACCCGGGCCTTCCACCAGCAGCGCTGGCGGGAGTGCAGTTCGCGGCCCGCATAGGTGATCCCGTTGGAGGCGGCGTCCCCGACCTTGCCACTGTCCCAGAGATCGCCTTCCCCGCGCTTGAGAGCGGCGGGATCGGTGCTGACGATCACTTGCCAGGCCGACTGCGCTTGGTCGCGTTGCCGGGACTGGAGCTTCCAGCGCAGGAGAGGGCGCGTTTCGCCGATCCCGAGAGGATTGACGGCGGTTTCACAACGGAGGTCGGTGGGGGGGAGCAGGGATGAGGGCATGATTTTGCAGAGCTAGGGGAGAGAGGGAGGACACTGTGTCAGAGCCGGCCGCAGGTAAAGCACGACCGTGATGGAAATGAAATTCATCCGACGACTGGTGGAATACGGATATGGGCATTGACCCGGATTGGTCCCGATTTAGCCTAGCCCGTTTCCGGAGCCGTTGGCTCCGGATGCAAGAACTCGAACCCCGGCTTTCCCCCATGATCTCAATCGCCTCGTATTCTTTCCACGGCCTCGTGGCCGACGGCATGATGGACGTGTTTCACTACTTGGAGACCTGCCGCCACCGGTATGATCTCCACACCGCCGATCTCTGGAACGGCCTTCTCGGCAATGATCCGGAGCAGTACCTCCGGCCCGAGTTTCTCGCCAAAGTCCGACGGGCGCTCGATGAGCGCGAGATGGCACTGGTCAACTACCACGTGGACGGGGTCCACATCTGGGAAGATGACCCGGCTGTAAGGGAAAAGCACTACCGGCTCGCCCTGCGGCATATTGAGGCGGCCAAGGTTCTCGGTGCGCGCACCCTGCGGATCGACTCGGGCGGCCGTGAGCATCATTGGACGGATGAGCAGTTCGACGAGATCGCGAAACGCTATCGCGAATACAGTGCCCTCACCGCCGACTTCGGTTGCCGGACCGGCCCGGAAACCCATTGGGGTGCCGAACTGGTCGCGGACAACCTTGAGAAGCTCGTCGCCGCGGTCGACCACCCCGCCTTCGGGGTTCTCCTTCACCTCGGCCATTTCGAGCTCGGCGATCCCGCCGACGGCGACCGCCGCATCGCCCCGCACGCCATGCACACCCACATCGACGCCAAGACCACCGCCAATCGCCTTGATGAAGCCCTCGAAATTCTCGCCGCGGCCGGGTATGAAGGCTGCCTCGGGGTCGAGCACCACAGCGCGGTCAATGAATACGCCGAAGTCGGGTGGCAGCTCGCCTCCGTGCGGCGCGCCCTCGCCAAGCGCGGCGCCACCCCTTCCAGCGTCGCCGGCAAACGCAACCCCCTCCTCCGCGGCCAGGCCTGAATCCACTTTTCAACTCCATGACATCCATGAAAAAAGCAAAAACCATCCGCGTCGGCATCATCGGTGTCGGCCAAATCGGCAAAAGCCACCTCCGCACCTACACCGGCAAAGTCCCCGGGGTGGAAATCGTCGCGGCGGCCGACGTCAATGCGGAAGAGCTGGCCCGCGTCGCCGGGGAGTTCTCGATCCCGCACACCTATGCCGATTTTCGCGAGCTGCTGGCCCGCGACGACCTCGATGCGGTTGATGTCTGCCTGCACAATAATTTTCACGCCCCGGTCTCGATCGCGGCGATGAAAGCGGGCAAGCACGTCTATTGCGAAAAACCGATGGCCGGCTCCTACACCGATGCCCTCGCCATGGCCAAGGCGGCGAAAAAAACCGGCCGCAAGCTCAGCATCCAGCTTTCCCAGATTTTCTCCAAGGAGACGAAGGCGGCCCGGCGCCTGATCAAAGCAGGCAAACTCGGACGCCTCTACCATGCCCGCTCGACCGGCTTCCGCCGCCGCGGCCGGCCGTTTGTCGACGGTTACGGGACGAAAGCCTTCGTGAACAAAGCGACCAGCTCCGGGGGTGCGCTTTACGATATGGGAGTGTACCACATCTCCCGCATGCTCCACCTGCTCGATTCGCCGCAGATCACCCGCATCAGCGGCAAGATCTACCAAGAGACGGGCATGGACAAAGCCCGCCGGAAGGAGAGCGGCTACAACGTGGAAGAGCTGGGGACCGGTTTCATCAAATTCGAGGGCGGGTTGACGCTCGACATCATCGAATCCTGGGCGGTGCACATGGGGTCGTTCGAAGGCAGCAGCCTCTTCGGCTCGGAAGGCGGACTGCGCTTCGATCCACTCACCTACTACACCACCTTTGCCGACATCGAGATGAACAGCACCTTCGAGCTGGACCAGACCGACTGGCGCTGGCACCAGCTCGATCCCGACCAGTCCTGCTACGACAGTCCCCAGCACCACTGGATCGCCGCCCTTCAGGGCCGCGTGCCGCTGCTGCCGACCGATGAGATCGCACTCAAAACCATGCTCATCAGCGAGGGCATCGTCCTCTCGGACCGGCTCGGCCGCGAAGTCACCCCGGACGAGGTCGAGGAACACTCGGTCAGCACCGCCGTCAAACTGTAGTTGGTTTCAGGATATGCGTTGCCATCGGTTGATGCTTGGCGCGGGCCTCTTCCTCGGAGGGGCGGCCGCCGTGGTCGGATCGGGCGCGGGAGCCATTTTGCCGGACGACTACCGAGGCCTCCGCATCGAGGGCCGCCACCTCTACGATGCCGAGGGCGAGCGGATCGTGCCCATCGGGGTCAACGAGATGTTTGTCTGGTCCGACGACCGCGACGGCACCGAGACCTTTCCGGAAATCGCCCAGACCGGGGCCAACGTGGTCCGGATCGTTTGGCACACCCAACACGGGGATGTCGACGGTCTCCGTCGTGCGATCGCGAACTGCATCCGCCACGACATGATCGCGATGCCCGAGCTGCACGACGCCACCGGCAACCTCGATCGGGTGCCCGCGTTGGTGGACTGGTGGATCCAACCCGAGGTGGTCGCCTACCTGCGTGAGCACGAGCGGTTTCTGCTCGTCAACATTGCCAATGAAGCCGGGCGCAGCAACGAGAGCCGGGAGCGGTATCTCGAAATCTACACCGACGCCATCACGCGCATGCGGGAGGCGGGCATCCGCGCACCGCTGGTCATCGACGCCCCGGGCTGGGGGCAGGATATCAGCATGCTCCACGTCACCTTCGAGGATCTGCTCGACGCCGATCCGTTGCGCAACCTGCTCTTCTCCCCCCATCTCTGGTGGGTGGCGGAAGATGGATCGCGCGACCGCATCATCCGCGAACTCCAGCGCTCTGTGGATCTTGGCATGCCGACTATTGTCGGCGAGTTCGCGCCCATGGGAGTGAACTGCCGGCGGTGGATCGACTACCGCACCATTCTGGAAGAATGCGCCCGCCACGGCATTGGTCACCTCGCCTGGTCGTGGGGACGGGTCAACAACCGTGATTGTCGTGACATGAGCATGACACTCGACGGCCGCTTCGGCAACTGGCGCGACACTGAACACTTCGGCCGCTGGGGTGAGGAGGTGGCTGTTTTGCATCCGAAAAGCATCCGCAACACCGCGGTGCGCCCCCAGTCCATCCTCAACCGCGACGCCGCCGACTGACCCTCATGCCCCGGATCCAATCCCTCGAGATTCTCGACCTCCGCTTTCCCACCTCGGATGAGCTCGACGGTTCGGATGCGATGAACCCCGACCCGGATTACTCCGCGGCTTACGCCATCCTCCGCACGGACGATCCGGCCAGCCCCGAGGGCCACGGCCTCACCTTCACCTGCGGTCGGGGGACCGAGGTCGTCTGTGCCGCCATCGAGGCGCTGAAACCGTTGGTGCTGGGTCTGGATCTGGACGAGGTTGAAGCCCACCCGGGCCGGTTTTGGCGGCGGATGGTCAGTGACACCCAAATCCGCTGGATCGGCCCGGAGAAAGGCGTCCTCCACCTCGCGACCGCGGCGGTGGTCAATGCCGTCTGGGATCTCATCAGCAAGCGCTCGGGCAAGCCGCTCTGGCGTTACCTCGCGGATCTGACGCCAGAGCAATGGGTCAATTGCCTCGATTTCCGCCATGTCACCGACGCCCTCACTCCGGAAGAGGCGCTGGACATCCTCGAACGCGCCCGGGCCGGCCGGGAGGAGCGGCTGGCGTTGCTTCAAGCCCGCGGCTATCCCGCCTACACCACCTCGGCGGGCTGGCTTGGCTACCCCGATGAGAAAATCCGCCGACTTTGCGAGGAGGGCATGGCGGCGGGCTGGCGGCACTTCAAACTCAAGGTGGGCCGCGACCTCGAGGACGACATCCGACGCTGCCGGATCGTGCGCGAGATGATCGGTCCCGACCGCTTTCTCATGGTCGACGCCAATCAGGTTTGGGACGTGCCGGAGGCGATCGCCTGGATGAAGGAGCTGGCCGCCTTCGATCCGTGGTGGATTGAGGAGCCGACCAGCCCGGACGACATCCTCGGCCACGCCGCGATCGCCCGGGCGGTGGCGCCGATCGGGGTGGCCACGGGCGAGATGTGCCAGAACCGGATCGTCTTCAAGCAGCTCCTGCAGGCGGAGGCGATCCGCTTCTGCCAGGTCGACGCCTGCCGGCTCGGCGGCATCAATGAAGTGCTCATCGTGCTTCTGCTGGCCGCGAAGTTCGGGGTGCCGGTCTGCCCGCATGCCGGCGGGGTGGGGCTCTGCGAATACGTGCAGCACCTTTCAATGGCCGACTACCTGTGCGTTTCCGGATCGATGGAGGGCCGGGTGACCGAATACGTCGACCACCTTCACGAGCACTTTCTCGATCCGGTCCGGATCCGCGACGCCGCCTACCTTGCGCCCACCGCGCCGGGGACCAGCATCGAAATCAGGCCGGACTCCCGGAAGGCCTACCGCTATCCCGACGGGGAAATCTGGATACAACGGAGCAAACGCTGATGTTCCGGCTGGACGGCAAGTCGGCTCTCGTCACCGGGGCGGCTTCCGGCATCGGGGAGGCGATTGCGCGGTCCCTGGCCCGGCAGGGTGCCCGGGTGCTGGTGACGGATAGCGACACCGCGGCCGGCGAAGCGGTCGCGGCCTCGATCGGGCGGGACGGAGGCGCGGCCCGGTTTCTTCACCTCGACGTGGCCGACGATCCCTCCTGTGAAGAGGCCTGCGCCGCTCTCGAGGCCGGCGAGTCGCCGCCCGACATTCTCGTCAACAACGCCGGCATCGGCGCCGTCGGCACCCTCTTGGAGACCGAGGCCCTCACCATGGACGCGCTCTGGCAGGTCAATGTGATGGGCGGCTTCCGGCTCACGCGCCGCTTCCTGCCCGGGATGATCGCGCG
Source organism: Puniceicoccaceae bacterium (assembly GCA_007695295.1). GTDB lineage: Bacteria > Verrucomicrobiota > Verrucomicrobiia > Opitutales > Opitutaceae > REEB01. The sequence continues at coordinate 40,589 of REEB01000066.1, forward strand.
CCGATCCGGAAGTGTGATTTTCATTGCTTCCATCGGCGGGGTGGTGGCCGTGCGGGATCGCTTTGCCTACACCACGACCAAGTTCGCTGTTGTCGGCATGGTCAAAGCCCTCGCGCTGGATCACTCGGCGACGGGGGTGCGCTTCAACGCCGTCTGCCCCTGCCGGGTGGAGACGCCCTTTGTGCAGCGGCGGCTGGCGGAATCGGCCGATCCCGCGGCGGCGGAGCGGGAGATGCGCGGCACTCAACTCACCGGGAGGATGGCGCGGCCGGAAGAAGTGGCCGCGGGGGTCGTCTACCTCGCCTCGGACGAAGCCGCCATGGTCACGGGCAGTACGCTCATGATCGACAGCGGGTGGTCGGCGGGGAAATAATCCGGCCCCATGAGCACAGCCGATCCGCAACGCAGCCTCCGCCTCTTTCGGACCCGCTCCGGCCCGGTCGTCCAGCGGGACGGCCGCTTCCAGCGGATCGCGGCGGACTGGGAAAATCTCCTCGGGGAGGACGGGCTCTTTGAGAGGCTTTCGGCGGCGGAGGCCCGGGGCGACGGCCGCGCTGCGGTCGAGGGCGGACTGCTGGCGCCAATCGCGGGCCAGGAAGTTTGGGCCTGCGGGGTGACTTACACTTCGAGCCGGCTGGCGCGGATGGAGGAATCGAAAGCGGCGGGCGGTGGGGACTTTTACGCCCGTGTCTACCATGCGGAGCGCCCGGAGATTTTCTTCAAAGCGACGGCGGCGCGGGTGGCGGGGAGCGGGGAGGCGGTCCGCATCCGGCGGGATTCGAGTTGGGATGTGCCCGAGCCAGAGCTGACGCTGGTGCTGTCCGCCACCGGAGCGATCAACGGCTACACCATCGGCAATGACATGAGCTCGCGCAGCATCGAGGGGGAGAACCCCCTTTACCTGCCCCAGGCCAAGACTTGGGAGCGCTGCGCCGGGCTCGGCCCCTGTATCCTTGTCACCGATACACCATTGGGTGGTGAAACCGCGGTCGAAATGGAAATCCGGCGTGGCGGCGGGACCGTTTTTTCCGGCCGGACCACGCTGGCGGAAATGAAGCGCCGGCCGGAGGAGCTGGCGGCCTGGCTTTTCCGCGAACTTGCCTTCCCCCACGGTGTTTTCCTCATGACGGGGACCGGAATTGTGCCCGGGGCCGATTTCACTCTCGAACCCGGTGACGAAGTTCGCATCATCATCGAACCCATTGGCACCCTTCTCAACCGTGTCGAACGCCTTTCCTCATGAAATCCAGCTTGGAAGGAACCTCTCTCATCGGCTCAGAGCGTCCCGATGCCCGCGGACGCTCGTTTCAGGCCGTCAATCCCTCGACCGGCGACCGCCTGCCGGTGCGGTTTTTCACCGCCGGCGAAGCGGAGATCGATCGGGCGGTGAAACTGGCCGGGGACGCCTTTGAGGGCATGCGCGCGTTGACCGGGCGGGACCGGGGCGCGCTGCTCCGGGCCATCGCCGGAGGGCTGGAAGAGCGGATCGATGACCTCGTGGAGCGGGGAACCGCGGAAACGGCCCTGCCGGATGGGCGGATCCGGATGGAGACGGCGCGGACCTGCGCCCAGCTCCGGATGTTTGCCGGCCTCGTGGAGGAGGGGAGCTGGGTGGACGCCCGTATCGACCATGGGGATACGGAGCGGAAACCGGCTCCCAAGCCCGATTTGCGCGCGCTGCGGGTGCCGCTCGGCCCGGTGGCGGTCTTCGGGGCGGGGAATTTCCCGATCGCCTTTTCGGTCGCCGGCGGGGACACCGCTTCGGCCTTGGCCGCGGGTTGTCCGGTGGTGGTGAAGGCGCATCCCAACCATCCCGGCACGGCCGAGATCGCCGGCCTGGCGGTGCGGGAAGCGGTGGCGCAAAACGGTTTTCCACCGGGGACCTTCAGCCTGCTCTTCGACGAAGGGATCAACGTGGGCAAGGCGCTGGTCACGCACCCCGGCATCCGGGCGGTCGGCTTCACCGGTTCGCGGCAGGGGGGGTCTGCGCTCATGGCGATCGCCCGGGAGCGCCCGGAGCCAATCCCGGTCTATGCGGAGATGAGCAGCGTGAACCCGGTCTTTCTCCTGCCCGGGGCGGTGCAGGGCGGGGGGAGCGGCAGCGCCGATACTCTGGCGGCATCGATCACGCTGGGGGCGGGCCAGTTCTGCACCTGTCCGGGCCTGCTCTTTGCGCTCCAGGGGCCGGACACGGATGCCTTTGCCGCGGCCCTGCGGGAGCGGCTGGCGGCGGTGCCTCCGGCGCCGATGCTGGCCCGGGCGATCGCGGATCAGTACCGCAGCGCGGTCAACCGCCGCAAAGCCCGGCGCGGGGTGGAGCCGCTGTTTCTCCCCGAGCACTGGGCGGAAGGGTGCGCCCATCCCTGTATCCTGCGGACGGATGCGGCTACGTTTATCAGCGAGCCTTCGTTGATGGAGGAGATCTTTGGGCCGGCGGCCCTACTGGTCGTGGCCCGGGACCGGGGGGAATTGCTGGTGGCGGCGGAAAACCTTGAGGGCCAGCTCACCGCCACCGTCCACGGCACGGAAGCGGACTTGGAGGACTTTGGTGAACTGGCGGCCATTCTCGAACGCAAAGCGGGCCGACTGCTCTTCAACCAAGTGCCGACCGGAGTGGAGGTTTGTCCTGCGATGGTGCACGGCGGTCCGTATCCGGCGACCGGTGACGGCCGCTCCACCTCGGTGGGCACGGCCGCGATCGACCGCTTCACCCGCCGATTGGCCTACCAGAACTGGCCCGACGCCCTGCTGCCCGACGAGCTCAAGGAGTCCAATCCACTCGGCATCACCCGGCTGGTCGACGGAGCCTGGAAATGAGCGCCAGGCCCACTGTCGGGGACGGGCTCAACTGGAACAGCCGCCGCCTGACCCGCGGCTGGCAGCGCGGCATTCATGCCTTTTACTGGGGGCTGGGCTGGGAGGAGGCGGACTTCGAGCGGCCCCAGGCCGGCATCGGGGTGCCGCTGCTGGAGGCCAACCTCTGCAACCTGCATGCGCCGCGGCTGGCGGAGTGGATCAAGGAGGGCTGCCGGGAGGCGGGCCTGCACGGCTTTGCCTTCGGCGTGCCCACGATCAGCGACAACCTCACCCAGGGGCTGGATGGTGGGGCGGCTTCCCTGCCGTCGCGCAACCAGATCGCCAGCGCGGCCGAGGCGGTGGCGGGAGCGCACGGCTTTGATGGACTGATCGGCCTGCACCACTGCGACAAGAACGGTCCCGGTTTTGCGCTTGCCCTGGCCCGGTTGAATTTCCCCGGCTTCATCCTCAGCGGCGGCACCATCCGCCCCGGCTGCTGGCAGGACCGGGAGCTGACCATCCAGTCGGTTTATGATGCCCAGGCGGCTGCGGAAGCTGGCGAACTGACAGCGGAGGAGCGCGATGCCGTCATCCGCCATGCCTGCCCGGGTCCGGGGGGATGCGGGATTGCGGCTTCCTTTAACACCTGGGGGATAGCGATGGAGGCGATGGGATTGATGCCGCCGGGGAGTTCCTCCAATCCCGCGGAAGACGGATCAAAGGAGCGGGAATGCCGGGCGGCGGGCCGGCTGCTGCGTCGACTCCTGGAGAAGGATCGCCGGCCGCGCCACGTGCTCACTCCGGTGAACTTCCGCAATGCGACGGCGGCGATCGCGGCCGCCGGGGGTTCGACCAATGGCATCCTCCACCTGCTCGCGCTGGCGAAGGAGGCGGGGGTGGACTTCTCCCTGCGGGAGATGCAGGCGATCTTCCGGCGCACCCCGGTGGTCTGCAATTTCGCTCCCCGCGGCCGCGGGACGATGGTGGACCTCTTCCGCTACGGGGGCACCCCGGCCCTGCTGCGACGGCTGCTGGAGGAGGGCATCCTCGACGGCGCCGCCCCAACGCTGTTTGCCGACAGCCTTGCCGAGAGTTTCGGTGCAGCCCCGGCCCTGCCGGAGGCGCAGGACTTGGTCGCGCCGCCGGGGCGCCCCTTCAAGCCCCACGCCGACATTCAGATCTGCTTCGGCAATCTCGCGCCGGACGGGATCGTTTTCAAAGTCTCCGGCCGCCAGGAACCGGGCTTCGCGGGGGATGCGGTCTGTTTCGAAGACACGGAGGCGCTGCTCCTGGCCGTAAAGGAAAAACGGATACGCCCCGGCCACGTGGTTGTTCTGCGGGGGCAGGGTCCGGTGGCGGCGGGCATGCCGGAGGTGTTGGTGGCGACCTCTGCGCTGGCGACGAAGGAGCTCGACGGGCGGGTGGCTTTTCTCTCCGACACGCGGATTTCCGGGGTCTCGCACGGCGCGATCGGGGTGCATTGCGCGCCCGAGGCGGCGGTGGGCGGGCCGATCGGGCTTGTACGCGACGGCGACCGGATCCGCTTCGATCTCCTCGCCGGATCGATCATTTGGGAGGTGAGCGAGGCGGAGGCGGAGCGGCGGCGTAAGGAAGCCAACCCCTGGCCGCGGCCGGAGCAGCCGCCGGTCTATCTGGCCGAGTTTGCCGCCCTCGCCCTCCAGGCCGACCAAGGCTGCGCCAGCCGGGCGGCCGGCCCGGGTGGACAACGGGCCGCGATCGGCGGCTCCGACTAGAGGCGGGCGGCGCGGCGCGCCTCGCGGTCTTCGCGGGTGAGGTGACGGCGCTCGCCTTTGATTTCAAAGTCAAGGGAGTCGACACCCAGCCCGCGCAGGATGCACTGCTCAATGGCGCTGTAGGCGCCGTCGGGGCGGTTGAAGCAGAGCGGCTCCTTGAAGGAAACGACGGAGTTGTTCATGTAGCGCGGCACGCGTTTGAGGTTCTGCGAGCCGCGGTGAAGCATGAGGGGGTGGGTGAGGATGAAGTCGCCGGCGTCGGCCACGGCTTCGCGGAAGTCGGAGCATTGGCGGATGAGGTCGTCCCACGGAAACTCGTCCGGCCAGACGCCTTCGGGACGATCGGCGAGGTAGCGGGCGACCGGGCCGATGGAGTCCGGGGCGATGAAGGTGGCGCCGCCCTGGTGGACCATCTTTTCCCAGCAGACGATGCCAAGGATGCCCTGCTCGGGGCCGTCGAGGTAGTGCATGAACCAGTTACCGTCGACATGCCAGTTGGCGCCGCTGAAGGAGTCCGGCCCGGGCGCGACCCAGGGCTCGTCGCGGCCGACGGCGAAGTTGGCGAGGAAGTTGTTGCCCCAGCGGATGTCGGGGTTGAGGAGCCGGTCCGGTCCGCCCATGAGCTGGACGATGGCGGCGTAGGCGCGAGGGGCGAATTCCCGGACCGAGACCTCCTCGGTGCGCTTCATGACGAGGGGCCGGGTCGGCCAAGAGTCTGGGTCGTGGCGGTTGAGGCCCTCCTTTTCCCAGCTTTCGTCGATCCAGCGCTGCACGAGTGTGCCGGGGCCGGTGGGGAAGCAGTCTTTGACGACGACAAAGCCATGGTTGAGGAAGTGCTCGATTTCTTCGGGAGTGAGGACGTTCGGGGGTGTGGCCATGGTGGAGAAAATGGCGGAGTGGAGGGGAATCGGCCAGCAGAACCGTTTCCGGGATGCGGGATGGCTTGCCTGGAAACGTTCGCCGGAGGATGGTGGCCGGCAACGCGGGCACCGTTTGCTCCCGCCCTGCGGAACTGCCCCCAAAGCCATGAAGATCGAAATCGGAAAAACCAGCGTTGCCTTCCGCGAAGGCGAAACCGAGGCGGGACTGCTCGTGCTCGACGATCCCTTCAAGCCCTACTTCCATCCCCTGCGCACGCCGGCGCGCCATCCCGTGACGGTGGCGATGCCGGGCGATCACCGGCACCACAAAGGCCTGATGTATGCGCTGCGCTGTCCGGACCTCAATTTCTGGGAGGAATCCCCGGGCAAGGAATGGTGCGGGGTGCAGGAAGTGCGCTCAGTCAAGGCGGAGGACGGCGCCCTCGTGATGGACCTGCTTTGGCGCTCGGAGACGGGCGGGCTTCACACGTACAATGAGGCGCGGACGATCGCCTGCCGCCATGAGCCGGAGCGGCGGTCGTTTGTCTGGACCTGGCGCAGCCGGCGCCGGGCCCTGCGTCCACACCGGCTGATCAAGAGCGAGTGGGTGCGCAAGCTGCCCGACGGCAACACCATGAACTACCACGGCCTCGGCATTCGCCTGCCCTGGATGTGGTCCTTCCCCGGCGACGGATTCAACGGGGTGCTGCTTGCCGGCAAGCCGACCAAAGCGGAAATCGCCCGTGGCACGACCGGGCCCGAGGTGACCTTCTGGGGGCTGATCGACGGTTACTGGGATCACCCGATGGCGGCGGTCACCATGCGGCAGCAGCACGGCTTTGGCTGGTTTGTGGTCAAGGAAGCCTTCGGCTACATCGCGGCCGGTCCCTCCGGCCTGCACGAGCGGGACGTGGCCGAAGGCGACACTTTTGACGAATCCTACGAACTCGAAGTGGCGGACTTGAAGGAGAAGCCTGCGCCACCGCCGGCCTGAGCCGGGAGGCGTCGCGCAAATCCGGATACGGCGGACCGGCCGGCGCCGCGGGATTCAGCCCGCGACGTTGGCGAGCCCGAAACCGCCTTTGTAGTCCCAGTTGGCCCAGGCGATGCCGAGTTCGTCGACCACGGAAAAGAAGTCGCGGTACCAGGCGGCGCGGACGTCTGCCGGAGCGGCCCGGTAGACGCCGAACTCCCCGCAGTAGAGGGGACAGTTCTTCGACCGGGCGACGTCGAGCGGAAGGGACATTTCCCGGACCATGCGGGCGCGGTCGTGGGGTTCGTTGTCGGGAGTGAGGAGGGCTTGCAATTCCGGATCGAGGGCGGCGAAAGCCGCCTCCGGGATGGGCCGGCCCGGGTATTGGACGGGTCCGTCGTAAACACCGACATTGGTCCAGCTGGCGCGGTAGTGGGTGACAAGCATCGGCCGGTAGTAATGGAAGGTGAGGATGAGGCGGTCGTCCTCGGGCACGCGGAGGTCGCCGTAGGTGAAGACGCTGTTGAACTGGTTGGAGCCGAGGAGGAGCCAGCGCTCCGGCTCGGCCGCGCGGAGGCAGTCGAAGGCGGCCCCGGAGACGTCGTTCCAGCGGTCGGGGTGGCGGGCGACGGCTTCGTTGAGAAACTCGTAGGCGACGCGGTCGACGGGCCGGGAGCGGAGGTGGGAGGAGAGGTCGCGCCAGAGATCGAGGAAGCGCCCGCGCTCGGCCGGATCGGTGTAGAGGCGGGGTTCGTTTTTATCGTTGAAGTAGTGGGAGCGGAGAATGTGGAGGTCGACGACGACGTTGAGTCCGGCTTCGAGGGCCCAGTCGAGGCCGGCGTCGAGGAGGTCGAATGCTTCGGGTTCGCGGCTGCCGTCCTCTTTCCACATCTGCTCCTCGTCGATGGGCAGACGGAGGTGGTCAAAGCCGAGCCCGGCGAGGCGCTCGATATCCTCACGGGTGAAGAAGGCCCGGCGCTCGGCCCCACGGGCCTTGCTCTGGCTCAGCCAGTGGGAAACGTTGGTGCCCTTGTGGAGGCGGAAGGGGGTGGGATTGGCGGTTTCCATTGCCGGAGACCTTGGTGGAGGGGTGAGGCGCGGGCACGCCTTTTCGTTAGGGAGCGGGAAGGAAAGGGTCGGGTGGGAGACGAAAGGCCAGGCTAAGGTTGGGATGCCGGCTGCCTGCCGTCAGGTCTGCGAAAAACAGCCTGCCCCTAATGGCTCTTTGCCCGGCGCTGGTTGAAGAGATCCGGTGAAATTTCGGCCTGACCCCATTGCCATCCCCTGACCCCATTGCCATCCCCGCGACATTGGCTCGCTCGGCTTCGAACATTTCGAGAAAATAAGGAGGTTCAAAGGGGAAGAATTCTCGTTGACTCAACCGAGTGAAAGCATTGTGATACCAGTATGAAATCGCTACACATTCGGCACATCGACGACCACGTGCTCGATGCCTTGAAGCGACGGGCCCGGCGGCATCGAAGATCCCTGCAAAAAGAGGTTGAATCCCTGTTGGCCGATGCCGCCCGGATGGTTCCGCCCGATGCCGGCGAACTCAACAATCCACTCGCATCCATCCGCACCGTCTCCACCGGTCGCCGTGAAATGACTTGGTCTCGGGAATCCTACTATGGAGACGACGGACGATAAGCGGGTCTTCGTCGACACGAATGTCCTGTTGGCTGCAACGGACACTGACCGCAGTAAACATGCCGATGCCCGGGCGTTTTTCGAAGCCGTGTTGCCGGGAACCTGGCGCGCCTTCGCAAGCTCGCAGGTTTTGCGGGAGTATCTCGTCGTGGCCACACTCCCGATTGAGAGCAACGGTCTCGGATTGCCTCCCGCCGACGCCTGTCAAAACGTGCGGGCTTTTCAGCAATTGGTCCAGATTCTCCCCGAAGGCCAGGAATCCCAGGATCGCCTCACCGCCCTGATCCGGCATCACGGGCTGAGAGGAAAGCGCATCCACGACGCCAACCTCGTAGCGGTCATGGACACTCACGGGCTCGTACAGATCAAGACCTACAACGGCCAGGACTTCAGCGCCTTCGAACACATCATCCAGGTGCCCGGCCTAGTGGAATGACACTCCAACATTCCACCACCCATACATGCAAATAGCCTGACCCGAATGGCACTGCAATAAGAGCGGTCACGGGATAAAATAATGGTCGAGAACCCGCCTGTACAGAGCAATCCCCCATCGCGGAACAACGCGATCACTCGCTTAATGCAGTGCCATTCTAGCCTGCCCCATATTTCCATCTGTCCGACTCAGAACCCCCTTGGCCCGAGCCTTCTGCCTGAACTCCATTGCCTACGTCCCTTGGCAGCTTCCAAGTGGGGTGATCGGTGGGAGTCGGGAGTCGGGAGACGGAGGTCGGAAGCCTGAGGCCGGAAGGCGGAGGGTCACGCCATCGCGGGGCAAGTGGAAAGTAGAGGGAGCATCTTGCTCCCCTGCGGGGATGTAGCTGCCGAGGTGACGAGGCGGGCGTGCGGTCACGGAACACCGGGTTTGCGGGGCAAGCTGAGGTCGGGTGGCGGTGGTCGGAAGCCTGAGGCGGGATGCGGCATCGCGCGCCCATCGGAGTCGGGCCTTGCCTGAGGTTGCGGAGAAGGGAGGGTGGTACGACTTGAAAGCCTCCCCGCGCAGGACAATTGGACGGAGCCTGTCCTCGTTTCAAGAAGCCCAAAAAACCATTATTAACCTCGATACTCTGACCCTTTGGACAGGATGCTAATCCTCCGTCTTCTGAATAGCCTCGTACCGGTCCGGCCAAGCTGATTCGCCCCGGAAGTTCTCGATGGCAATGCCCTTCACTCCGTGGGCCTCGATTGCGTGCCGGTGATACTGCTGCCGGTTGTCTCCCCAGGCGACGCGGCAATTGCGGATGGTCACATCGGTGGCGTTCTTGACGTAGAATCCGGAAGTGGGCTGGTCGACGAGGTGGTTTGTTCTGGGATCTTCGCCGGGGAATGGACGGAGGTCGAATCTGCCGCCTTCGAATTCGCTCCATCGGTCGATCTCAATGCGAACGTTGTCCAGGACAAGGTTCTCGATGTTGCGCGGTTCCCATCCGTAGATGACGGCGCTGTTCTCGGACCGGCAGAGGATGTTGCTGAAGCGGACATGGCGGATGGCTCCAATTTTCTCCTCCGGCGTCCATGGGATGGCGACGACGTAGATGGGTTCTGCGCATCCCCACCAGGCAGGATGGAAATGCCGGGTTTCCACCACCATGTTTGAAAAGACAACGTTTTCCACGTCGCAGCCATGGCTGAGGTGCACCCCGATGCCACGGTGGCTGTTTTGAATCACCACGTTGTCAAAAGTCATGTTGCGCAGAGGTGCGCGCGCCTCGCATCCGAGCGACAATCCGAAGGAGCGGGACTCCAGGACACAGTTGCTGACGGTGATGTTTTCGCAGGGTTTGGTTGGCCCACCGCGCCGGTTGGGCATGGATTTCATGACGATGGCGTCGTCTCCCGCCCGGACGTGGCAATCGCTGATGATGACGCGGTTGCAGTTGCAGATGTCGATGCCGTCGTCGTTCGGGATGAGGTCGTCGTTGATGAGGCGGATGCCACTGATGATGGCATCTTCGCAGCCTTCGAGGGTGAGCGTCCAGCAAGCGCTTTGGCGGATCAGGACGTCGCGGATGGTGACATTGGTGCAGTCGTGGAAGCGAATGGGAAAGGGCCGCCATCCGTTTTGCTTCTTCTTGTAGATGTGCGGCAGTTTCTCGCCCATGAAGGAGGGACCGTTCCCGTTTATTTCCCCGCCGCCGGTCAGGGCGATGTTCCGTGCGTCGAGCGCGCAGACAACCACTGAGAACTTCTCATCGTAATCTTCCCGATCCGGGGAGGCCAGAACCCTGGCTCCACGTTCAAGGTGCAATTCAACGTCGTCCTTGAGGAAAAAGGTGCCGCAACGGTAGACGCGGCCGGAGGGGACGACGACCCGGCCGCCACCGTCGCGGGAACATGCGTCGATTGCTTTCTGAAAGGCCGGCGCATCGTTGCTGGTGCCGTCGCCGACGGCGCCGAAATCGGTAATCGGGTAATGTTGCATAGGAAGCGGATGAGGTGAAAACGAGCGAGGCCGCATCGCCAGAGGACGCGGACCAGCGCGTTCGACTTTTGAGAAAGCCTGTGCGTTACAGAATCAGCCAGCGCCCATCCCGGCAATATTCAAGTCAAACCGCTTGGGCCGGCCGACGACGAGGGGGTATCCAGGGCGACCCTTCATGCGAGGGCTGGGCCATTGAGGCGATCATGCCTCCCGGCGGGGCATTGGCCGGAGGAGCCTTGGGCGTGCCCGGCAGGGGCGTATTGGACTCGGGTTCGGGACCCAGGAATCATGCACCTGAGAAAAACCGGGTTTCGGTGAAAAGGCACCTGAAAAGCCGCGAGATCTTGAGGATTGGATGCCGACGTCGCCTCAGTCGAGGGACGAGCTCAGGCATATCCATTGAGTCGTGATTGAGGAGAGAGGAGAGAGGTCCAGGGTAGGAGGTGAAGTGACCATAGGAACCGGCACGCCAAGGCCTCGGCAAGCTTTCGAACCGGTGTTTTCTCGAAGGTAAAGGATAGAATCCATCGTTGGCTATCCCCGATGGTCTACTGCAAATCCAGGCCTAACGTCGTTCAGGCAATGGATGTGGTCCATTGGTATCTTGCTGTGATGGCCGCAGCTCATACAGGGTGTACTCAGGAAGGACCGGATTCCAGTGAGCAATGTTGACCAAACGAATTGACAGCTGCGAGAGCGGCACGGGTCGTCGCAGTCTGAAGTTGGTTTGCTGGAGAAGCACCTGAGCATCATTATTTGGTTCAGTCAGGATGTTTAGAACCTCCTGGATGCTTACTGCTGCATCTCTACCGTTCTCTGTTAATAGGTCAAGGGGTCCTAAGCCTGAGATTTTTATAAGTAGTGGAGAACAGGATATATCGAGAAGACCAAATACGTGCGGATACCTTTGGTACAATGCGTCTGCTACTCCGGGGATTTTGCGGCGCAGGAGTTCCTGCAAGAAATCCAAGGAATAAGTAATGAGTTCTGATCCATACCTTTTATTCGCGGCATATCTAATGGCTGTAGCCTTAGAGGGTGACACATAGGTATCGCCGTGCTGAAAGTTCACCCGACCAGTGCGCTGCTCTGTCATGTAGCTGAATGTTTGTGCTCTGCTCATCCAATCCGGGTCGTTGGAGAGATGGTGCTCCACCAGCGGGAAGAGATCCTTCACGAAATCGAAGAATTTCAAATCTCCTAGTGGGTTACGCCCTCCAAGACCCCACCGCACAATTCCATCAAGAAAGATTGTCGAAGTCCCGTGATATACCGGGATCGGCAACATTGTCGGTTTGCTCATGAACGTCCTGCCAATGTGCACGTTTTGGCAATAATAGTGACTGGGTCAATCGAATGGTGCGCCCAAGGAGTGAATCTATGCTTTCGAGGAATCATGGGAACGGAGTGGGCAGCCGAGCGAGAGGCATGTGAAGCCGAATCGAAGGTTGAAGCCCCAACGCTTGCTCTGGTTTTTGGGATACTAGATGGAAACCTTTCGTGCCGAATAGTCAAACCGGCAATGTGGTCGGGGCTCATGGGTGAGCGACGTCGCCCACCACGAAGTTGCTACGAGGTGACCTCTATGACGCCGTTCCCATTTGGAAGCGATGCCACTGGAACAGAGCGATGGGCGCGGGAGCAAGTTGCTCCCGCTGCTTTCACAAGGACTCCTCAGGACGGGTAGCTGCTGGTGATGTAGCTGTAGAGGTTGTCGATGTAGCTCTCGCTTTCGCGGACGACCCAGCGGTTGACATCGCCGATGGAAATCATGCCGAGGAGTTTGCCGTCGTCGTCGACGACCGGGAGGTGGCGGCGGCGCTTTTCGGTGATGAGCTTCATGGCACCCTCGACGGAGAGGGTGGGGCGGATGGTGAGCAGGTTGGAGGTCATGACCTCGCGGACGCGGGTGGTCTCGGGGTCGCGACCGGCGTCGACGACGCGAACCATGACATCGCGCTCGGTGAACATGCCGACGGGTTTGTTTTCCTGCATGACGAGGAGGGCGCCGACCTTGTGCTCGTTCATGGTATGGACGGCTTGGCGGACGGTGGCTTCCGGGGTGGTGGAGAAGACGGTTGCGCCCTTGTGGGCGAGGATATCGGAGACGGGGGTTTGCATGGCTGGGTGGGGTTGAAAGACAGGGGTGAAACGCGGGCTAGGGTGCGAGCGTGGTGGCGGCCTGGATGAACGCCAGGAGGGGCTCGGGTGCGATGCCGATCACTATAAGCAGGACGGCTAGCAGGACAAGTACCGTCGCAGAGGTGGGTGCGAAAGGGGCGTCGGCGGTGCGGCCCTCGGATTTTCTGCCTTCGCCGCTGTACATGGCGATGATGATGCGCAGGTAGTAAAAGATGCCGAGAGTGGCGGAGACGGTGAGAATGATGAGGAGGGGCCAGAGGCCGGCGGCGGCGCCGGCGGCGACAAGGAAGAACTTGCCCATGAAGCCGGCGGTGAGCGGAAGCCCGAGGAGGGAGAAAATGGCGATGGAAAGGAGGGCGGCGGAGCCGGGCCGGCGCCAGAAGAGGCCGCGGTAGTCGGCCACGGTGTCGGCTTCCTGGTCGGTCGGGGAGAGGTAGCCGATGACCCCGAAGGCGATGAGGGTGGCGGCGAAGTAGGTGACGAGGTAGAAGGTGGCGGCGGCGGGGCCGTTTTCGCCTCCCGCGAGAAAAGCGACGAGGATATAACCGAAGTGGGCGATGGAGGAGTAGGCGAGGATGCGTTTGAGGTTGTCCTGGAGGAGGGCGAGGAGGTTGCCGACGATCATGGAGGCGCCGGCGACGGCGGCGAGGGCGCTAAAGAGCCCGGTTTGGGAGGCGGGGTCGAGTGGGGCGAAGAAACGGAGGAGGACGGCGACGACGCAGCCCTTGGAAACGGTGGCGAGAAAAGCGGTCACGGGGGCGGGGGCGCCCTGGTAGATGTCGGGCGTCCAGAGATGGAACGGCACCACCGAGAGCTTGAAGGCGGCGCCGGCGAAGACGAGCAGCATGCCGGCGACGAGGAAAGGGGAGAGGCCATCGGGGGCGCCGGCGACGGCGGCGGCGAGGGCGGAAAACTCCATCGAGCCGAGGGCGGCATAGATGAGGGCGAGCCCGAAGAGAAGGAGGGCGGAGGTGAGGCCGGCGAGAAAGAGGTATTTGACGGCGGCCTCGAGCGCCTTCTCCTTCACGAATATGTATCCGACCATCACATACAGTGAAACCGAAAGCAGCTCCAGCCCGAGGAAAAAGGCGACAAAGTGGTCGGCGGCGGCGAGGATGAGGGCACCGAGGGCGGAGAGGAGGAGGAGGATGTAGAACTCCCCGCGCTCCATGCGGTACTTCTCCAGGTAGCGCTGGGAGAAGACGGTGACGGCGACGGTGCCGACGAGAAGGAGGGCGAGGTGGACGAGGGCGAACGAATCGACCCGGAGGAGCGGGGGAATGGCGCGGGGGGCATGGCTCCAGGCGATCGGCAGGGAGGCGAGGGCGACGAGCAGCCCGGCGAGGGTGAGGATGGCGGAGAGCGTCTGGTTGCGGTAGAAGGAAATCACCAGCATGACGATGACGGCGGCGGCGGCGACGCACATGAAAGGGAGAAGGGCCTGGAAATCGGCGGCGGTCATGGCAGCGGCGGGTGGGGCGGGGGTTCGACCGCGAGAACAACCGGCACCGGCCGGGCGGCGTCGGCCTCGAGCCAGCGGACGGCGGGTTCGGCGGCGTCGAGGACCGGCCGCGGATAGAGTCCGAGGCCGAGCAGGCCGAGGACCAGCGCCCCGAGAATGGCGGCTTCGCGGAAGTTGACGTCGGCGAGCGTGGCACCCTTGGCGGGGGTGCCGTGAAAGGCCCGTTGGATGATCCAGAGGGAATAGACGGTGGCCCCGACGAGGCCGAGCGCGGCGGCGACGGTGACCGGGATGCTGATTTGGAAGCCGCCGAGGAGGATGAGGAACTCGCCGACGAAATTGCCCAGGCCCGGCAGGCCGAGGGAGGCCATGGCGAAGAAAAGCGCAAAAGCGGTCATACGGGGAGCGAGGACTTGGAAACCGCCCATGCGGCCGAGATCGCGGGTATGGAGCCGCTCCTGGAGACTGCCGGCGAGAATGAAGAGGGCACCCGTGCTGAGTCCGTGGCAGATCATGGTCACGACCACGCCCTGAAGCGCCCAAGTGTTCCAGGCGAAGACCCCCACGACGACGAAGCCCATGTGGCTGACGCTGGTGTAGGCGACGAGCCGCTTGAGGTCGGACTGGGCAAAAGCGAGCTTGGCCCCGTAGAGGATGCCGACGGCGCCGAGGACGAGGGCGACCGGGGCGAAGGCGGCGGCGGCCTCGGGGAAAAGCGGTACGACGAAGCGGAGCAGCCCGTAGCCGCCCGTCTTGAGCAGGATGCCGGCGAGGATGAGACTGCCGGCGGTGGGGGCTTCGGTGTGGGCGTCGGGCAGCCAGGTGTGGAAGGGGAAAGCCGGCAGCTTGACCGCGAAAGCGAAGAAAAATCCCAGCATGAGCCACCAGGCGGTGCCGGCCGGGAGGGCGCCGCCGAGCAGGTCCTCGTACAGGAAAGTGTGCAGACCCGTCTCGGCGGCGTGGGAGAAGTGGAGTCCGAGGATGGCGAGGAGGAGGATGAAACCGCCCGCCTGGGTGAAGAGGAAAAACTTGATCGCGGCCCGGGTGCGGTGTTCGTGTCCCCAGATTCCGATGACAAAATACATCGGCAAGACCATTAGCTCCCAGAAGAAGAAGAAGAGGAACAGGTCGAGGGCGAGAAAGACCCCGGCGGTTCCGGAGAGGATCCAGAGCAGATTGAAAAAGAAAAACCCGGGCCGGTGATCGGTCTGCCGCCAGGCGACCCCGACGGCGAGGACGCCGAGGAAAAACGTGAGCAGGACGAGGAGGAGGCTGAGGCCGTCGAGGGCGAGGAAAAATGAAATCCCGGCGGCGGGGATCCAGTCGAACCCGAAGGCGGCGATCCAGCGGCCTTCCGCGGGGCGGCCCCAGAAGGTGGCGGTGAGCGCGAGCGGGACGGCGGTGCCGGCGAGCGCGATCCAGCGCGGAGCGGTGGCCGACCAGCGCCCGGCCAGCCAGGCCACGAGTCCGGCGAGGAGCGGGAGGAGGATGATGGCGGGCAGCATCATTGGGCGAAGGCGAGGAGCAGGAGGACGAGGGTGCCGGCGACGAGGACGGAAGCGTACCAGCGGAGCCGGCCGGTCTGCGTCTCGGAGAGGAGCGTGTGCAGCCCGCGGGCGAGGGCGGCGATGAAGACGGGGCCGAGATCAACCAAGTCACGCCGGTTGCGGCGGGCGAGGAACTGGTAGGGGCGGACGAGGAGGGTGTCGTAGACGGCGTCAAATCCCCAGCCGGCGAACCAGAACCGGAGCAGCGGATCCCGGGGCGGCGCGGCGCCCATGGTATCCGAAGTCTGGGTACGTTTGCCGTAGAGCCACCAGGCGACGCCGGCGCCGGCGAGGACGAGGGCGGAGGCGACGAGGAGGAGCGCCCAGAGCTCGGCATCGAGCCCCGGCGGCAGCACCACGAGGGAAGCGAGGGCGGTGTCGAGAAAGTCGGAAAAGAAAGTGACGTGGCCGAAGGTGTGCGGGAGTTCGATACCGCCGGCAAAAGTGGAAAAGACCGCGAGGATGACGAGGACGGCGAGGACGGCCGGACCCGGCCGGTGTTCGACCCGGGCGCCCCGGGACTCGCCGAAGAAAACCAGGAAAACCATCCGGAAGGTGTAGAGGGCGGTGACGACGGCGCCGGCCACGCCGACGGCCCAGAAAGCCGGCCCTCCGAGGGGTGAGATCCAGACATCCCAGAGAATCTTCTCCTTGCTGTAAAAGCCGGAGCCGATGAGGGGAAGGGCGGCGAGTGAGACGGATCCAATGAGAAAGGTCCAGAAGACGGCCGGGAGCTTGTGACGGAGCCCGCCCATTTTGCGCATATCCTGCTCGTGGTGGAGGGCGAGGATGAGGGCGCCGGCGGCGAGGAAGAGCAACGCCTTGAAGAGTGCGTGGGTGACGAAGTGGAACATCGCCGCCGACCAGGCTCCGACCCCGAGGGCGAGAAACATATAGCCGAGCTGGCTGATGGTGGAGTAGGCGAGGACGCGCTTGATGTCGTGCTGGACGAGGGCGGAAAACCCGGCCGTGAGCAGAGTGGCGGCGCCGACAATCGCCACGACCAGCAGGACTGCCGGGGCGAGCTCGAAAAGCACATGGCAGCGGGCGATGAGGTAGACCCCGGCCGTGACCATGGTGGCGGCGTGGATGAGGGCGCTGACCGGGGTGGGCCCGGCCATGGCGTCGGGCAGCCACGTTTGCAGCGGGAGCTGGGCGGACTTGCCGACGGCGCCCCCGAGGATGAGGAGGGCGGCGGCGACGGCGAGCCCGGAGCCCGGCTCCCATGCGAGGGAAGCAGCGGCAAAAGCCTCCTGAAAATGGAGCGTGCCGAGCGAAGCGAAGAGCAGAAACAGGCCGAGGAGCAGGGCGGTGTCGCCGATGCGGGTGACGACAAACGCCTTGCGGGCGGCGGCCCCGTTGGCGGGCTCGCGGTACCAGAAGCCGATGAGCAGGTAGCTGCAGAGTCCGACCCCTTCCCAGCCGAGGAGGAGGAGGACAAAATTGTCGGCCAAGACGAGCACGAGCATGAAGCCGACGAAGAGATTGAGGAAGGCGAAGAAGCGCTGAAAGCCCTCGTCGTCGCGCATGTATTCGGCCGAGTAGACGTGGATGAGAAACCCAACCCCGGTGATGACCGAGATCATGACGAGGGAGAGCGCGTCGAGGTGGAAGGCGATTCCGGGGGCGAGGCCGGCGACGTCGAACCACGTCCAGAGCGACTGGGTGAAGGCGTGGTCGGGGGGTGGGGCGGTGAGAAACCGGTGGCAGAGGAGCAGCGAAAAAATCGCTCCGACGCCGACCGTGCCGCAGCCGATCCCGGCGATCACGGCGCGGGGGAGCCTGCCCGCGAGGGTGAGGAGCAGGAAACCCGCGAAGGGGAGGGCCGGGATCAGCCAGAGGAGGTCGAGCATGGAGGAGGGGAGGGGGTGAAAAGCTGAAAGCGGAAAACTGGAAGTTGAAAGGGTGAGGAGTTATGAGTAAGGAGTTATGGGTAAGGGGTAATGGGTTATGGGTGAGGGGTAATGGGTTATGGGTGAGGGGTAATGGGTTATTGGTGAGGTGTAATTGGTTATGGGT